>JBOHZT010000135.1:0-8380 GCA_050738535.1 Steroidobacteraceae bacterium
TCAGCTCGACGACAAGGCGTGACTTGCGTGCGTCATAGTAAGCATCGACGGCGCGGGGCACCTTGGCGAGATGCGCTTCGCCGGCGCGAGTTGCCCGTGCAATCGAGCGTCGTAGCTCTTTTTGGACCCAGTCAGCCATGGATCTCTCGCCATTTCTCTATCAACAGCGTCCGATGTTCACGCACTGTTCCCAATGCCTTTGCCAGATCGGCGGGTTTCATCCGCCGATTCTCAACCAGCCTCGGATATGGTGATGCCTCGCGCAGCTCTATCTTCGCTTCTGCTTCGGCCGAGAAGATGTGCACATGCGCTGGGGCATGATCGTTCGGCCAAATGACCACCCGAAGATCGTCGACGCGAAGCACGGTTGGCAGGGTCAAAATAACCTATCAGTTAGGTTTATGCAAGCGTGCCGTGCCCTGGACTCTCGAGCGCGCGCTTGAGCGCGACGAGGGCCCGCGGGCGTGTAGGGGTACTTGTCGAAGTGGGCCAGCGCGGCCTGACCGTCAGCTGCCGTTACCTGCGAATGAGTATATGGCGGGCGTGTGCCGTAACTTCAGGTCGAAATCAGCGGGTATTCGGCAATTGGCTCGAGTTCACTGTCGAACAGGAATTTCAAGCGGCGAAGCGCTGCTCGAATTGGACCGCCGCGTTGACCGAGGTCCGCGCTACGTCGTACCAGCGTGCAACCGCATCGATCGACCGGCTTGCCGAGTAAGCTCGGGCGAGCACGGCGGTCGGAACGCCCTCATCGCGCGAAATTGGCTGGCCGCATTGGCGAGCGGGATCAATCACGACGGGTCGGCGCTTGCCGAGCGGCCACAGCCGTTCATGGCGGCGAATGCGTCGAACGTCAATCCCTGGAAGCGCTCGCCGCGAGCGCGCGCTCGAGCGCCGCGAGGTCGACGGGCTTGACGAGGTGAGCGTCGAAGCCGGCGGCGCGGCTGCGCTCCCGGTCCTCCGGCTGGCCGTAGCCGGTGAGCGCGATGAGGCGCAGGCCGTCGAGTGCCGGCATGGCGCGCAGCCGCTCCGCCAGCATGTGCCCGCTCATCTGCGGTAGGCCGATGTCGAGGAGCGCCACTTCCGGGCGGAAGGCCTCGACGAGCGTGAGGGCTTGCTGCCCGCTGAAGGCGACCGCGGTCTCGTGGCCGCCGAGATCGAGGAGCAGCCCGAGCGAGGTCGCCGCATCCTCATTGTCGTCGACGATCAGCACGCGCTGGGGTGCGGGTTTGAACGGTTCCGCATCGCGGGAGGCCTCACCAGGGCCGGCGACTCGCGGGAGCCGGATCTCGAACGTCGAGCAGGCGCCCACGCCCGCGCTGCGGGCTTCGACCTGCCCGCCGTGCATCTCCACCAGGCGCTTGACCACGGCGAGCCCGATGCCGAGGCCGCCCTGGGCGCGATCGAGCGAGCAGTCGCCCTGCACGAAGATGTCGAAGACGCGCGGGAGCAGCTCGGGCGCGATCCCGTTGCCGTTGTCTGCGACCTCGATCACCGCGTCGGGGCCGACGGCTCGCGCGGCGATGCGGATCTCCCCACCCGCCTCGGTGTACTTCGAGGCGTTGCCGAGAAGATTGGCGAGGCACTGCACCAGCCTTGCGAAATCCCCTCTGACATGGAGCGGCTCGTAACCGCTGCGCGAGAGCTGGTGGCGCTTCTCGCGCACCTGCGGCTCGATCGTCTCGATCGCCTGGGCGATCACCGCGCCGAGCTCGAGCGGCTCGCGCCGGAGCCGGATTCGGCCTTGGGTAATGCGGCCCACGTCGAGCAGATCGTCGACGAGCCGCGTCAACTGCGCCGCCTGGCGCCGGATCATGCAGATGGGGATCTGCGCGCGATCGTTCCTCGCGAGCAGGTGTGACAACAGCTCGCTCGCATTGCCGATCGGGACGAGGGGGTTGCGCAGCTCGTGGCCGAGCAGCGCGAGGAACTCGTCCTTGCGCCGGTCGGCTTCGAGCAGCGCCTCCTCGCTCTCCTTCAACTTGCGGTTCGCTTCCTCGGTCTGCCGGCGGGCCGAGATCGCGTCCTCGAGCAGGTTGAGGGCGGCGTGGTGTTGCTCGATCACGCCGGAATACTCGATCACCTGGTAGGCGAGGGAGGCGAACCGCCCGAGGCTCTCGAGCAAACGCAGATCCTCTGCGTCGAATTGCCGCTGCGAGTCGTGAGCGATCGCCCAGAGGGTGCCGACCGCCCGGCCGGCGACGTGGAACGGGACGAGCAGTCCTTCCTCCGCGAGCGGGGTGGCGGCGCTCAGGTACGGGTAACGATGCTCCCAGTGCGAGAACAGGAGCGGAGCGTCGCGATCGAGCACATCCCCACACGGGCCGAAGTCGCGCGAGGTCCCGCCGCCCACGTGCGGCTGCCACTCACCGGCGATCGCCGCCCAGTAGAACCCCTCGCCGTCCTGCGTGAGCAGACTCAGGCCCGCCGAGCCGACGCCGAGGATCTCGAGCACCGTGTCGGCGAGGGTCTGGAGAATGGTGCCGGGAGCCTCGCTGAGCTGGCGCAGGAGTGCCGCAAGGGCCTGCGTCTCGCGCTCGTGATCGGGGGGCCGGGAGGGCCGCTCGCGCAGCCGGTCCGTGCGCAGAATGGCTTCGAGGGGCACGGCGCCGTCACGAGGCGTGTTGTCATACCCGAGGAGCACCTGCGGCTCGCCCTGCGGCGGCACGGTCGAGGGGTCTCGAAAGCCGGCCGAGGTCTTCGGCAGCGGAGGGCCTCGGCCCCGCTCGAGCCGGTAGCGAGGCTCGATCCCGCGCTGCTCGAGCAGCACATTGACCTCGGCTTTGAGCTCGGTGATCCGCTGCTCGCGCCCGACGGCGGCCTGATTGAAGCGCGTGAGCTCCGAGACGCGCGCCTGAAGCTCCTGGTGCGCTTGGCGCAGGGCGCTCTCGCTCTCCCGCAGTTGCGCCTCCGCGCGCCGGCGGGCCGTGATGTCGCGGCAGACCTTCGACGCGCCGATGATCCGTCCGCTCGCATCCCGCAGCGGCGAGATCGAGAGCGAGACCTCGACTGTTCGCCCGTCCTTGGTGCGGCGCGTGGTCTCGATGTGGTCGATGCGCTCGCCGCGCGCCAAGGCGCCGAGGATGTGCCGTTCCTCCTCGAGCCGCTCCGGCGGCACGATGAGCGTGATCGACTGGCCGACCGCCTCCGCGGCGGAGTAGCCGAAGAGCCGTTCCGCGGCGGCATTCCAGGTCCGGATACGGCCATCGAGCCCCTTGCTGATGATGGCGTCGTCGGAGGACTCCACGATCGCGGCGAGCTGGCGTGCGCTATCCGTTTCGCGCGCGTGGCCCGCGGGGATGACTCGGGAATGGGCCGCGCAGATCGCCTCGAACGGCTCGACATCGCCGAGGCCCACACAATCCGCGAGCGAATAGGCGCAGTAGAGCGAGAAGGCGTGCTCCTGCGCGAGCTCGTTCCAGAGCTGCTCGAGCTGCACGGCGGCGCCGGCTCGACCCTGCTTCCACAGGAGGGAGACCATCTCGCCGAAGATCACGACGCCCTTGCCTGCGCTGGCGGCCTCCGCGACCAGCGCGCCCATGCGCGCACGGAAGGCTTCGCGGTCCGGCCCCCCGTCGCTCGCGCAGAACGTCGCGAGCGTGTCCGCAGCATCGAGCAGCACGACTTTCTGCGGCTCCCGCTGGCCGTTGGACTTTGCAGCATCGAGGTCCTGCGCGACGAAGCGGCGCTCGAGCGCCTCCCTGTGCGGCTGGGTCCCGATCAGAATGGCGCTTGCGCCAGCGGCGAGCCCCGCCCGCCCGCACGTAGTCCGCGACGGACTCGACGAGGACTTCGTCGTCGAGATAGAACCTGACGAAGTGCTCCGCCGGCACGGCGTTCAGTGCCGGACCTGCGGCGTCTTGCTCAGCTGGCGCCAAGCCTTGCGCAGCCCGCCCAGTATCCGAGCGGCTCCCACGGGCGAGCGCCGCGCTGAGGACGGCGTTGGGCTCGATACTCATCGTCGGCTCGGCGCTCCGGGCTCAAGGGGGCAGAAGGGTATCGTGCCATAGTCCGCGGCGCGGAAGGGCAATGCATCATTGCCCTGGAACAATGCAGCGTGGCGCTTACTGGAGCGTTGCGTGGAAGGCGAGCATGAGGCCGCCGTCCAGGGGCACCAGCGAGAAATCGGAGGAGGGGCCGCCGTAGGTGCGGTGCAGGACGAATACCGCGGAGGAGGCGCCGAGCGCCGCGCCGGCGACCACATCGGAGAGCCAGTGGTCGTTGTGGCGCAGCCGCTCGTAGGCCGTGAATCCCGCGACGCCGTACCCGAGGATCCGGGTCACCCAGCGGTAGCCGCCCTGGCCGGATTCGGCGAAGACGGTGCCGATCGCGAATGCCGCGGTCGCGTGGAGCGAGGGAAACGAGGATCCACCGGCGCCCCAGTGGTTGGGGCCGGTGGTTTGGTAGGGCCGCTCCCGGCCGGCCGCGTACTTCAGGGCGAAGCCGGTGAGCGAGGACAGCCCGGCCGCCTCGGCCATGGCGAAGGCGGCCGTCATGGCGTTCGGGTGCTGGTACTCCGTCGAGTAGAAGTACGTCCCAATGAGCAAGGCTGCGGCGGGCAGCGCATCCGTGAGGTCATCGCTGGATGACCTGAGCCCCGTCGTGCCCGCCGTGAAGTGATCGCGCACATCGCGGTCGAACTGATGGGAGAGCGCGATGGCGCCGAGGGCGCTCCCGAAGAACTCCCAGTTCTCGGCCTTCCAGTGCAACGGCGCGGTGTAGTAGTCCTCGAAGTCGGTGAGCAGGCGCTTGTAGACGGGGTGGGTGGATTCCGGGTCGGCGGCGGGATCGGAGTCCGGCGCGGCGGCGACGCTGGATTCGACTGCCGGCGGGGGAGCGGTGGTGGAATCGGCGCCCGGGGACGCGGTCGCCGCGAAAGGCGAGTCCGAGGGTGGCTGGAACTGCGTTTCCGCGGAGATGAGACCCGATGCGGGCTCGGACGGCGCGGCCTGCACCGGGTTCCCTATGCAGAAAAGTCCGGATGCCAAGATCAGCAAGGCAGCGTGTAGAGGGCTCATCAGGTAATTCTCAGATCGGGGCGCCGCCAACGGCGCTCCCTCGTGCGACAGGAAGTCAAAGCGTACCCGAAGGCGCGGCTTTGCGCCTGGACGGCCGAGGACGCGGTGCGGGCGGCATCGCGGAGCAGGCCGAGAGGCTGGCGCGCAGCGGGCGGTATAACGTGTTATAACAGCCCGATGAAGGCCAGGGTTCGACGCATCGGAAACTCCCTCGGAGTCATCCTCCCACGAGAGATTCTGGGCCGCTGGCAAGTCGGCGAGGGGGACTCGCTCGAGCTGACGGAACAGGGTCTGCATCTGCTGCGGCGCGGAAGCATGACGCACGCGCAGTTGGATGACCTCAGGCGCGAGATGGCGCTCGCTATCGTGCGTCGATGCGAGCCGCGGCTGATCCGGGCCCAAATCCTCGCGAACTTGCACCGCTGGAGGCGGCAGGGCGTGTGGGTGTCCGCGTTCGACGAGTGGCGCGCTATCGCGGAGCGAGGCGACGACGGCGAGCTCTTTGCCGCCATGCTCGGCCGCGACGAGACCGCTGTGCGGCTCCGGCAGTCTGCGCCCTTCGCGGGGCTGCTCCCGAGGAGCGAGGTCGAGAGGCTGAATGAAGAAGCAGCAGCTTGATCACGTTCTGCGAGCCGCCGGCCGGATCACGGGCGAGAAGCAGTTCATCGTCATCGGCAGCCAATCGCTGCACGGCAAGCATCCCGATATCGCCGATGAGATCGTGAAATCGGTCGAAGTCGACCTCGCCGGAAAGAAGGGCTCTCGGACAGAATGGTTGAATGCGATCGGATACCTGTCGCCGTTCCATGAGACGTTTGGATACTATGCAGACCCGGTTGATCTGCGTACCGCGACGCTGCCCAAAGGCTGGAAGGGGCGCCTGGTGAATCTCGCGCCGGGTGTTACCGAAGGCGCGCAAGGGTTGTGCCTCGATCCGCATGATCTCGCGATTGCCAAGTACGTGGCCTCGCGGGAGAAGGATCGCACGTTCACCCGGGAGCTCGCTGCCCGCGGGCTCGTATCGCAGGACAGGCTCCTCGCGCTCCTCGAGCAGACGCCAGTGGCGAGCGAGATCCGCGAGCGAATCCGGGGCGCGATACACGGGGATTTCGGGGCGTCACGAGCGCCCGAGTGACTTGGGGCCCTCGAGCCTCGTCATGACCGCGGCGAGCGGCTCCGCGACCCGCAAAGCGAGCTCCGCGACGGCGGCTACGTCGTTGAGATCCACCACGGGAACGCGCGCATCGGGCAATGGCCCGTCCGCCGCCACGGCGACGATCCGGGAGTCGGTGGGATAGAGCGGCTGTGCACCCGTCGCTTGGCGAAAGACCTCGAGCTTCGGGTGCGTCTCGGTCTTGAAGCCCTCGACGAGGACGAGATCGCAGGGCGAGAGCTTGCGCAGCAACTCGGCGAGCGAGGCTTCCGCACCGCTGCCGACCTCGTGCATCTGCACCCAGCGGCGCGCCGAGGACACGATCACCTCGCTCGCGCCCGCCTTGCGGTGCTCGTAGGAGTCCTTGCCGGCCTTGTCGACCTCGAAGGCATGGTGCGCATGCTTCAAGGTCGCGATCCGTAGACCTTGCCCCGTGAGGAGCGGGATCAGCTTCACGATGAGCGTCGTCTTGCCGGAGCCACTCCAGCCGGCGATGCCGAGGACGCGCGCGGTGGGCGCGAGAGGGGCGGAGGAAGGCACCGGGGCATTATATCGGCGGGGTGGAGAGCAGCACGGGGCGGCAGTATCATCGACGGTAATGAACGCGGGCCTGGACTATCCGCGGCGGCACACGGTGAGCGCGCACGAATTCCTCGAAATGGGGAACGCTGGCGTGTTCGCGCCCGAGGCGCGGCTCGAGCTGATCGGGGGCGAGATCATCGAGATGGCGCCCCTCGGTAGTCCACACGCGACGGTATTGAGCGAGCTCACAAGCAGACTCATTCGTGCAGCCGCTGACCGTGTCATCGCTCGTTCACAGTGTCCGCTGGTGCTGGGGGAAGGCTCGGTTCCGCAGCCTGACCTAGCGCTCCTGAAGCCGAGCCCGGACCGATATTTCGGACACCACCCCCGCGCCTCGGATGCCCTCTTGGTCGTCGAGGTGTCCGACACGACGCTGCGCTTCGATCTGGATTCCAAGGTGCCCCTCTACGCCCTGGCCGGCGTACCGGAGGCGTGGATCATCGACATCGAGCGGCGCGCGATTCGGGTTTTCCGGGAGCCTGATGCGGGCGGCTACCGCACGAGCTTCACGGCCACCGGGAGCGACTCCGTCCAGCCGGTGGCGCTCGAGCGCGCCGCGATATCGGCCAATGCGCTGTTTCCGGGGTGACGCGGCCAGTACCGGGGCGCGGGAATCGGTCGGACAGAGCGACTGCTTGCCGTCGCCCGGCGAAAAACCTTCAGCTTCGGGGGTGTCTCGGTCTTGGAGCCTTCGAAGAGGATGAGGCCGCAGGGCGAGAGCTAACGATGCAGCCGAATCGGCGCGTCGCGACGACGATGTCGTCGGGTGATCAGGGACGCGCGCCATCCCGCCGCGATTGCGGTGGTCGTCAAAGCGCGCGAGCATGCGCGAGACGCCGCCTCTACCTCATGGCCAGCACACGAATGTCGCAAGCATGATGCCGGTGTCGCCGTGAGGCGGAAAGTGCGGATCGGCACGAATTCCACGGACTCGAACTGAGTTGAAGTGGGAACTGGATCGTATCGGTTGTGCGATTGGATCGCGACAATTCCCTACCTTAAGTCAAATCACAAAATCACTAGGCGGGAGGATCTGTGGTGTTCAGTTTGCGCAAGTGCCGCATCGCCGTCGTCGGCCTCGGTTACGTTGGTCTGCCCCTGGCGGTGGAGTTCGGCAAGCACTTCAGCGTGGTGGGATTCGATCTCAAGAAGGAGAGGGTCGCGCAGCTCAAGAGCGGCCGCGATAGCACTCTCGAAGTCTCGAAAGCCGAGCTCTCCGCCGCGACCGGCCTTAGCTTCACGACAGAGCTCTCGGACCTGCGGCGCTGTGGCGTCTACATCATCACGGTACCGACACCCATCGATCGCTATAACCGCCCGGATTTGAGGCCTCTCATCGGGGCGAGCACGAGCGTCGGCCAGGTGCTGAAGCAGGGGGATGTGGTGGTCTACGAATCCACGGTCTACCCCGGTTGTACCGAAGAAGTGTGTGTGCCTATTCTGGAGCGCGAGTCGCGCCTGCAGTTCAATCGCGGATTCTTCGTCGGCTACAGTCCAGAACGCATCAACCCCGGCGACAAGGACCATCGCCTCGTCAACATCAAGAAGGTCACCTCGGGCTCGACGCCCAAGACGGCAGAGTTCGTCGATGCGCTCTACGGTTCCATCATCGAGGCCGGAACGCATA
>JBOHZT010000136.1:0-8376 GCA_050738535.1 Steroidobacteraceae bacterium
ATGAAAACCCGCCGGACAAGGGGTGTTCCCCGCACGCGCGGGGATGGACCGTACCGTTGGCGCAGCGAGATCACCGGATGCCGGTGTTCCCCGCACGCGCGGGGATGGACCGGCGACATCGGCGCGCCAGTCATCGCGCGCGTCGTCGCAACCGTCGAGATAGCTCTCCAAGGCCGTGATCGGATCGGAGGGCATCTTGCCGTCTCGGGTCCCGGCGAGGCCGAGCTTCTTCAGGCATCGCTGCGCGAACTCGCGAGCCGAAAGTTCCTCAATGTCGGAATCGAATGCGGCAGCGCCGATGTGCGGGGCAGCGCGGCGATAGAGCTGGGACCTGCGGGCGAGGTCGAGACGGACCTCGCGGGCGATGGAAATCTCTAGGGAAGGCATGGTCAGGCTCCTGCGGCCGGGTGGCCGGGTGAATGGATAGAGTCGTAGTACCGGCGCGCCATCAACGCGACCTGCCAGGACACGGGCCGGTGCGCTCGCTCCGCGTCCGCGCGGATGCGCTCGAGCAGACCAACGGGGAGCGACACGCCGAGCCGGGCGTGCCGAGTGTCAGGGGTGCGCGTTTGAGTCGTCATACGCATAGAAACTATCAGACCGCGCACGCGGTGTCCGCGACGCTGCTGATAGATCCTTCGCGGCGCGAAGGGTCCGGATGATGCGCATGTCGAACTCGATCGCGCGCAAGCTCACCGGCTCCCCGAGGAGCCGCAGTAGATCCGGGGCGCTGAGCAAGGGCTCATCCTGCGACCGGGCTCGCAGCAGCTCGCGGATGCGGGCTCGGCGGACGGCGCTGTGCGGTGCGGACTCAAAAGATCGCTCCGCGCCCGCGCATGACGGACGCGGCCGGCGGGAACGCGCCGGGCGCCTGGTTGAACCAGCCCCCGCGGCGCTTGCCGCCGACGAGCAGCAACGCGCCGCAGACAGAATTCGCGAGGTCATCATGCGCCCCGCGGGGATGGTCCACCGCATCACGACCGCCCGCGTGAGTCTTGCGCTCGAGGAGCAAGAGCTGTGTGCGCAGTTGCGGCGAGTCGAGGAGCTCCACCGCGCCGCGCGAGAAGTGCGGCAGCATCTCGAGGTAGAGCTCCGATCGGTTGCGCTCGCTGGCGACGTACTTGACCCCGCAGCGCTCGAACGTCGAGACGGTCCACTCGGCGGCGTACTGGTCCCCCGTCACCTCGGATAGCCGGTACTCGCGCAGCGTCGCGGCCATGCGCTCGACGGCGCTCTGTGGGTCAAACGGCGGGGCAATGGTGCGCACACAGTCGAGGACCAGGCGCTCGGGAGTCTCGCCATGACGCGGGGACTGGTGCGCGACGGCGAGCGTGAAGGCATCGTTTCGCCCCCCGCTCGGGTCGCAGAATGCGGCGTACGTGAGGCCGGGGGCGGGCCCGAGCTCACGCCGCCCCGCGATGATCGCCCCGTCGACCGTGGCGTCGTCGAGGAAGGACTGGAGGTCGGCGCGGAACAGGCCCAAGTATTCCGACTGCGCGCCGGCCGGATCGTCCTCCATCGCCTCGGCGATTGCGGCCTCGTCGAGTGTCGGATTCAATTCGCGCGAGCTCGCCTGGATGTAGAGACCGCGCGTCTCGCCATCGGCGCCGAAGTACTTGCGGTGCGCTTCGTACAACAGGCCCACCTTGCGATGCGGGGAGCTGATGACGAGCAGCAGGCCGCCGAGGGTGAGGAGGGCCGGGCGCACCGCCCGGGCAAGCTCGAGGTCGGGTAACGCGCTGTCCTCGGACCGAAGGAATGCGCTCTCGTCGATCACGCACCCGGCGAGGGTGCGGCCGCGCACGGTGCGGTAGGAGGCCGTGGCCACCTCGAGCTGCGTGCCGTGGCAGAAAGTGAGGGTGTCCTGGGTGACGTGCTCGAGCTCGGAGCGCAGTGGAGCGCTGCTCTCGATGAGGCCGCGCGCATAGGATAGGTCGATGGCCGCCTGCCGGCGATCCGGGGCGGCGTGCGCGACGATCGCCGTCTCGCCGGGCGATAGCTGCGGGTAGTGCTCGGCCGCGAGCCAGGTGGCGACGAGGGAGCCGAAGCGAGATTTCCCGCCGCGCCGGCCAGCGCCGATGTACACCTCGCGAGGGGCCGTGGCGGGGAGCGTCATGCGTCCGGTGAGACGGAGCGCGAGCTCCCGATCGGACCGCGAGAGTAGACGCGCGTCACCGTCGATGAGGCGGGCGATCATGCGCCAGGTCGCCCAGCTCGGGCGCGAGAACTCCTTGCCGAGCAGCCGGCGGGAGGTCATGTAGGCGTGGAGCTTCATCCGGCCTCCACGGCTGCCGGAGCGGGCTCAGGCGCGGCGACCGGCTCGCCGGGCGACTCCGGGAGCGGTTCCTCCGGGTCGTCCTCGGGCGGATCGTCCGCGGGCTCGACGTCCATGATCTCCCGCAGCGTCGGGCCGCGCTTCGCCTGGCGCTCGAGGCCGAGGAGCCGCAAGAGCCCGATCAGGCTATTGAGGGACTGGGTATAGGCGCCGCTGTCGATCTGCTCGCCACCAGCAAGGCGAAGCTCGTGCGTCTCGACGACCGCGTCCAGCCACGCGGCGTGACGGATGAGACTGCGCCGTGCGGCGGACAGTGACTCGGCGCCGCCGGCATCGGACTCGAGCTCGGCGATGCGCCCAAGCACCGCGCGGGCGACTTTGGTGCGTTTATCGAGGCGGGCGAGCCAATCGGCTGAGTACCCGTCCGGGAGCGTCGCCAGTAGTTTGCTGCTTTTGCCGCGTGCCATCGTCGTATCTACTGGATAGTTCGGTCGATTATGCCGAGGTGCGCTTGATAGATAAATTGCGCCGTGCGCAATCTATTGCAGCAAGCCTCGCCATGTGCCACTGGACCGTGCGCTCGGGGAGTCCGGCGAGCTCCGCCGGGAGTGCTTCGCGGACCTGCCGGGCCGTGTGCCGGGCGAACGGCTGGCGGCGGATGAGGCCGAGCCACGCAATGCGGATGGTCGCCCTGACGTGCTGCGAGTGCTCAAGGGCCGGGTGATTGCGGACCGTCATGGCGCCTCCTCGAGCAGCTCCGAGGCCCGCGCAATCGCGTCGTAGGCGGCGCTGGGCCACTCGCGCTCCAGGGCATGGAGAGCCCGCGCTATCAGCTCGTGGACGGCCTGTAGGCGCTCAGCGTCGCTCATGCGCGCTCCCAACTGAGTAGTTGCCGCACGGCCGCCTCGCTGAGCCCGAGACTCGCCGCGATGTCCCGCGGCGTGCGGCCGCGCCGGGAGAGCTCCACGGCGGCGGCTCGCAGGGTCGGGGCATCGAGCGGGCGATGACGGTCGCGGTCGGCGAGCAGCGCCAGCGCGTGCATGTCGAGCGCGCCGCCGATCCTGGACCTGCTCATACGGTCTCCATCGGAGGTGGACAACCACATATGTTGTGGATACAATAATTACCGTGGAAATCGAGTTCGACCCGCCGAAGGACGCGAGGAATCAGGCCAAGCACGGCCTCTCGCTTGCCGATGCCGAGCGACTCGACTGGGATGGAATCGTCGCGCGCGAGGATCGGCGCCGTAATTACGGTGAGCAGCGCATGATCGGGATGAGCCGCATCGGCAAGCGGCTGCATGTCGTCGTGTTCACCGAGCGCGGCGATGCCGTGCGCATCATCAGCCTGCGAAAGGCGAACAAACGCGAGGTGAAGGACTATGAGGCAACACAAGCTCGTCAGCCCAAGCGCCGCTGAAGATCGGCGCATCAACGCGGGAATCAAGGCGGACCCTGATACGCACGAACTGTCTGCCGCGGAGATCGCCGGCATGAAGCCGTGGCGTCCGCGCGGACGGCCAAAGGCTGTCACGCGCAAGGTGCACGTGAACGTCCGGCTCGATCCGGACGTCGTCGAGTTCTTCCGCTCTGCCGGCCACGGCTGGCAGACGCGCCTCAACGCGGCACTGCTGGCATACGTGAAGCGTTCACGAACCCGGCAGCAGCCCGACCACGCATAGACGTTCTTGCGTAAAGCGCACGGAGAGGCCCGTAGCGCCACGACCGGCGCCGAGGGGTGCGATGGGGCGGCTAGAAGCGGATCGCGGCGCCGTGCCGCAGGCGCAGCAGCGAGAGCTACTTGTGCCGCGCGATCCTGTGAACGGATGAGTACGGCATCTCGAGGCGCCGGGCGATCTCGGGGAGCGAGGCGCCTTGCGCGAGGAGCGTTGCGATCCGCGGTGCCCGCTCGGCCGCAGTGGCAGGCCGGCCAATCGCGCGGCCCGATCGAGTGCCGTGACGCTTGGCACGCTTCAAGCCCGCGGTGACGCGCTCCCGGATCTGCGCCCGCTCGAATTCCGCGAAGGCCGCGAGCAATTGCACCATGAGCCGGCCCTGCGGGGTCGTCATGTCGATCGAGTCGCGCACAGACACGAAGGCGATGCCCGCCTCGTCGAGCTCGGTCAGCGTCGAGAGCAGGTCGAGCGTCGACCGGCCCCAACGGTCCAGCTTCCACGTGACGACTGCATCGGCGAGGCCGGCCTTGAGGTCCGCTATCAGCCGTTGCCGGGCCGGGCGCAGCTTCGCGCCGGAGGCCGTCTCCTCGACGGTCGCGACGATCGTCCAGCCGCGCAGCTCGGCCAGGCGCCGGATATCGTCCATCTGCATCGCGTGATCCTGTTCGGCGGTCGATACCCGGACGTACGCCGCGACCCGCTGAATCTGACGCTCGGTAGCCATCTCTCGAAACCCTCCACGACTGAGAGCCGATTTCTGCGCCGCAAGTCATTGACCGGACTAGAGCGGCACTTCGAGGGTAGAGTCTACCAAAAACTAAAGGTTTTGAGACGTCCCGATGCCACCACATGGCGGCGACGGGAACGGCGCCACCTCGAGCACATGAAGCGCGAGCCGGCCCGGTCAGTGGCGCGGAGGCGGAGAGCGGGGGCGTCGGACGCCACGGGTCTATAAAAGTAAGCCGGCCGGGCGGGATTTCGGCGCGAGCCCTACGGGGGGTGAGGGCGTCTGCGCGTTTGGCCGTCACCTCCCTGCACCGAATGCAGTGAATGCAGTGATTCGCCATCCGTATCCACAGACCACATATGCCCCTCTGAATTGACTGTTTGTAAATAGCGAAGGCCGTCGGCGCGCGCGCGAGGGCGCGCACACACGTGAGGGAATGCAGATAGGGGATCACTGCATTCACTGCACTCACTGCTTGCGCACTCACGCCCGGCCCTCCCGGCAGAGCCGGCTGGCGGCGGCGATGCGGTCTCGGATCTGAAGTTCTCGACGTGCGTAAATGACTTGGCGCTTACCTAAAACGACCCACAGGCCGCTCTGAGCGGCGTCATTGCTCACGGCGGTGTATCCGGCGGCCTTCATCCGGTGCGGCACCTGGCGGCTGTTGCGGCGGTCCTGGAGCCATTCGCGGAACGTCTCGCTGGCATAGATGCAGAGCATGGCCACGGTGACAGCGGCGGGATTGCCGAGCGCATCGATGGCATCGGCCAGTTCGGCATCCTCGGGCGCCCGCCCGGCTGCAACCATGGCCATGAAGGCCGGCGTCTTCGGTGGTGGGGCCTTTGGATCGAAGGCCGAGAGGTCGAGGGTGCGCAGGTACGCGGCGACGTGACCGATGCCGCCCTCGGCGTGGTACCAGCGATAAAGGTCTCGCCAATACTTCGGGTCGTAGCTTTCTTTCGTGAGTTCAGACCAGGCGACGAAGTACCGGCGCGAATCGGCCGGGATGTGTAGGCCGTCCTCGTGATTGGTCGTGATGACGACCCCCATCAGGTTGAACACGCTATGCTCGCGAAGATTCTTTTCATCGCATCTCAACACGTCGGGGGGCGCCGCGATGTACGGTTTGAGATGCTCGGCGAGCGCGTACCGATCGATGTCTCCGAGATCCCGCGCCTCGCTCATGCGCAGGATCACGCACTTCACAAAGCTGTTGAATCTCCCGAGAAGCTGCTGCGGTGAGACTTCCGCGAAGTTCCACGAGCCGACCCCGTGCTTGACCGGCTCGAGGATCGAATCCTTGCCGATGCCCTCATCTCCCCCGAGCACCAGCGCGTGGTTCAATTTCTCGCCGGGGTGCTGCACGCGATGCGCCAGCCATTTGACGATGTGCTCGGCTTCTGCGGGGAATACGCGGTGAACATGCGCGAGCCACGGACCGGCCTCGGCCGGATCGCCCTCGACCTGAAGCGGCGGCCGATAAAGATTGAACGTGTGGCAACCGGGCCGCTCGATCCAGCCGCCGTCGGCGACGAGCCTATTCTCGATCACCATGGGCATCCCCGGACACCAAGTCATCTGCTCCACGGGCCGGACGCGGTCGAGCCATTCGCTGGCGCTGATCGGCTTCTTCGCGCCGATGTCGATCGGCGGGATTCTCGCGTTGACGCTCGGGGCAGGCCACGGCTCGCGTGTCGGGGTGTAAATGTAGCTGTGCGCGGGCATGTACGCGTAGAAGTCCTCGAGCGCGATCGGCCCCTCTGTCGCGTGAGGCTCGTCCTCGTACGCCTCGGCCGGGATCTCCTCGGCCGGTGGCGCTGGCTCGTCGAATAGCTCCTCGGGTTCGGCATTCATGCGGCAACCCTCCGATTCAGTTCGAGGAGCTCCGCGGCGGCTCTTACCGCGGCCCGCTGGTCTCCGTGATGGTCGAGCAACGCGAATAGATCGAATGCGTCGTGCGCATGCTCATCTCCCAGAGCATCGCTCGCATGGTGGCAGTACACCCTGCCGCTCGGGAGCAACGTCACGCCTGCGACTCCGTGACCGTTCGGGGATTTCCACCGGCGCCGGCCGGCCGGCTCGTAGCCGTGCGCCTCGAGGATTGCCGCGGCGCTGTGCGCGTCGTTGAAGGCGGCGATGATGCTCGGGCCGGTGTACGGGCTCGAGCGCCTTGCGATAGGTGCATGCTCCTGCGGCTCCGGTGCTGCCCACGGGCACAGAGCCCGCGCTCGGCGGCGGAACTCGTCGAACCCGAGCCACAGAGAGAGCAGCGCATCAGGGAGCGGCGGGAATCCGTCTCGAGGAGGCATGAGCCAGCGGTACGGCCGGTGCGTCTCGGGATGCATGCTCGGCGGTAGCACGTCCTGCACGCGCCCGGCGCGCAGCTCGAGCACGGTGATCGGCTTCTCGCCCTCGGCGCGGGCCGGCCAGACAATGGCCTTGCGCCCGAGCTCAAGGCCGACGATCCAGGCCGCCTGGACGGTGGCCTCGCCGGAGTGAGGTTCCGCAACGCCTTCCCCCGTTTCCGGGGGAACCGGCTGAAAGCGTCCGTTCGCAACCCGAGGCGCATTCTTGCTGGCTGCCTCCTGCCTCTTCTTTGCCTCCGCCTTCAGCGTCGGGAGCATCTCGACGGCGATCGCCGAAAGCTGTGGATGCCCCGGCGCGCGGAACTCGAGCCGCGGCGCCCGCCCGACGATGGTCGGCGTCGTCTCTATCAGCTTGTCGAGGTCGATGCCCTCAGCGGCGAGCACCGCTCGTGCAGCATCCACGTCATCACAGTCGAGGCTCACGAGGCCGGACGGCCCGAGGCACATTCCGATCCCGTCCTGCGGATGGCGACGCCAGTGCTCGCGTGCAGCGCCAGGCGTGCGGATGAGCTGCTCGTCGTCGTTCCAATGCGCGCGATAAGGCGCCTTGCCGTGCAGGGGCGTGAGCGCGAAGCCGAAGCGCTCGAGGTACCTCGAGGCCCAGTCGGCGGCGCTCACAGTGCGAGCTCCTGCTGCCGATCATCCCGAGCCGGCGTGTCCCAGTCCGGCAGGCTCGCGATGTCGATGCCGGCCGCCATGAGTCACGCGTGGCCGATCCAGCCACCGAGCGTCGCGAGACAGCGGGGGCAGCGATGACTCACCTCGTGGCTCGTGGCGCAGTGCCGCAGTTCCCCTTCGATTCCGCATCGCGAGCAGCGCGGTGCTATACTGCGCACTCTCCTCGCTGATCCTGCCGTCCTCCGAGTCGCGAGCTCGGGGGCGGTGCTCTGTGCGCCCATCAGGCAGCCGCATCCTGTGCGGCGTCCTTCTTTGGGCGGTTCGGCGCGATCTCAAAGTCCGGGACGTACGCAGCCCGGCGCTCGAGCCAGCGTGAATATCTCGCGCCGAGGAACACGAGCTCGCGCCCCACGCGGGACATCGCGCCCTCACGAAGCAGCTCGTCCTTGTAGGTGCGGATCAGGTACCGGGCCCGGCCTTCTGAGTGCGGATAGACGCCCGCGGGCCAGTGTTCAACGTCCCACGAGTGCGGGATCTCGGCACGGACGGAAAGTTGACGTGGCATGGTGCCCTCCGAGTGTCAGAGGACAACTATTTAATAGCGCGTACGTGGGGCAAGATAGATGCCGCACGGCGAGAATTACGCCCTCGAGCGCTTCGAGCGTAAAACGCAATTACACCCGAAGCGCCTCGGGTGTAATTCTTAGCTCAACCG
>JBOHZT010000137.1:0-8373 GCA_050738535.1 Steroidobacteraceae bacterium
CGGTAATCCCACTCGAGACCGGTCGCGCGCAGGCCGGGTCCTGTCACGCCCCACTCGAGCGCATCCGCGGTGGTGTACGCGCCGACGCCGCGGGTGCGCGCCTTGAAGATCCGATTCTTCATGACGAGCCCGTCGTATTCGTCGAGCCGCCTGGGCAGGTACTCGACGAAGTCCCGCACCATGCCGTCCCAGCCGCGGGGCAGGTCCGCGGCGAGGCCCCCGATCCGGAAGAAGCTCGGATGCATGCGGAACCCGCAGAGCGCCTCGATGATCTCGAAGACGCGCTCACGATCGGTGAACATGTAGAAGACGGGTGAGAGCTGTCCGAGGTCCTGCGCCATCGTGCCGTAGAAGACGAGGTGGCTCGCGATCCTGAACAGCTCCGCGAGCAGGATGCGCGTGACGCGGGCGCGCGGCGGCACCTCGATTCCCGCGAGCCGCTCGACCGCGAGCACATACGGAAAGTTATTCATCACCCCGCCGAGGTAATCGACGCGGTCGGTGTAGGGGATGTAGGTGTGCCAGGACTGACGCTCGCCCATTTTCTCGGCGCCGCGGTGGTGAAAGCCGATCTCGGGCACCGCATCGAGGATCTCCTCGCCCTCGAGCTGCAGGACGATCCTGAACACGCCGTGCACGCTCGGATGGTTCGGTCCCAGATTGAGGAACATGAACTGCGTCGTGCCGGACTCGCGCTTCAGCCCGTAGTCCTCCGGCTTGAAGCGCAGCGCCTCCTGCTCGGCGAGCGCCTGCGTCTGCGGGAGTGAGAAGCGACCCATCTCGGTCGCGCGCGCCGGGTGCTCCTTGCGCAGGGGATGGCCGTGCCAGGTCGGCGGCAGGAGGATGCGCCGCAGGTGCGGATGGCCGATGAAGCCGATGCCGAACATGTCCCAAACCTCGCGCTCGTACCAGTCGGCGTTCGGCCACAGATCGATGATCGTCGGGACGCTCGGGTCCGATCCTTCGAGCGGCAGCTTCAAACGGACGTCCTGCCCGCCCTCGAACGGCATGAGGTGATAGACGAGCGTGAAATCGCTGGGCGGCTGCCCCTGCCGGTGGGTGCGCAGGCGCTCGTCGATCGCCGTCAGGTCGAGGAGCATCGCGAGCGGCGGGCGCGCCTCGACCTTGAGGTACTCGAGGAGCGCGCGCAGGTGCCCTTGGTCCGTCCAGAAGGTCGCCACGTCGTCGCGCGTCGCCTGCGGCGTGATCGCACGCTCTCCAAATCGGCGCGTCAGCTCCACCGCGATCGGCGGAGCGCCTTGCGTGCGCGGCGGAGCGGCGGCGGCTGCCACGGGGCCGGCCGTCACACCGAGTCCGGCGGGCGAAGCTCGGTCTGCCGCCGCCGCGCCTCGCGCTTCAGATCGCGCAAGCTCGGCCGGGGGCCCCGATCGATGCCCTGGGGGCCGACCGTCCAGCTGAGCGGCCGCCGGTCGGTGCCGATCGCTTGCTGCAGCAGCACGAGGCCTTCGAGCAGCGCATCGGGCCGGGGCGGGCAGCCGGGCACGTAGACATCCACCGGGAGGAAGCTGTCGACGCCTTGCACGACGCTGTAGATGTCGTACATCCCGCCGGAGTTCGCGCACGAGCCCATGGAGATGACCCAGCGGGGCTCGAGCATCTGGTCGTAGAGCCACTTCACGACCGGCGCCATCTTCAGGAACACGGTTCCGGAGATGACGATGAGATCGGACTCTCGCGGGGTCGCGCGCAGTACCTCGGAGCCGAAGCGCGCGATATCGAACTTGCTGGTGAATGCCGTCGCCATCTCGACGTAGCAGCAGGAGAGACCGAAGTTGAACGGCCACAGCGAGTACTTCTGGCCCCAGGAGACCAAGTCCTGCAGCTTGCAGAGGATCAGGTTGCGGCGGATGGCGTCCGCGAAGGATCCCGCCGGCAGGCCCGACCGAGCTGCGGCGGCGGACGGTGATTGCGCCGCGGCGGTCCTCGCACCGTTCCCGGCAGGATTCCCATCTGTCTTGATGAGCGACCAGCGCATGCACTCAGGTCTCGCGGCGGCTGCGCCACGGGGTCCATTCGAGCGCTCCGACTCGCCACAGGTAGGCGAGCGCCGCCGCGAGGATGCCGATGAAGATCATGACTTCGACGTACCCCGTCCAGCCGGCCTCGCGGGCTGCCACGGCCCAGGCATAGATGAAGACCGCTTCCAGGTCGAAGACCACGAAGAACATCGCAATCAGATAGAACTGGACCGGGAAGCGCACATGAGCGTCGCCGACGACGACGATGCCCGACTCGAAGGGTTGCACCGTCGCGGGCGCGTGGTGGCGCGGGCCGAGCGCGTACGAGAGCCCGACCATGAGCGCGACGAGCAGGATCAGCGCGCCGCAGTACACGGCGAGCATCGCAAGCTGCAATGGGTGAGTCATACGCGCGCGCCGTGAGCTCGAGCCGCCGCAGGGGCGGTGTGCGGGTAAACCCGCCACGAGGGGCTGGGTTCCCTGCCGGGGCGGGGGACTCGCTACCGCCGCACGACGGCGCGCGAGCTAGCGCCGGCGCTCGCGCGCGTTCTTGTCGACGATGGCGATGATGATGAGGATGAACGCGAAGAGGCGGATCAGATAGACGTACTTGAGAGTGGGCAAGGCGGGAGCGACCAGCATCTGCATGAACCACTCGACGCCCATCGCGGTGAAAGCGGCCGCGAAGAATCCGAACAGGCGGTCGCCGCTCGACTTCCAGTAATGCAGGAAGAAGACGGCTACCACCGCGCACGACATCACGAGCAGTCCGAAGATGAACGGTCTCATGGCAGCGTCTCGTCGGTGACGGGTCTAGCGGGATTCCCAGATGAGGCCGCACAGGAACACGAGCATGGCAGCGAGCCCGAACGAGGTCCGGTACCAGAACAGGTCGATCTGCGGCAAGACGACGACGTCCGCGAACAGCAGGACGTTGTCGATCGCGAGGCCGATGAAGCACAAGCTGGCCCAGAACAGCAGGCGCGTGCGGCTCGCGCGGTAGCCTCGCAGCAGCAGGAACGCACAGACGATGCTCGTTACCGCGCACAGGATATAGACGGCCTCGGCCATCATTTGTCCTTGTCCTTGCGCAGGATGAACGAGTCCGCGAACGCCCGTACGGCGCCCGTCCGCAGGCGCTGGATGGCATTCGAGCTCATGAGCTTGATGATGGGAACGGGGTCCTGCGCATAGGCGCTCGCGAGGTGCGCGACGGCCGCCGCCAGCGCCGCAGTCTGCGGTGCATACACGTAGCGCTGCGCTGCCGGTTCGGGCTGCTGCGGCGCGGACTGCGCGGGCCGCGGCTGAACGAGCCCGTACGACTGCAGGTCCCGCAACGCCGATTCGACCAGCGTCAACGGCACGCGCAGCCGCGCGCAGAGCTCCTCCGCGGTTCGACCCCCCTCTTCTTGCAGCACCAGGAGCGCCTCCAGCTGCTCGTAGGATTCTATCCGCTCGCGCAAAAGCGCCTGCACGTCGTCAGGAAGCTGCTCTGGCTCGAAAGCGTCATTCGAGCTCACATCCGACACGAGCGCATCGTACACTCGCTGCCGCGAAGTGCACGGTTCGGGACCGCGGCGCGGCCCGCCCGGGCCGCCGCCGGCTCAACCGCCGGATCGCTTGGCGTCATAGCCGAGTCTCTGGAGCTCCGCGACCAGACGGTCGCGGTGATCTCCCTGAATCTCGATCGAGCCTGCCTTCACCCCACCGCCTGCTCCGCAGAGCCTCTTCAGACGTCCGGCGAGATCGTTGAGCGCTGCGCCGGGGAGCGGCAGCCCGGCGATGACCGAGACTGCCTTGCCGGCGCGCCCGGCCACTTCCCGGCCCACGCGTACGCGCGCCGTTCGAGGCTCCCCGGAGCTGGCGCCGGCCGCCAGCCGCGCCGTCTGCATCGGACCGCGGGCGACGACGCCTCGGAAGGTGGCTCTCGGCCTCATCCTCATGACCCCAATAGTACCGAGAACTCAGGAGGCTGGCGAAGCGCTCGAGCGGCCATTACGCTGCGCGCTGTGGCGCCCCCTCCAGCGCCTAGGCGAGACGAGCCATGCCGCTGACCCCTTTTCACGTGGCGATCCAGGTGCGGGACCTACTCGAGGCGCGTGCGTTCTACAAGGATCTCCTCGGGTGCTGCGAGGGCCGCAGCAGCGATCAGTGGGTGGACTTCAATCTCTACGGCCACCAGCTGGTGTGCCATTTGAACCGCGATCTCGGCAAGCGCGGGCGGGTGGGCGCGCATTTCAATCCGGTGGACGGGGACAGCGTTCCCGTGCCGCACTGCGGCGTGGTGCTCGAGATGCCGGATTGGAGCCAGCTCGCCGAGCGCTTGCGGCAGCGTGGCGTCGACTTCGTGGTCGAGCCTCACGTGCGGTTCGTCGGCGGCCCGGGGGAGCAGGCGACGATGTTCCTGCTCGACCCCTCGGGCAACGCCCTCGAGTTCAAGTCCTTCCGCGATATTGCAGGGCAGCTGTTCGCTACTTGAGCTGCGAGGCGTTCCAGCCGCCGCCCAAGGCCTCGATCAAGCCGACGCTCGAGGTGAACTGATTGAGCTGCACCGAGAGCGCCGTCTCCTCGGCATCGAGGCGCGTGGTCTGGGCGGTGATGACGCTGCTGTACGGCACGGTGCCGGCCTTGTACTGATTGAGGGTCAGCGTCTCGCTCTCGCGCGCGTCCTTGACGAGCTGCGTTTCGAGCACCGATTGCTTCGAGAGGATCCGCAAGCTGGCGATGTCGTCCTCCACCTGTCCGAAGTCCGAGAGCACCGTCTGCCGGTAATTCGCGACGTTCTCGCGGTAGGCGGCCCGCGCCTCCGCGACCTGGGCGACGCGCAGCCCACCGTTGAACAGCGTCTCCGCGAGCTCGGGGCCGATCGCCCAGATCTGGTTGGAGGCGCGGATCAGCTTGCCGAGCCGCAGCCCCGAGTACTGGTCCGAACCGGTAAGTGTCAGGCTCGGAAAGAACGCGGAGATCGCGACGCCGATCTGCGCATTGGCCGCGGCGATCTGGCGCTCCGCCTCGGCGATGTCCGGCCGGCGCTCGAGCAGCGTCGAGGGCACGCCGGGGGGCACCGTCGGCACGGTGCTCGCGAGGCCGGTTTGCATGAGCGAGAACTCCGTGGGCGGCCTGCCGATCAGCACCGCGATCGCATGCTCGAGCGTGGCGCGCGTGATCCCCGCGTTGATCTTCTGCGTTTGCGCGGTGAGCACCTCCGTCTCCGCGGAGAGCACGTCCGCCTTGTATGCGACGCCGGCTTTGTAGCGCGCCTTGGCGATGTCGAGCGCCCGCTGGTCGGCCGCCACGATGTCCGTGAGGAGCCTCTCCAGCTGATCCTGGGCGCGCAGCTCGAAGTAATCCGTGGCGAGATCCGTCTGGGCGGAGAGCTCCGCGGCGGCGAGCGCCGCCGCGGTCGCCTGCGCGGACGCTTCCTGGCCTTCCACCGTGCGGCGGATCTGGCCCCAGATGTCGAGGCTCCAGTTCACCGTGCCGGCGGCCGACTTGATGCTCTGCACCGGCCGGCCGCCGCTGGCGGTGAAGCTCTGGCCGCCGCTCACGGAGATCGTGGGCCAGAAGTCGGCCTCCGCCTCGCGCACGAGCGCCCGGGACTGCTCGACGGCGGCCGCGGCCGCGAGCACATTTTGATTCGAGATGTCGATCTGCTTCTCGAGGTCATCGAGCACCTGGTCGCCGAAGATGTTCCACCACGGTCCGCGTGAGAGCACGTCGGCGGGCTCGCTCGGCGTCCATCCGTTCACCTCCTTGTATTTCGTCGCGGTCGGGACCGTCGGGCGCTTGTAGTTCGGCCCCACGGCGCACCCGGCGGCGAGCAGGACGGCGGCGCCCGGCACGAGGAGGCGGGAAAGGCGGCTCATGCGCCTGCCCCCGTACCGGAGCTCGCCGCCGCGAGGCGTTGCGGTTGCCTCGAATCGCGCTTGCGGCGCGCGCGGGGATGAACGTAGAGGTAGACGACTGGCGTCGTGAAGAGCGTGAGCACCTGGCTCACGAGCAGCCCTCCGACGATCGCCACGCCGAGCGGGCGGCGCATCGCAGTGCCCTCGCCCCAGGCGAGGGCGAGCGGGAGGGCTCCCGCGATCGCCGCGCAGGTCGTCATCATGATCGGCCGGAAGCGCAGCGAGCAGGCCCGCCGGATGGCCGCGACCGGATCGAGTCCGAGCTTGCGCTCTGCGTCGAGGGCGAAATCCACCAGCATGATCGCGTTCTTCATGACGATGCCAATCAACATGATGATGCCCAGAAACGAGACGAGGTTGAGCTGCATGCCGGTCGCGGCGAGCGCGAGCAGCGCGCCGAGGCCTCCGGAGGGGAGCGTCGAGAGAATGATGAGCGGGTGTGCGTAGCTTTCATAGAGCATGCCGAGGACGACGTAGATCGCGAGGAGGGCGGCGAGCAGCATGAGGGGCTCGTTGTTTGCATTCTGCTGGAACAGGCGCGACGTTCCGTAGGTGCTGCCCTGGATGCTCGCCGGCATGTGGATATCACCCATGGTTCGGCGGATCGCGGCGAGCGCTTCGCCGAGCGAGCCGCCCGGCGGCAGGTTGAAGGAGATCGAGCTCGAGGCCGAATTGCCGGTGTGATTGACGCTGACCGGTGTCGTGCCGATCTCAAAATGGCTGAACGCCGAGAATGGCACGACGGTCTCGGAGCTCACGGAGACGGCCGATCCGGTCGAGGCGTTCCCGCGCCCGCCGGTGGCGAGCGCGTTGAGCGATGCGTTGCGCGCGAGCGAGCCGGCGCTGGCCGAGCCGGTCCCCTTCTTGCCGAGGCTCACCGTGCCGGGGAGCGCCTGGGTGAGCGCGGTGCCGCTCACGGGACCTCCGGCCGTGCTGATGTATAGGTCCTTCAGCGTCTGCGGGTTCTGCCAGAATCGGGGCGCGACCTCCATCACCACGCGGTATTGCTCCGGATTCGTAGGATCGTAGATGGTCGAGACCTGGGCCTGGGCAAAGGAGTCCTCGAGCGCGCGGTCGATCTGCGCCTCAGTGAGGCCGAGCCGGTACGCGGTATTGCGATCGACGACGAGGTTCGCCTGCAGCCCGCCAGGCTGCACGTCCGAGTCGATGTCCGCGACCTGCGGGACGTGCGCGAGCGCGGCGCGCAGCTTGTCCGTCCAGGTGCGCAGCTGCGCCAGGTTGCTGCCGAGCAGCGTGTACTGGTATTCGTCGTTGGAGGACCGTCCGCCGCCGCCTCCGCCGATGGTTTGCTGAGACCGCAGGAACGTCTGTACCCCGCTCACCCGTGCGAGGCGCGGCTGCAGCCGATCGATCACCTGCTGGGCGGATGCGCTGCGCTTGCCGAGGGGTTTCAGCGTGACGTCGAGCTGCGCGGTCGTGCCCCCGCCGCGCCAGCTGTTGCCGCCCACGGAGCCCGTGACGCTCGCCACCGCCGGGTCCGACTGGATGATGTGCGCGACTTGCTCGAATTTGCTCTTGACGAGCTGGAAGGAGGCGGCGGAATCCGCCCGCATCGCACCGCGCAGCTGGCCCGTGTCCTGCTCGGGGAAGAAGCCCTTCGGGATCGCCTTGTAGAAGTAGAAGTTGAGCCCGATCACCGCGAGCAGCGCCATCAGCGTGAGGCGGCGATGGCCCAATATCCACTCGAGCGCCTGCTCATAGTTGGCACGCAGGGAGGTGAAGGCACGGTCGAAGAGCCGCGGCTTCGGAGCGCCCGAGCGCCGGTGCTCGAATCCGAGCAGGCGCGCGCACAGCATCGGCGTGGTGGTGAGCGAGAGAACGAGCGAGATGACGATGGCGATGCTCAAGGAGATGGTGAACTCGCCGAACAGCCGTCCGATGATGCCGCCGATCAGCTCGAACGGGATGAATACCGCAACCAGGGACAGGCTCATGGCGAGCACGGTGAAGCCGACTTCCTGCGCGCCGTGGAACGCCGCCTGCATGCGCGGCATTCCCGCCTCGATGTGCCGCGTGATGTTCTCCATGACGACGACGGCATCGTCCACCAGGAATCCCGTGGCGACCGTGAGCGCCATCAACGAGAAGTTGTCGAGCGTGAAGCCGAGCAGGTACATCGCCCCGAACGTCCCGAGGAGCGTCGCCGGGATGACCACCCCGGGCACGAGCGCGGAGCGAACGCTGTTGAGGAACACGTACACGACGAGGATGACCATGATCACGGAGATGACGAGCGTTTCCTCGACGCGGTTGAGCGAAGCGCGGATCGTCGCCGATCGGTCGGACGTGACCGTGAGATGGATATTGGGATTGTTGATGGCGGCCTGCAGCAGCGGCAGCTCGGCCTTGATCCGGTCGACCACGTCGATGACGTTGGCGCCCGGCTCCTTCTGCACGTCCACGGTGACCGCAGCCTTGCCGTTGTAGATGCCGTACGTGCGGATGTTCTCGGTCGCCCCCTGCTGCAT
>JBOHZT010000138.1:0-8289 GCA_050738535.1 Steroidobacteraceae bacterium
GTCTTCGACGCCACCTGTCCGCTCGTCACCAAGGTGCACATGGAGGTCCAGCGCTACGCGCGCGAGGGCTGCGACGTGATCCTCATCGGCCACGCCGGCCATCCCGAGGTGGAAGGGACGCTCGGCCGGTTCGATACGTCGTTCGGCGGTCGGATGTACCTCGTGCAGAGCGCCGCCGAGGCCGCCTCCCTCGCGGTGCGCGATCCGGCCCGGCTCGCTTTCGTCACGCAGACGACGCTCTCGATGGATGACACCGCGGAGATCGTGGAGGTGCTGCGCCAGCGCTTCCCGGGGCTCGCCACGCCGCGCAGGGAGGACATCTGCTACGCGACACAGAATCGCCAGGACGCCATCAAGAAGATGCTCGAGCGCTGCGAGACCCTGATCGTCGTCGGGTCCAAGACCAGCTCCAACTCCAACCGGCTGCGGGAGCTCGCCGAGCGCAGCGGGGTGCCGGGCTACCTCATCGACGGGCCTCAGGAGCTCGACCCGGCGTGGGTCGAGGGCAAGACGGTCATCGGCGTGACGGCCGGCGCTTCCGCCCCCGAGATCCTGGTCCAACAGGTGGTGGCCCATCTGCGCTCGCTCGGCGGAGAGTCCGCGGTGGAGGTGAGCGGCCGGGAGGAGCGGGTGACGTTCTCGCTGCCGAGGGAGCTGCGGCGCGCGGGTGCGGAGGCCGGCGCGGACCCCGAGTGAGCCGCGGAGACCGCGGATCCGGCGCGAGCAGGAGAATTTGGCCTCGCCCGCCTATTGGTTATAATGATTGGTTATGGAGAAACGCCGCCCGATCCAACCGGATGTCTCCGCGCTCTGCACTCGGCGCCTGTCGGACTTCGGCATCCGGCCGACGGCGCAGCGCATGCAGATCGCCTCGCTCCTCCTGGCCGCGCCCCAGCATCTCTCGGCGGAGCAGATCCTTGCGGCCCTGCGGGGCACCGGCGCCCGGGTCTCGAAGGCGACGGTCTACAACACCCTGAACCTGTTCGCCTCGCGCGGCCTCATCCGGCAGCTCTGCGTGGACGGCGCGCGCGCGTGGTTCGACTCGAACATCGGCCCGCACTATCACTTCCACGAGCTCGATAGCGGCCGCCTCATCGACGTGCCGGTCCCCGAGGTGCAGTTCAGCCGCCTTCCGGTGCCTCCGCCGGGCATGGAGATGGCGGGCATCGACCTTGTGATCCGGCTGCGCAGGAAGCCGAGCGAGAGCTGAAGATCGCGACGGCGCATTTCCTCGAGCCGCGTTTCCTGTAGAATTTCGCGGCCTCCATGGGCGGGGTCCGTGCCGGCTTAGCTCAGCTGGTAGAGCACATCATTCGTAATGATGGGGTCGTAGGTTCGATTCCTACAGCCGGCACCATATCACTCTTTCCCTCGCGCTAAAAAGCCGGGCGAGCATCGGGTTCCGCTCTCGCGGCAGGCCGTGGCCTTGCTGACGGTGCTCCGTGCAATCACGGGAGGCACCGAGCTGGTGTACCCCGGGGCCCGTCCCGGCCAAGCCGATATCGGACCGCGACGATCAACCACGCATTGCGCCGCCCGGCCTACGGGTCGGACGGGATGTGGGGCACGGCTTTCGCGCCATGGCGAGCGCGCAACTGAACGAGCAAGGCTTCCCGCCGGACGTAATCGAGCTGCAGCTCTCGCACGTCGATTCGAGCGTTCGGGGCATTTACACCGCTCGACTCGTCTACCCGAGCGGCGGCGGCTCATGCCGCCTATCGCGTGATCTACGTCGCCACCATCGCCGACCGCATCTATGTGCTGCATGCCTTCCAGAAGAAGGCGAAGCGGGGGATTGCGACCCCCACGGAAGAACTGGAGCTCGCGAGGAATCGCTATAAGGACCTCGTGAGCTCGCTAGGCAGGAGTTGACCTGATATGAGCCGAAACCCGTTTCTCGACCTCGGATTCCCGCGCGAAGAAGCGGCGGCACTGCACATTCGCAGCCAGCTCGCCGCTGTGCTCGAGCAATACCTCGAGCGCAAAGGTGGGACCCAAGTCGCAGCGGCACGGGCGCTCAAGGTTCCGCAGCCGACCATCAGCAAGATTGTCAACGGCAAGATCGAGCGGCTCTCGATCGAATTTCTAATCAAACTCATGGTTCGCGCAGGCCTGCCCGTTGAGATTTCCGGAGGCCGTGCCTCCGGCACCCGCGCGCGGACACGGCATCGCCATGCTCAGCATCTGCCGGCGTCGGCTTGAGACCGTGCGGGCGGCCGCATGAGGTGAGGTGCTGAAACAAGAAGGCCGCCAAGCGTGCAAGGCGAGGCGGCCCGAGGTGAACAGTGAGCGAACCACCCAAGCCTGCCACGGCGCCGGCCGCGAATGGCGCTGCCCCAGCGTTCGACGTAGCGGTGGCGCTCGCGGGTCAGTCGCTCGAGACGTCGGGGTCGAGCTTGTACCCGTACCCGCGCACGGTGCGGATGAGGCCGTGGTCCGGGTCCGCGCCGAGCTTCGTCCGCAGCCGGCGGATGTAGACGTCGACAATGTTAGTGAGCGGGTCGGAGTCGTAGTTCCAGACCTTGTTCAGGATGCGCGTGCGGCTCATCGCCTTGCCGGGTGAGCTCATGAGCAGCTCGAGCAGCTGAAACTCCTTCAGAGTGAGCTCGACCTGCCGACCCGCGCAGCACGCGGTCATCGAATCGCGGTCGAGCGTGACCTCACCCGCCTGCAGCACGCGGGCGCGCTCGGTAGCCGTATGCTTCGAGCGGCGAATCAGCGCCTCGATGCGCGCGAGCAACTCGTCGAAATCGAACGGCTTCGAGAGATAGTCGTCGGCGCCATTGCGCAGACCATCGACCTTGTCCTCGACGGCATCGAGCGCCGTCAACATGAGGATCGGAGTGCTGACGCCGTTTGCTCTGAGACGCTGGCAGACGTCCTTGCCCGAATATCCCGGCAACATCACGTCGAGGATCACGATCTCGTGCGGCTGGGTCCGGGCGAGGGCGAAGCCCTGCGGCCCGTCGCAGGCGACGACGACGGAATACCCCTCCGCCTCGAGCCCCCGGGCGACGAACCGACTGACGCGCTCGTCATCCTCCACGAGCAGCAAGGACATCACGCGGCTCCGAGCGCGGCCGGAATCGCGGCATCGGCCGCATACGGGCACTCTGCGGACTGTGACGCGGGGATGTCGCGGCCCGCCCGAGCCGCCGGCGGGACCATGCGCCGCGGCAGCTTGACGACCGCGCACGCTCCCCCGCGCGCGCCATTGCCGAGACTTGCGGTTCCCCCGTGCGCTTCCGCGAGCGCGCGCACGACACTGAGCCCGAGCCCGGACCCCTCGCTGCGGGTCCGGCCGCGCCGAAATCGGCCGAAGAGCCCCGCTGCCATGATGGGGTCGACGCCCGGACCATCGTCCGTCACGGTGATGGCGATCCAGTCGCGCTCCGACCGAGCGCCGATGTGGATGGCGACGCCGGGCCGAGTGTGGCGCAACGCGTTGTCGATCAACGCCACGAGCGCCTGCCGGATGCGGTCGGGATCGACGTGGGCGATGAGAGCCCCCTGCGCATCGGCGCGCACCGTGGCGCCCGACTCGCAGGCGAGCGTCGCGAAATCGTGCGCGACTCGCCGCACGAGCTCGCCGAGATCGACGGCGCGGACGCTCAATGGCAATCCGCCGGCTTCCGCGCGCGCGATGAGGAAGAGGTCTTCGAGGAGCCGGGTCAGTACGCGCGTTTGCTCGAGGATGCGCTCGAGTGCCTCGGAGGCACCGGGCGAGCTCCGGTCATCGCCCTCGCGCAGGGCGACCTGCGCTTCGCCGCGGATGATCGTGAGCGGCATGCGCAGCTCGTGGCTCGCATCCGCGAGAAATGTTCGGCGCCGCGCGTCCTGCGCGCAGAGCGCCGCGTTCGCACGCTCGAGCTCGGCCGTGCGCGCGGAGACGGCGCGCTCGAGCCCCGCGCGGTGCTCCTGCAGCGCCGTTTGCTGGTCCGCGAGCGCCTGCGCCATCGAGTTGACGCCTGCGGCGAGCCGTGATAGCTCGTCGCGGCCGCGGAGCGACACTCGGTGCGCGAGATCACCCGAGCCGAACGCACGAGCCGCGGTCTCGAGACGCTTGAGCCCCGGGCCGAAGCGCGCGAGGAGCAGGGCGAAGCAGGCGGCGCAGACTCCGAGGGCCAGTCCGAGACCCGCGAGCGCGAGCCGCTGGACCGCGCGCGGATCGCCGAGCGCACGGGACATCGCGCTTGGCCTGGCATTCGCCCGCAGCGCGGCGAGCGCCCCGATGAATTCCTGGCGCGCCGCACGCAGCTGCGTGGCCGATTGCGCAGTTCCGGCGCGCACATCCCGGTGGGTGAGCTGTTGGAGTCGGCTTGCCGTGTACTGGAGTCGTGCGAGCAGCTGCATACGCTCGTGGCTCGCATGCACTTGTTCGCCGAGCCGCTCGGCTTCCCGGGTCGTCCGCAGGACGAGCACCGCCATGAGGCCGGTCAAAACGAAGCTGGCGACCGCCGTCGCGGCGAGCTTCACGCGCAGGGCTCCGAGATTCATCGTGCGTTCACCGTCCGTTCATCCTAGCGGGCGCGGCGGCTCATCTTCGGCACGTTAGTTTCGTGCCGTGTGTCCGCAGACGCAAGAGCGGCGCCCTTCGAGGGAGGAAGCAGCAATGAAACACGCCACCGGCACGTGGCTCCTCGCGGCGAAAGTCTCGGCATCCCTTTACTACCCTTCCGGGGCAGTGAGCCGGCGCGAGACTTCCGCCGCAGCGTTCGCCGTTGCTTTGGCAATGACCTTCGGCCTGTGGGCAACGCTTGTCGCAGGTCCTCCCGCGAGTGCGGCCGATCGCGGCGCACACTCTCAGACTGCGCCCGCCGAGGTTACGCAGACGCCGGCTCCGCCGACCGCGCCGGCCGGGAAAGCCGGTGCCGCGAACGGCTCGACGGCACCATCGGCGAACCCGAACACGCTCACCGAAGTCGTCGTGACGGGCTCACGCATCCGCCGGCGCGATTACGTGTCGCAGAGCCCGATCGTCACGGTGAGCGCCGAGGCCTTCAAGGACACCTCGAACGTGGAGATCGAGACGACACTCAACCGGTTGCCGCAGTTCGTGCCCTCGGCCAACCAGAGTGCGCTGAGCTCCGCGCAGCAGCCGTTTCCCTCGGCCACCTCGACGCCGGGCGCGACGACCCTCAACCTGCGTGGACTCGGGGCCAACCGCACGTTGGTCCTGGTGGACGGGCAGCGTACTCAGCCCATCAACGCGGCGCTGGTGGTGGATGTGAGCAGCATCCCGACCGCGGCCATCCAGAGCGTCGAGACGATCACCGGCGGCGCAGCGTCCACGTACGGCGCCGATGCCATCGCGGGCGTGGTCAATTTCAAGCTCAAGCAGCACTACCAGGGTTTCGAGGTCGACGCCCAGAGTGGGATCAGCCAGGTGGGAGACGACTCGGAGAACCAGATCAGCGCCCTCATGGGCTCGAATTTCGCCCAAAACAAGGGCAACGTAATGGTGGCCCTCACGTGGTCCAAGATCGGCGAGGTCAACGGCGTCGATCACGACTGGGTCCAGGCCGGGTACAACGACCCGGGCACCCTCGGGGGCATGGTGCCGCTGCAGGAATATTACGCTCCGGCCTGCCCGCCAGGCGTACCGTGCAACAATCCCGCCAACGGCTGGCTCCCGCCCACCTCGCAGGCCTACTACATCGACCAGCATGGCAATCTCTTCGACGTGAACAACCCGCTCGACCCGGCGCATCCCTATACCGGTCCGATCAGTGGCTCCTCGGGCTACAAGATCAATCCCAACGGCTCGCTCGGCTGGAACAACGAGCAGCGCGATCCGCTGCAGATTCCGATGACGAAGTGGTCGGCGTATCTCGCGGCCCACTACAACATCAACGAGCACGTCACCGCGTATACCCGGCTCACATTCAGCCAGACGCGGACCGACTTTCAGGCCGCGGGTTACTCCGGGCTCGAGAGCGTCTGGGCCACGTACGTTCCCTACGACGGCGCCTGGGATAATCCCGCCTCGCCGACGTTCGGCAAGATTCCGGCGGGCGCGACCCAAGCGCAGGCGGTCGTGACCCCGAGCGGCATCGCGCTCCCTTATCCGACCGGTGCCGCGACCTTCCAGCCGGTACCGCCGCAGCTCGCGACGCTCCTCGACTCACGGCCCGACCCGAATGCGCCGTGGGAGTACAACGGGGACATGACGTACATCGGCGGCTTCGCCGAGGACAACACCTCGAACGTCTATCAGCTCACCTTCGGCCTCAAAGGCGACGTACCGTGGGCGTGGGCCAACAGCTGGACCTGGGATGTCTACGGGTCGCACGGCGTGACCAACGTCGATGAGCAGCAGCCGAATGGCTATGCCAACTGGGGCCGCACGCAGACGCTGTTCGGCTCCAACCTCTATGGTCAGGGATTTACCAATCCGTATGGGCTCGCGGTCGCCGGGTCGTGCACCTCGGGGCTGCCGATCTTCACGCCGTCGGGCTCGGTACCGGCCAACGTGAGTCCAAGCGCGCTCTCCTCGAATTGCGCGAGCTGGATCCTGATGCAGATGAACACGGTCTCGCAGCTGACGCAGCAGATCGCGGAGGGCGACTTCCAGGGAAGCCTCTTCGAGATGCCCTTCCACGCGGGCGAGCTCCAGGTCGCCTTCGGGGCCGACTATCGCGACGACGCCTTCGACTTCAACCCCGATTCAGGCTACAACGCGAACCAAAGCTTTCCGGAGACCATCCAGAATATCATCCTGCCGGTGGCCGTTCATGGCGCGACGAATGTCTCCGAGATCTATGGCGAGGCGGCCATTCCGATCATCAAGAACCTGCCGTTCGTCAAGTCGCTGGAGATCGATCCGGGCTACCGATTCTCCCATTACGAGCCGGAGGGGAGCGTCAATACGTTCAAGATCATGGGGAATTGGGCGGTCACCGACTGGGTGAAGTTCCGCGGCGGCCTCGAGGTCGCCAACCGCGCGCCAAACATCGCCGAGCTGTTCACGCCGAGGGGCAGCAGCTCGCTCTCGCTCAACGCGCCGGACCCCTGCGCCGTCTATTCGGTCACGCCCACCTGGGGCAACAGCGCCTCCAATCCCCACCGCCTCAACGCGCAGGCACTGTGCCAGTACCTCATCACCCGGGACGGCGGACCGGCCGCGATCATGGTGCCGGGCGGGAGCGCGAATACCTACGACTACGACTTCAACGGTGCGACGGCCATTCCGTTTCCGTACGCGCTCGGACTCACGGGCGGCAACCCGAGTTTGAAATCGGAGGTCGCACGGACCCTCACGGCCGGCATCGTCCTGCAGTCCCCGTTCGAGAGTCCGCTGGTGTCGAGAATGTCATTGTCGGTCGACTACTACCACATTCAGCTCGACAACGCGATTGGCGAGCCCTCGTTCCTCGCCGTGTACCAGCAGTGTCTCGACCCGCAGTTCAACAGCGAGGTCGGCGCGGCCTACGGTACTTATACCGGCGCGCAGATGGCCGCAAGCAATCCCTACTGCGCGCTCATCAACCGCGAGTACTCCCCGGCCGTCGGCGACTATTACGGCGCCGTGCGCAACTACAACGCGACGTTCGTCAACATGGGCGGGATCAAGACGTCCGGCTTCGACCTCGAGTTTGACTGGGCGTTCCAGCCCTCGGCCATCGGCTCGATCTTCGAGCACGTGCCCGGCAGTCTCAGCCTCAACGTGATCGGCAATTATCTGCAGGAATACGGCGAATCGGCGTTCGCGGGGGCGCCGTATGTCTATTACACGGGCACCACCTACGAGAACGACGCGACCGGTGTGTATTCCTATTTCCGCTACAAGCTATACACCACGCTCGGATATGCGGTGGGGCCCGTTTCAGTGGGGCTGCGCTGGCAGCACCTGCCCGGTCTCGCTCCGCCTCCCGGCGCCTCGCCCGGTGAGCTGGGTGCCGGCGAATACAATCTGTATGGCCTGTTTGCACGCTGGAACGTCACCGACAAGATCGCGGTGCGTGCCGGCATCGACAATCTGTTCGATGCCTGGCCGCGCTGGGTCGGCGCGATCCCCGGCTACAGCAATGCCGTGGGCGTCACCGACGAGAACTACGACACCATCGGACGGCGGTTCTATGCCGGAGTGCAGCTGAAGTTCTGAGGGCCGCCTAGGTCCGCCTGCGCTCTGCCGAGGCAGGCCGGACCTATGCCCCGCTGCACTAGCCTGAAGTTCCTGCGCCCGGGAGACGGAGTTTCTCCATGATTTCATGGCGATGGCCGCGACCAAGGTGCGGAGTTTCTGTCTACGCGGCGATTTTCTCGATCAGCTCCAGGGCTCGGCGCTGC
>JBOHZT010000139.1:0-8201 GCA_050738535.1 Steroidobacteraceae bacterium
TAGGCGATCAAGGCCAGACCGACTGGGCGCACTTCGGCAAGCTCGCCGTCGGCAAGGCGCTGCGCCCGCTGATGGCCTTCGTGATGGTGCTGTCGTACTCCCGGTACCTGTTCCTGCGCTTCTACCTCGGGGCCGCGATGAGTGCCTTCCTCGATGGCCACGTGCGCGCCTTCTCCTTCTTTGGCTCCGTACCTCGTACCCTGCTGTGCGACAATTTACGCAGCGCCGTGCTCGAGCGGGTGCACCTCGCGCGGGCCCCGGCTGCTCGAGCTCTCGGCCTGGTACCGGTTCGCCCCGCGCCCGGTGGCCGTCGCCCGCGGGAACGAGAAGGGCCGCGTCGAGCGCGCCATCCGCTTTGTACGCGAGCGGTTCTTCGCGGCGCGGCGCTTCACCGATCTCACCGACCTCAACGCCCAGGCGCTCGCCTGGTGCGCCGGGGAAGCCGCCGCTCGGCCCTGCCCGGAGGATCGCAGCCGCACGGTGCGGGAGTGCTTCGAAGCCGAGCGGGCGCACCTGCTCGCTCTGCCCGAGGAGCCCTTCCCGGCCGAGGAGCGCGTGATCGTGCGCACCCACAAGACCCCCTACGCGCGCTTCGATCTCAACGACTACTCCGTCCCCCATACCCACGTCCGGCGCACCCTCGAGGTGCTCGCCACCGTCAAGACCGTGCGTATCCTCGATGGCCGCACGATCATCGCTATCCACCCCAGGAGCTTCGATCGGGCCGCGCAGATCGAAGACCCCGCCCACATCCGGGCGCTGCAGGCCCACAAACGACCTGCCGATCGTGTGCCTGCCGCTGGAGCTGTCCGGCGAGGATGCCGCCGCGCTCATCGACTTCCTCTACCAGCTCGTCGAAGCACTCGAGCGCCATTACCGCGGGCTGCTCTTGAACCGCATCCACGAACTCGCCCCTTCACTCCCGCCAGACATCTCAAACGCCACCTCCGACGATCCGCCGTTTTGAATCCGGCTTCCCCAGAGCGCGGCACCCGCACTCACGCCGCCCACTCAGAACAATCCGCCAGTCAACCCCAAAAAAGCGCGCTTCTTCGCCACCGCCAACAGTATCGAACACCATGACGCCGGACTTCTGCGTCGAGGCGCTGCAGGAGGCCATGGAACGGCATGGAAAGCCCGAGATCTTCAACACCGACCAGGGCTCGCAGTTCACCAGCACGGACTGGATTGATACCCTGACGGAGGCGAAGGTGCAGATCAGCATGGACGGCAAGGGTCGCTGGATCGACAATGTCTTCATCGAGCGGTTGTGGCGCAGCGTGAAGTACGAGAACGTGTACCTGCATGCGTACCAGAACGGAGCTGACCTGAGAAAGGGGCTGCGGGAGTACTTTGGCATTTTACAATGCCGAGCGAGTTCACCAGGCGTTGGACTACCAGACGCCCGACGAACTGTACTACGGCCGCACCGAACTCAAGCGAGCGGCATGATCACGGTGACCGAACCGATCCACGGAGCTTCTGCCGCTGCGCGTCAGACTGCCCGTGGTGAAAGAGTATTGACGAAAGCACGAGATCGAGACAGCATCAACATCAACCGCTCAGGCAGATCCACTTATCCCGGCAAGAAATCTGTCCAAAGAACCGGAGCCACCCCTGGTCATCGATCCCGGCGCGGCGCAAATGGACTGGGGCTGGCGATTTACTAACCAGTACGTAAGTATCTTCAGTTACGCGGCAGCGTAGCGTGTGTCGGGCGATCGGAAGAAGCTGCGGAGTCGATCTGGGCGCTTCTGCAAGAAGCGCAGTCGACCGACGACAGCGCGGTGCAGGTCCTTCGGACCGTCGAGTTTGGAGCGGCCGACGGCGTTGTTCTTCACGTCGTTCCAGACGAGCTCGTCGGGATTGAGCTCCGGTGAGTACGGCGGCAGAAAGAACAACTTCAGCCGACCGTCCAGACTCTCCACGTAGGTCTTTACTGCCTTTGCCCGGTGTGAAGGGTGGCCATCGACGATCAAGTACACTGGGCGGCGCTGCCCTTGCATCAGGCGCTTCAGGAAGCCGATAAATACCTTTGCGCCTACTCCACCCTTGACGACCATGAATCGCAACGCCCCTCTCGGGCTGATTGCCGAGATCATGTTCAGAGAGAATCTCTGCCCCGTGACACGCACGATCGGCGTCTCGCCCTTGACCGCCCAGGTCTTGCCACTGTGAAAGTTCGAGCGCACCCCGGATTCGTCCTCGAAGTAAATCTCCGCCTTTTCGCGCTTCGCCGCAGCTCGGATCCGAGGGTACTCGTGCTTGAGCCACTGTTCGACCCGCGAACCGTCCTGCTGGTAAGCACGCCACAACGGTTTCTGACAAGTCAGTCCAAGCTGCGCCAGCAAACGTCCAACCGACACCAGGCTCAGTCGCACCCCGGCGCGCTTCATGATCAAGCTCGCAATCATCGAGCGCGTCCACAGCGCAAACGGGAAGCCAAGCTGCAGAGGATTCTTGCCCGTCACCGTCCGGTACACCCAACGGATGTCTTGCGCCTTGAGCTTCCTCGGACGCCCAGGGATGCGCTTCGCCTTCAACGCATCCCACCCGCCAGACCGATACATCGCCAGCCAACTGTAGATGCAGCGGCTCGAGTAGCCCAGCGTACGGATCACCAGCTCCGGACTCTCCCCAGCCTGCACCCGCTGCACCGCGCGGATTCGGATCGCCTCCAACGTCGCGTGATCGAGCTTGCGGGCGTCTTGTCGTCTCATCCGACAAGAATACCATGCATCCGCCTCTTATGTACGGATACTTATGAACTGATTAGTACGTACCTGCCAGCGACATCTCCGAACGCGGGCACCCGCAGCGGGCATTCACCGAATCGAGGCCAGGGAATTCGATGTCCGCCGTTCAGCGGTCGCACGAGCCTGCCGGTATGCCGCGTTCTTCAAACGGTTGCCGATAGTTCGATCGATCCTGCGGCTCTTTCAACTAGCGTTCTGGTCCCGTGACCTGGATTCGGCACTTTCCGCGTCCGGACGAGATTCTTGCTCTCGAGCAGCGCTACGTCACGCCTGACTGCCGAAGGGTCACGGGAGAGCGCGGCCGCCAGCGCAAAGATCGCCACCGCGCTGTGGTCGATCTCCTGCAGGAGCCGGACGCGAGCAGGCGTGATCACCTCTAAGAAGTCCGCTGGATCCTCGAAAGAAACGGTCAGTCCCGGCTCGAGCCTCTCTCCGCGATCGAGCCGCCGAGCCTTGGCTCGCATGCGGGAGAAGAAGCGATCCATCGATTCGACCCCGATGCGAATCTTGCCGAGTCGGCTAGACTTCGCCGGTTTCGAGATACCTGCGGACTTCCGCTTCGAAACGCCTTTCGATGCTTTCATACGATTCAAACTCAATGGACTCCGCTTTCCCGAAGCAATGCCGATGATGGTACCCGTGCGCGTTGTCGTATCCAATGATTCGGCCGTCGTCGACGCTGGTTCTGTGGGTGTCGATCAATGCGAGCGAATATCTCAGCAGCCGGCCGCCACGCGAATAGTCGGTCTGAATTCTGACCGTCACGCCGCCTTTACGCCCCTTTGGGTAGAACTCGTCGCGAGTCGAGCGCGCAGGATTGATCTCATCGTCCGAACCACGCTTCCCCCGCGTCATTGGCGTAGTATACCAGAGAGGATGGCATGAGTCCGACCTGATGCCCGAGGCGCCTATCCGGGGGAGAGCGAGGGCAACTCGACAGATCCGACGATTTCGAAAAAATGCGCAGGAATATCGCAGAAATACACTGACATATCACTTCGATTACAGAGGACAACTCATTGGAATTGGACAGAAAAATCAGCGTCGCCCCCATGATGGACTGGACTGACCGCCACTGCCGTTACTTCCTGCGCGGCTTCTCCCCGCACGTCCTCCTCTACACGGAGATGATCACCGCGGCGGCGATCGTGCACGGCGACCGGGAGCGGTTGCTCGCGTTCGATCCTGAGGAGCATCCCGTCGCGCTGCAGCTCGGCGGCAGCGATCCCGCGCGGCTCGCCGCCGCGGCACGAGCCGGTGCCGAGGCAGGCTACGACGAAGTCAATCTCAACTGCGGCTGTCCGAGCGATCGGGTGGCGAGCGGCGCATTCGGCGCGTGCTTGATGCGCGAGCCGGCGACGATCGCTCGGTGCGTCGAGGCGATGCGCGCGGCGGTCGATATCCCCGTCACGGTGAAGATCCGAATCGGCGTGGTGGAGGGGCGGGGCGCTCAGGCGCTCGAGGCGGTCCGCCGGTTCGACGAGCGGGACCGCGAGGCGCTCGAGCAATTCCTCGCGGCGGTGCGCGAGGCCGGGTGCGACGCCGTGATCGTGCATGCTCGCAAGGCGGTGCTCGGCGGGCTCTCGCCCAAGGACAACCGGGAGGTGCCGCCGCTGCGCTACGACGTGGTCCGGAGCGTCAAGCGCGATCACGCCGGATGGCCGGTGGTCCTCAACGGGGGCCTGCGCGAGGCGGTCTCGATTCTCGAGGCGCTCGCGTGGTGCGATGGCGTGATGCTCGGCCGCGAGGCCTATCACCGACCGGTGCTGCTCGCAGAGCTGCATGCCGCGCTCTACCCGGGATCGCCGCTGCCGCAGGCCGGTCGGCGGGCCTTGCTCGAGCGCATGGCGGGCTATGCGGAGCGGCAGCTCGCAAGGGGAGAGCGGCTCCCCTCGATCACTCGGCACATGTTGGGTCTCAATGCGGGGGAGCCCGGCGCCCGTGAGTTCCGGCGGCTGTTGAGCGAAGGGGCGAGACGGCCGGAGGCCGGTCCGGCGCTGTTCGAGCGCGCCGCCGCGCTCCTCGGGTAGCGGCTCGGGAGCGCTCGCGTATAATCTCTCGACAGACTGTGCCGCAATCCCCCACACGGCCGGGCGGTACAGCGCCGCCGGTCTGCCGCATGGGAAAAGACATCGAGCTCGCCATTCTATTCGCCGATGTGGTCGGGTCGACGCGGCTCTACGAGCTGATGGGCGACTTGCGGGCGCGCGATATGGTCGCGATCTGCATCGAGGCGATGCGGGGCGCGACGGAGCAGCACCAGGGCACGGTCATCAAGACGATGGGCGATGAGGTCATGGCGACCTTCCCGTCCGCCGACCAGGCGCTCAACGCCGCCGCGCAGATGCAGCAGCAGATCTCCCGCCATTCACAGCTCAAGGTGGAGGGCCAGCCGGTCGCGATCCGGATCGGCTGCCATTTCGGCCCGGTCGTTCTCGAGAACCGCGACGTGTTCGGCTCGACGGTGCACACGGCGAACCGCATGACGAGCCAGGCGAAGGCCGGCCAGATCATGACGACGGGCGCCGTGGTGGACAGGTTGTCCCCGCAATGGCGCGCGGCCGTACGGCAAGTGGACATCGCGATGCTCCGGGGGCAGGGCGGGGAGGTCGCGCTGTACGAGGTGCTCTGGCAGACCGAGGACGTGACGAGCATGGTCCCGGCCATCGCGCTCGCCGGCAAGGGCGGCCCGGCCGCCAGAATGCGGCTGCGCATCCGGGACCGCGATTACGTGCTCGACGAGCATCGCTCGAGCCTCGCCATCGGCCGCGCGGAGGACAACGACGTGGTGGTGAAGGGAAACCTCATCTCCCGCTTGCATGCGCGGATCGAGGTCAACCGCCACAAGTTCGTGCTGATCGATCAGAGTACGAACGGCACGTTCGTGCAGGCGGACGATGGGGAGGAAGCGTTCGTCCGGCGCGACAGCTTGCAGATCAAGGGCCGCGGGCTCATCGGGCTCGGCAAGCTCCCCGAGCACGACTCACCCCAGACCATCCGCTTCATCTGCGAGCCCGAGCCGCGCTAGCGGCGGCCAGGCTCCGCGGCCCCGAGCTGCCTGCCCTCAGGACCCGAGCTGCGCGCTCAGACCTTGACTTATGCACTCATTTCCCGAGCTGCGACTCGGTCTTGTCGAGCTCGCGCGTGAGCGCGGCCGGCAGGCGGTCCCCGTACTGCGCGAGGTAGCTGCGGATCTCCGTCACCTCTTTGCGCCACAGCCCCGTGTCCACCGCGGTGAGCTCGCGGAGCGCATCTTGCGCGACGGAAAGCCCCGAGGTGTTGAGATCCTGCGGTCGCGGCAGCCGGCCGATCGGGGAATCGACGGCGCCAGCGGTGCCGGCCGCGCGGTCGAGCATCCAGGCGAGCACCCGCAAGTTGTCGCCGAAGCCCGGCCACAGGAACTTGCCCTCGGCATCGCGGCGGAACCAGTTGACGTGAAAGATCCGCGGCGGGCGCTTGAGTTTTGCGCCGACGTTGAGCCAGTGCTTCCAGTAGTCGGCGAAGTTGTATCCGCAGAAAGGTTTCATGGCCATCGGGTCGCGGCGGATGACGCCGACCTGTCCGGTGGCCGCGGCCGTGGTCTCGGAGGCGACGGAGGCGCCGACCAACACGCCGTGCGCCCAGTCCCGGGCCTCATAGACGAGCGGCGCGAGCTCGCGGCGCCGTCCGCCGAAGATGATCGCCGAGATCGGCACGCCTGCGGCGTCCTCGGTGTGCGGGGAGTAGCCGGGATTGCGCTTCGCTGCGACCGTGAAGCGCGAGTTCGGGTGCGCGGCCGGACCGCGGGAAGGGTCGAAAGGCCGGCCCTGCCAGTCGATGACCGGAGTGCCCGTTTTCAGGCCTTCCCACCACGGCTCGTTGTCGGCCGTCAGCGCGACGTTGGTGAACAGCGTGTCGCGCCGGATCATGTCGTAGGCGTTGCGATTGGTCTCCGGGTTGGTGCCCGGCACCACGCCGAAGAGGCCTGCTTCAGGGTTGATGGCCCAGAGCCGGCCGTCGGGCCCGGGGTGCAGCCAGGCGATGTCGTCGCCCACCGTGGAGACCTTCCAGCCGGGCATCGAGTCGGGCGGGATCAGCATCGCGAGGTTCGTCTTGCCGCAGGCCGAGGGAAACGCGGCGGCGACGTAGTGCGTCTCGCCGCGGGGGTTCTGCAGGCCGACGATGAGCATGTGCTCCGCGAGCCAGCCTTCCTCGCGCGCTTGCCAGCTCGCGATCCGCAGCGCGTGGCACTTTTTGCCGAGGAGCGCATTGCCGCCGTACCCCGATCCGAAGCTCTCGATCGAGAGCTCCTCGGGATAGTGGATGATGAAGCGCCGCTCGGGATCGAGCTCGCCGATCGAGTGCAGCCCCTTCACGAACTGGCCGGTCTGCGCGATGCGCTCGAGCGCTGGGCGTCCCATGCGCGTCATGGTGGCCATGTTCAGCACGACGTAGGCGCTATCCGTGATCTCGACGCCGCAGCGCGAGTAGGGCGAGTCGATCGGGCCCATGCAGTAGGGCACCACGTACAGGGTGCGCCCGCGCATGCAGTCCTTGAACAGCCCGCGCATCTTCGCATGCGCCTCGTCGGGCGCCATCCAGTTGTTGTTGGGGCCGGCGTCGTCCTTCGAGCGCGTGCAGATGAAGGTCAGGTGCTCGACGCGCGCGACATCGCTCGGGCGCGAGCGCGCGAGATGGCAGCCCGGGAAGTGCTGTGCGTTGAGCGCGGTGAGCTCGCCGCTTTTCACGAGGTTCGCGGTGATCTCCCGGATCTCGGTCGCCGAGCCCTCACACCAGTGCACCGAGGCGGGCTGCGTCAGCTGGCGCACGGACTCAACCCACTCGGACACCGCGCGGCTCAGTTGGGGAAGGGCTGTGAATTCGTGCGGTGCAGTAGCCATGCGCTAATCCTGTCCTGTCTTGATGCGCTGCATCATAATGAGTTCGCTCGGAAGTCCCCAATAATGCGACTTTCCGGCCCGGCTTGCAGCAAAATGCCTTCCCGATGTCCGCTGGACGAGAGCTGACAGGCTATGAGAGGAGTGCGGCTCCTCCCGAACCACTTGCGGAATCGATGCGCTCTCTTGACGACATATTCGGCGCCGATGGGCCCTTACAGCGGGCACTGCCGGACTTCACCCTGCGGCCCCAGCAGCTGCACATGGCCGAGCGTGTCCTCGAGGCGCTCGAGTCCCGGGAGCGGCTCGTCATCGAGGCCGGCACGGGGATCGGCAAGACGTTCGCTTACCTGGTGCCGGCGCTGCTGTGCGGCGCGCGCGTCCTCATCTCGACCGGCACCCGCACCCTCCAGGACCAGCTCTACTCGAAGGATCTGCCGCTCGTCTCGGCGGCGCTCGGGCGTCCTGCGCGGGTATCGCTGCTCAAGGGGCGCTCCAACTATCTCTGTGCACACCGCCTCGAGAGCGCCCGCGCCGCCGTTGCGATGGGGATGGCGCTCCCGGCCGC
>JBOHZT010000140.1:0-8194 GCA_050738535.1 Steroidobacteraceae bacterium
GCTCACAGCCGCGGCAAAGGTCGCAACGAGCTGTCCGAATCCGCGCTTCAAAGGCTAAATCTCCCGGATCTCGCCCGCGCTGTCGCCCACCTTCTTGACGGGCACACCCGCGCGATCGAGCAGCGTCAGCCACAGGTCCGAGAGCGGCGTGTGCTCCGGATAGACCAGATGCTGACCGCCCCTGATGCGCCCGCAACCGCCGCCGAGTACCGCGATCGGCAGTGGGTACTGGTTGTGCGCGTTGCTGTTGCTCATGTTGCTGCCGTACACGACGATCGCATGATCGAGGATCGAGCCGTCGCCGTCGGGCGTTGCCGCGAGGCGCTTCAAGAAGGTCGCGAGCTTGCCCGAGTGATAGGTCTGGATCTTTACCAGTTTCTCGATCTTCACCGGATCGTTCTGGTGGTGCGAGACCGGATGGAACGCATCCGGCACGCCGATGAACGGGTAGGTCATCTGGCTCACCTCCGCGGCCATCATCATCGTCGCGATGTGGGTGAGATTCGCCTGGAATGCGAGCGCGATCATGTCGAAGATGAGTCCCTGCTCCTCGGGGAAGGAGTCCGGGATGCCGATCGGCGCCGGAGGCAGCTTCAGGTTGCCGCTCGTGTGCTTCTGCATGCGCTGCATGCGGCGCTCGATCTCGCGCACGCTCTCCATGTAGTCGGCGAGCACCGTCCGGTCCGCGGGACCGAGCTGCCTGCGCATCGATGCGGCGTCATCCGACACCATGTCGAGGAGGCTGTCGTACTGATGCTGCAACCGCGCGCGCTCGGCCGGCGTGTCGCCCTTGCCGAAGAGCCGCTCGTACACGATGCGCGGATTGCGCTCCATGGGCAGCGGCAGCGTCGGCGTGCGAAAGGCGATGGTGCCCGAGTAGCTGCAGCCGAAGTTGCGGTCGCAGGAGCCGCCGCCGCCGAGTCCTTCCGTCTTCACCTCGAGGGAAGGGAGCGGTGTGTCCTGTCCGATGTGCGCGGCCGCCATCTGGTCGATCGTGACGCCGCCGTCCGGAGACTGGCCGTTGTGGGGATGCACGCAAGACAGCCAGGTGCCCGGCACGATGGCGTGGACCGCGGCACTCTCGGCCGGCTTGTTGCCGAGATGGCTCACGACGATGAGCTGCTTCTTGAAGGGCTCGAGCGGCTTCAGGATCCGCGAGAGCTCGAATTCCTTTCCGACGCCCTGAGGCGTCCACTGGTCGTTGCCGGGCAGCATGATGGCGCCGTGCGGGAAGTAGACGAAGACCATCTTCATCTTCGGCGCCGCGGCAGTCTTGGCGAACGCAGTGCTCGCCGGAACCATCGCATCGAGCAGCGGAAGGCCGAGCGATACGCCAACGCCGCGCAAAACGGTTCTTCGGGAGAGGTGCTTCTTGGTAATGAACATCGGCGGCTCCTCGCGTACGGCGCGTCTCACTCCAGATTCGCGGCCTGAAGGTTCTTGCGGCTCTCGCGGCCGCTGCCCGGGATCTCCTGCGTCTGGAATTCCGGACTCTCGACAATGGCGAGCACGATCGCGTCGAACCGGTCGCCGTGGCGCGCGGCCTCACGCACGATCGCACGTACCGTCGGCAGGTCGTGATAGTCGATCGTGCGCCCGAGCCCGTACGTCATGAGCTTCTTGACGATGGTCTCGACGAACAGCTGCGGCTTTTGCATGAGCGCCTTGCGCAGATCGGCCACGCCGTGCAGCACCCTGCCGTTCGCCATGTAGCCCGTCGCATTGATCGGCAGTCCCGTGTCCTCGCCCTTCGTCTGCCAACCGCCCATGGCGGTGAAGTTCTGCATCGCGAAACCCATCGGGTCCATGATGCCGTGGCAGGCGTTGCAGGACGGTGACTTGCGGTGCGCGATCATCCGCTCCCGGATCGTCCGCGGCTTCTGTCCGGGCACGTTCTCGGGGAATATCGGAATGGCGGGCGGCGGCGCGTGCGGCGGCGTATCGGTGACGACATCGAGGATCCACGCGCCTCGCCGCACCGGGGAGGTGCGATTGCCGTACGAGGTCCCCATCAGCATCGCGCCCTTGCCGAGCAGTCCGTAGCGCGCGGGGTTCGTGAGCGTCACCCGACGGAACTGCGCGCCCTGGACGTTCGGGATGTGGTACTCCGCCGCGAGCCGCGCATTGACGTACGTCCAGTTCGCCGTCATCAAGTCGAGCACGTTGCGGTTCTTGAGCAGGACACTGTCGAGAAACAGGCGCATCTCGGTCTTGTAGCCCGTGCGCAGGTCCTCGTCGAACGCGGGGAACTCGATCTTGTCCGGCACGAGCTTGTTCATGTCGTCCACTTCGAGCCAGTGGAACGCCCAGTTCGTGACGAGGGACTGAGCTCGCGGATCCGCCAGCATGCGGTGCACTTCCCGGTCGAGCACGGCGGGCTCATGGAGCTTGCCCGCGGCGGCGACTTTGAGGAGCTCTGCGTCCGGCCCCTCCCCCCACAGGAAGAACGACAGCCGCGAAGCGAGCGCGAGATCGCTCACGCGGTGGATGCCGCCCACCTTCACGTTCGGGGTCTGGAACTCGGTCCGGAACAGAAACTTCGGGCTGCACAGAATTGCGACGATGGCATTCTCGATGCCGGTGTCGAACGTCCCGCCCTTGCGCCCGTCCTCGAAGAAGCGCATCGGCTCCACGAGATCCGCGCTCGTCACCGGCCGGCGAAACGCCTCCGTCGCGAGCTTCGTGAGGATCTTGCGGGCGCACGGCAGCTCGGCGCTCGCGTTCGCCGGATGGCAGATGAGGATCTTGCGCCGGCTCGGCGTCTCACTCACGCCCGTCGCATCGCTCGGCCCCGTGATCTTGAAGCCCGTGACCGTGGGCAGCCGGTCGTCGCGCCCGAGCGGCGCCAGGGGCTCCAGCCAGTCGCTCGACTCGGCGAGCGTGTTGGCGACGAACGAGACGCCCACCTCGTGGGGCCCCGCTGGCACCCGAACCCAGATGTTCTTGAAGCGCGAGGTGAAGTCGATCTTCGCCCGGTTCGGGTGCTGGTCGGCCTCCCTCAAGTCCTGCGTTCCGCCGATCGAGCGCTCGAAGACCTTCTGACCGTCGATGCTCAGCACCACCTCGTTCGGATGGTCGAGGCCGATCAGGTAGCCGATGCCGGTGTAGACGCCGAGATCGAACTTGTAATCGCCGTCGGCCGGGAAGAAGTGCGTGACCACCATCCCGCCCCGTGTGCCGAGCGGCAGGCCCTCGACGTGGTAGGACTGATCCTGCTTGGCGGCCACGTAGGTCGCGATGGCCTTGACCGCGTGCGGATTGCCCATGGCGAGCTTCGCGACGGTCTGCGCCGCCGTGATGTATTGCTCGAGGAAGGTCGGCGAGACCTTGAGGACCGCCGCGATGTCATCGAAGCCGTCGGTCAGCGTCTCGCTCGGGAGCAGATCGCTCGGGTCGACCTTCACTCCGAGCATGTCGTCGACCGAGCGGGCGTACTGGGAGCGGGTCAGCCGGTGCAGGACCACGAAGCCCGGATCGGGGTGCGCGCGCGCCGCAGCATCGAGGTGGTGCGACATCCAGCCGATGAAGGCGTCGATGGTCGCCTGGTTCGGCTGCTTGTTGCCCGGCGGCGGCATGAGGTGGCCTTGCAGCTTCATGATCGCCGTTTCCCAGATCTGCGCGTCCTTGGAAATGTCCTTCGGCCTGAGCGTGCCGAACGCCACGTTCCCGGCCCAGTCGGTCACGTTGTGGCACTTCTCGCAGTAGCCGCTCAGCATCTTGAAGTAGGGCTTCGCCTGCGCCGCGGTCGCCCCGCCCGCGGGCAGCGCCCGCGCCGCGGCCGCCGCACCCGTGCCGCCTGCCCAGGTGTTGGCCGTACCGAAGATCGCGAGAGCCGACGCCGCGGCGAGGAGGTAACGAAGCTGACGGGTCACTAGATGGCTCCCCGGATTTCACGGCAGTGCGCGTAGAGGCTGCGGAAGGCGGCGCGAATGAAAAGGTCGGGATTGCCCCACTGCGCGTCATATTTGCGCGTCGGGTGCGCAGCGACGATGTCGGGCACGCCATACCCTTTCAGCATCATATGCCAGATGGTGTTCTGCAGGTCCGCGAGCATCGCATGCTCGGCGAGGAGATCGGCGCGCGTCTGCACCGGCCCCACGCCCGGAACGATACGCGTCTTGTCGTCGATCAGGTGCGCGAGGCGTTCGGTCGCAGCCGACATGCCGCCGAGCCAGCCGTTGGTGCTGTAATCGATGATCGGATAGCGGTCGACGGCCAGCACACAGCCCGGCACGAGCACGTTCTGGCCACGGAAGTAGACATAGATATCCCCATCGGTGTGCGCCTCCTGCAGGTAGCCGTACTCGATGGGCTCCCCGCCGAAGGTCATCTTGCCGCTGGTGTAGAACGTCTCGGTCGGCCAGGCCTGCTGCGGGCGCGGCGGATAGGTGCGGTTCTGCCAGTCGACCCAGATCTGCGTCCCCATCCACAGCCGCGTATTCTCGTGTGCGACGATCTTGGCGCCCGCCCCGTGCAGCAGCTCATTGCCGCCGGTGTGGCTCAGGTGCCAATGGGTGTTGAAGAGCGTGCGGACGTGGTGCCCGCCAGGAAGGCTGGCGACCGCCTCGAGCAGATCGCGCGCATGCTCGGGCGCGCCGGAATCGACGAGCAGGACCCCCTCGGGCCCGCTCAGTGCCACCACGTTGCCGCCGCCCCCGGAGAGCACGGTGAGGCGGTCCGTGAGCCGCGTGAGGGTGAGCGGCGAGCCGGCCCCGGGGGACCGTCGAGCGGTCGCACCCGCTGGCCGCGCCCCGGCGAGCACCGCGCCAGGCGCGAGGTACGGGATCGCCAAGCCCGCGGCGCCGCCCACCACGGTCTTCAAGAAATGCCTACGGCCCGACATTGACCTGTATCAGTCTCCGGAACACCCCAATAGTATCGATAACCGCTTGCCCCAGGGGCAGTTCCAGCGCCGAGCGGTTGAGCTGAGGTATCACATGCGCCTTGGCCGGTCAACGCGCGAGTCGCGGTTGGCGCGGCGGAAACGCTCAACTGCACCACCGTAGCATGGACGTCGCACGCGCCGCGGTGCCGATCGAGCCTCTTGGGGAGCGATCCTGGAGGATCATCTTTTCCAACCCAGTGAAGATCCTGTAGCTCCCGAAGGACTGGCCACTTACTACGCCGGGGAGCATAGTGGACATTGGATTTTTGATGATTCGGAAAGGGAGGAGCCATGGCCGCCGCAGCCCCGAAACGCTCGACACCCCGCACGCCTCACGGCGTGGCGCTCCGTTATCCGCTCCGCCCGCGGCATGACGAGATCCTGACGCCCGAGGCGCTCGAGTTCCTTGCCGCCCTGCACCGCCGGTTCGAGCCGCGGCGCTCGCAGATCCTGCATGCCAGGGTGCAGCGCCAGGCGCGTTACGACGCCGGCGAGCTGCCCGACTTCCCGAAGGAAACCGCAGAGATCCGCAGCGCGAGCTGGCGGGTGGGCTCGATCCCCGCCGACCTCCTCGACCGCCGCGTCGAGATCACCGGTCCCGTGGACCGCAAGATGATCATCAACGCGCTCAATTCCGGCGCGAAGGTGTTCATGGCGGACTTCGAGGACGCGAATGCCCCGACGTGGCACAACAACCTCGACGGCCAGATCAACCTGCGCGACCGCTGGCAGGGCTCGATCGATTTCGTCGATCCCGCGAGCGGCAAGGCGTACCGGCTCGGACCGAATCCCGCGGTGCTGATGGTTCGCCCCCGGGGCTGGCACCTCCCCGAGCCCGGAGTCATGGTCGACGGCGCGCCGATTTCCGGAAGCCTCTTCGATTTCGGGCTCTACGTGTTCCACAACGCGCAGGCGCTCATCGCCCAGGGCACCGGGCCGTATTTTTACGTGCCGAAGCTCGAGAGCCACCAGGAAGCGCGCTTGTGGAACGCCGTGTTCCTGTTCGCCGAGGAGCGGCTCGGCCTCCCGCCCGGCACCATCAAGGTGACCGTGCTCATCGAGACCTTGCCCGCCGCGTTCGAGATGGACGAAATCCTCCACGAGCTGCGCGAGCACATCGTGGGGCTCAACTGCGGACGCTGGGACTACATGTTCTCGTTCATCAAGAAGCTGCGCGCCAACCGCGCCTACGTCCTCCCCGACCGCTCGCAGGTGGTGATGGGCAAGGCGTTCCTGCGCGCGTACTCCCTGCTCCTCATCGAGACCTGCCACCGCCGCGGCGCGTTCGCGATGGGCGGCATGGCCGCGAACATCCCGAATCGCAGGGATCCGGCCGCCAATGCGGTCGCGCTCGACCGGGTGCGCGCCGACAAGGAGCGCGAGGCCTCGGACGGGCACGACGGCACCTGGATCGCGCACCCCGATTTGGTGCCCGTCGCGCAGGAAGTCTTCGACCGGCTGATGCCGGGCCCGAACCAGCTCGATCGGCGCCGCGAGGATGTCGTGGCGCGGCAGCAGGATCTGCTCGAGGTGCACGCGGGCACGCGCACGGAAGGCGGCCTCAGACTCAACATTCGCGTCGGCGTGCAGTACATCGAGGCCTGGCTGCGCGGCCGAGGCGCCGTGCCGCTCTACAATCTGATGGAGGATGCGGCCACCGCCGAGATCAGCCGCGCGCAGGTGTGGCAGTGGGTGCACTACGGGATCGAGCTCGAGGGCGGCACCCGGGCCACCGCCGAGCTGCTCGATCGCCTCATCACCGAGGAGATGGCGCGCGTGCGCGAGGAAGTCGGCGCCAAAGCCTATGACGGCGGGCGCTTCCCCGAGGCCATCCGCCTCTTCCGGGATCTCTCGACGGCCGAGACCTTCGAGGAGTTCCTGACCGTGCCCGCATTTCCCCTCCTGAGACAAGCCGAGGAGTCCGCCAGTTGAAGACCGATGCCGCCATTGTCGAGATCCTGAAGCGCGAGGGAGTCGAGCTGCTCTTCGGCTATCCGCGCAATCCCCTGCTCGAGGCCGCCGCGATCGCCGATATCCGCCCCATCATCGTCCGCCAGGAACGCGTGGGTCTGCACATGGCCGATGCGGTCTCCCGGTTGACGCGCGGCAAGAAGATGGGCGTGTTCTGCATGCAGCACGGCCCGGGCTCGGAGAATGCGTACGGCGGGGTTGCCCAGGCCTTCAGCGAATCCGTGCCGGTGCTCGTGCTGCCCCAGGGCTATGCCCGGCGGCTCGCCCATGTGCCGCACAATTTCAACTCGACCCGCGAGATGGCGGGCGTCGCGAAGCACACCGAGCCGGTGACCTCGGGTGCCGAGGTGCCGAACATCCTCCGCCGCGCCTTCACGCAGTTGCGCAACGGCCGCCTGCAGCCGGTCGTCGTCGAGGTCCCCTACGACGCCTTCGCGGACGAGGTGCCGGAGCCCTTGAGCTATGAGCCGGTCCTGCAGACCCGCTCCGGGCCCGATCCGGAGGCCGTCGCGCGCGTCGCGGAGGTGCTGCTCGCCGCCAAGCGTCCGGTCATCTACGCCGGCCAGGGCATCCACTGGGCGAATGCCTACGCCGAGCTCAAGGAGCTGGCCGAGCTGCTCGCCATTCCGGTCTGCACGAGCCTGCCGGGCAAGAGCAGCTTCGATGAGACCCATCCGCTCTCGCTCGGTTCCGGGGGCGCGGCCTACCCGCGAACCGTCACGCACTTCCTCGGCCGCGCCGACGTGATCTTCGGCGTCGGGTGCAGCTTCTCGGCGACCGCCTTCGGCGTCGCCATCCCGCAGGGCAAGACGCTCATCCACGCGACGCTCGATCCGCTCGACCTCAACAAGACCCTGCCCACGCAGTACGCCCTGATCGGCGACGCCCAGCTCACCCTGCGCGCGCTGCTCGAGGTCTGCCGCCGCAAGGTCAGCTCGCGCCGCGATGCAACGCCGGTCGTCGCGGAGATCGAGTCGGTTCGCGCCGAGTGGATGCGCGAGTGGCTGCCGAAGCTCACCTCGAACGCGACTCCGATGACGCCCTACCGCGTGCTGTGGGACCTGCAGCACACGGTGAACGTCGCCGAGACGATCATCACGCACGACGCCGGCAGCCCCCGCGATCAGCTCTCTCCGTTCTGGCGCTCGACCCAGCCGCTCTCGTACATCGGCTGGGGCAAGACCACCCAGCTCGGCTATGGGCTCGGGCTCGCGATGGGCGCGAAGCTCGTGCATCCCGAGAAGCTCTGCATCAACGTGTGGGGCGATGCGGCGATCGGCTTCACGGGCATGGATTTCGAGACGGCGGTGCGCGAGCGGCTGCCGATCCTCTCGATCC
>JBOHZT010000141.1:0-8162 GCA_050738535.1 Steroidobacteraceae bacterium
GTGCCCAGCACTGCGCGCCCACGGGCGGGCGGGGGTCAGAGGATCGCGGCGAACGCCGCACCGCTCAGCGGGCGCGCGGGCAGTGAGGTTGTTTGAGTCGCTGCCGCCTCACCGCGCGCACGCTGCGGCGGGCACTTGAACATGAACGCAGATTATGCGGGGCCGAAGGCCCGGACACTCGGCCGGCCGGCCGAGTGCGCATAATGCCTCTGCGTTATGTTTGAGTGCCCGCCCAAAGCCCCCTTGCAGGGGGATGGGGGGTCTGCCGGGACAGGCCGCGCTCCCGCGCGGGGTGTCCCGGCAGTGAACAACATTCCCGAGCACGCGCGCGAGCGGGTGCTCACCGCCGCAGACCACGGCGCGGGGCATTCCAGCGGCGACCATCATCCGTCGCTCTCCATCCGCCGGCGTAGCGCATCCTTGTGGGCCTCGAGGAACCGCACCAGGCGATGATCCTCGAGCCGGCGGGCGAGCTCGAGCATCGCACCGATCTGGCCGCAGCGGCGCTCGAGCGCGGCGTAACGTCCCGTATCACCGTGACCGGCGACCCACAGCTCGCTCTTGGTCGCGATCGCCTTGCAGAGCGCTTCCAGCCGCAGTGGATCGAGGAGGTACATGCCGCTCACCGACGCCCGGCCGTGGGCTCCTCCGGCTCTTCCTCGCGCGCCTCGGCATCCAGGGCGGCGAGCAGCGCCTCGGCGCTCCCCGCCGGCTCATCGACCGCGGCCGCCGTCGCGAGGCGCCCCTGATGCGGTTTTCCCGGATGCGTGGCGGTGTGGATCTCCTTGAGCTTGCGGATGGAGACCTGGGTATAGATCTGGGTGGTGGACAGTTCGGCGTGCCCGAGCATCGCCTGGATGTAGCGGATGTCCGCTCCGTTCTCGAGCATCAACGTCGCCATCGTGTGGCGGAACAGGTGACAGGAGCCGGACTTGCCGAGCTTCGCCCCCTGCACGTACTCGCGCACGAGCTGGGTGAGCCGGTTCGGGGTGAACGGCTCCCCGGTGTGAGTCAAGAACAGCGTCGCAAGGTGCGCCGGCTCGCGACCGACGACGAGATCGCCTCGCACCTCTTCCTGGTAGCGATCGATCCACCGGATCGCCCGCTCCCCGATCGGGATCATCCGGTCCTTCTTGCCCTTGCCCTGGCGGATCATCACCGTGCCGCGCTCGCGGTCGATGTCAAAGAGCGCGAGGCCAATGAGCTCCCGCCGTCTCATCCCGGTCGAGTACAGGGTCTCCAGGATCGCCCGATCCCGGATGCCGCGCGGCTCATCGAGATGCGGGATGCGCATCACCTGCTCGACCTCCGCGGTCGTCAGCACGTGCTTCGGCAGCCGGTGCTCGAGCCGCGGGAGCTCGAGCTCGGAGGCCGGGTTGTACAGCAGGTGGTTCTGGCGCGTGAGCCAGCGGAAGAAGGCCCGAACGGGCACCAGCCGCGCGTGCTGAGCACGGAAGGTGAGTGGCTGGCCGTTACTCTTTCGCCAGTGATAGAGCGATCTCTGGTAGCGCTCGAGGATCGGCTTGGTGATCTCCTTCGGCTGAGTCAAGCCGCGCTCGAGACACCAGGCGACGAAGTACCCCAGGCACGCCTCGCGGTTCTCCACCGTCGCACCCGAGTAGTTGTGCACCGAGAGCCACTCGAGATAGCGCATCACGAAGGCCGCAAGCCCCTGCGGGTCGCTCCGGTCGGCGAGTGCCCGTTTCGCGCGCGAGGGGGCGACCGGCATGGCTTACCGTCCCGAGACAGAAGAAGCGGCTAAGGAAGGAAGGGAAGAGGACGCCCGCGCGGATGCAGAACGGGAACGGCTCGCACTACGACCCGCGGGCACACTCTCCTGGAGACGTCCGTTTCCGGTGCTCTGAGTCCTCTCAGGGCTCGAAGGGGCTGCAACACCGGCATTTCCTGCATCCCCGGCGCCCGGCAGGGTGCGTGCAGGGTCGGTGCAAGCGGCCTGCAAGCCCGGTGCGAGGTCGGGCTTCTCCCCCTGCAAGGTCGCCGTCGTAGCGGCAAGAGCATTGACATCGATCAGCCCGATCATCTGCGGCGATGAGCGCTCGAGGTCCCCATCGAACACCAGCTCGTACTCGAAGCGCTGACCATTTCGGCCGGCGGCCGCTCGCACGGACTCCATCGCGATCAGCCGCTCGAGGTGCACCCGGATCGCCGTGTCGCTCATCCCGCACCAGCCTCGCAGCTCCCGCCGGGTGAACCGCACATCGGCGCGGGCGATCGAGCGCTCTCGGGCTTGCTCGTCCACCCTCGCCTCGATCAGCCCCAGGACCCGGCGCGTCTGCGGCGGCAGCTCATCGAGCGAGCGGCCAAGCACGTCATGGGCAAGCTCGTTGGCGAGTGCGATGTCGGCAAGCTCTACCTCGATGTACTCGAGCGTCCGCTCGCCGCACTTCACCGCCTTCACCTCCCGCTGGTACTGATGCAGGAGCGCCACCGCCTCGATGAGCGTTAAGTACTTCGCATGGTCGCGCCGCATCCGCGTGCGGTCATCGAGGAAGGTCAAGGATTCGGCATACGGGTTCACGACCGCGAGCGGGCGCAGCAGGCGCTGAGCATTGCGATGCAGCCGAGTGACGGCCTCGGCTTCATCCTGCGCGATGAGCCCGGCGAGCGTGCGCCGCGATCTCTGCCGCGCCTGGATCGCGCGGGTCTGCTCGCGGCTCTCGTTGATCGTGAGCACCAGGCACCGGTTGGTCAGTTCCTCGTCCACATCGATTGCAGTCGTCGTCAGGAACAGCATCACCGGGCCCTCCACCCGGTACTGCTGCGTCACCAGCATCCCGGTCGCGGGGTCTTTCCCCGTGCTCGCGATCGTCAGCTCCCCCTGGGATTGCAGGACTTTGAGGGCATACGCCGCCTGCCGCACCCCTTCCTCTTCCGCGATCGCCAAGACCTTGTGCTTGATCTCCTGCTCCCCGAGGTAGAACAAGCTCTGCCCGGTCATCGCCGAGTAGTGCACGCGATCCTCTTCCGGTATCAGGTCGAGCACCGCATCCATGAGCGTGCTCTTCCCGGCGGCTGAAGTGCTCTGGATCAGCACGGCCAGCGGATTACTGAGCTTGCGGCTCACACACGCGAGGTAGGCAACGAGCGCATTACTGGGCTCGCCCACCAACCCCACCCGCTCGAAGTCCCCCGTCACACGCTCGATCAGACGGCGGTCGTGCAGGAACTCGAGTGCTGTCTCGGCATCCTCCGCCGACATCGCCGGCCCCGGCGCAACGCTTGGGCGTTCGGCCGCCCGCGCTCGCTCGTCGATCACCTGCTCGAGCCGCAACAGCAACCGCCCGAGGTCATGCTGGATGATGTGTTCCTCAACCGAGAGTTCGGTGCAGGCCATCTTCGCGAACACCGCCCGCGCCTTGGCCTGGTACAGATCGAGCGTATCGACGTGCAACCCGGACTCGACGGTGCCGACTGCGCCGGTCTCATCGCCGCTCGCACGCGCGACGAGCACGTTCACCTTGAGGGCTTCCCCGAGCTGCTTCGGCAACCCCCGCACCCGGTAGCGCCGCTCCCCGAAGCCGATCACGAGCTGCTGCTCGTCGCTCTGCACTTCGGGCTGCGGCGGCGGCAGCGCGGGAACCGCCGCGGCCGGCAGCTGTGCCAGCACCGGTTCGGCGTCCGGCGCTGCGGTCGGCACCGATGCCGGTGGGATTTCCTCCTTAGCCGCGTTCTCCGCGGCGGCGGGAGTCTCCACGGTGTTTGATTCGGCGGCTAAAGTGGTCGGCCCGGGCGGCGCCGGTCGCGAGGGCGGTGGGGATTCCGGCACCGGCGAGGCCTGCGAGGCTTCATCGCGGACAGCATCCCCGTGCACGGTAGACACAGCACGCGTGCCGTGCGCAGGTCTCGCCCCGCGCCCGAGCCACTGCGCCGAGCGGATGACGACGCCGAGGGATTTCTCCGCCGGCTTCACCGCGCAGGTGTACCCGTTCGCATCCATCCCCTTCGGGAACAAGAGCCGGAAGCACTCCAGGCCCTCGGCCATCAGGCGCTTCGCCACGATCTCGGCGCCCCGCTCACCGGCCTCATCCCGGTCGAAGGCGATGAGGACGCGTTGCGCCCCACAGGCCTCGAGCGTGGCGACGAGCTCATCCGTGAGGCCACTCACGCCATAACAGCTCGTCACGTTCCGATAGCCCGCCGCCCAGAACGTGAGCGCATCGAGCAGCGCCTCGCACAGGATCACCTCCGCTTGCCCTCGGAGGCCTTCACCGTTCAGTACGCCGCGGTGCGGTCCCGGCAAGTACAGGTGCTTGGGTGTCCCGGCGCGCAGGTTGTCGAGAACCTTGCGGCCATAGGCCCCCACGACATGCCGCGGTGCGCCGTCCACGGCGGTGCCGGCGTCGGCGCTGAACAGCGGCACCACGATCGAGCCGTTCAAGTGCTCGTGACCACTCTCTCGGAGGATGCCGATCCGCTGTAGTGCCACGCGCATCTGCGCGCCCGCCTTGTACTGCTTCGGCGCCAGCCGATACGCCAGGGTCCGGTTCGCGTAGCCCAGCCGGAAGCGCTCGATGAGCTCCCGGCTCCCGAGGCCTCGACACTCGAGATAACCGAGCGCCTCCGGGCTCGCAAGCAGCGTCTCGTGATAGAACTCGATCACCTGATCGAGAAGCAACGGGTCGCCGTCGGCCTCGCCCGCGGGCAGCTCGAACGACTGCGCTTGGCGCAGCTTGCCCTGCGAGAGCGTCGACGCCGGGCCGGCCGAGTCGTTGCCGGTGGCGGCTAAGGCGGGATGCTCCTTGAGCAACAGCTCGCAGGCATGGCGGAACGAGACCCGGTGCGAGCGCATGACCCAGTCGATCACCGTGCCGCCGGCGTTGCACCCGAAGCAGTGCCACAGGTTCGTCGCCGGAGTCACGATGCAGCTCGGCGTCTCGTCCCCTTCATGCCACGGACAGCGGCAGGCGAGGTCCTTGCCCTGCGAGATGAGCCGGTGTCCCTGTCCCTCGATGAGGCACGCCAGGGACACCTCGCTCTTCAAGCGCTCGAGCTCGGTAGCCGGGATTCGTGCCATATCACGCCCTCCGCTCACGCCCCGATCGACGTCGGATGCCTGCACCGCCCCGCAAGCCCCTCGACCCGCTCGATCTCATCACCCAGCCGATCGGCCACCGCGCGCCTGAGCACGAGCGCGATCTCCGCATCGTGATCGGCGCTCTGCGCCTGAAGCGCCTCGACGCACACCACGACGAGCGCCCGGCAGACCTCGAGATGTCGCCCGAGATCGCCCAGCTCACCCGTGAACCCGTACCCGCCTGCATTGTCTCCGCCGATCACGCGCGCTCGCGCGCTAGACTTCCTCGAAGCCATGGCCGCCTCCTACGTAGGTGACTGTGGTCAGGCGTCCGTCGGTGTTCCACCACCGGCGGGCGCCGCCTCTTTGATCCCTCTCGCCCGTCTTTCTCCCGCAACCCTGTCAAGTCCCCCGGCGCACATTTCTCGCGCTTGAAGATCGTGACGGGGGATTGTACGATCTTCGGACATACTAGGCCCTGTCCTACCTTCGTACAAGCCTGATGCACGAGAACCGGGTATATATTCCTGAGCCGACACTTCTCGGGAGTCGGCTCATGCCCAAGTACGCACCCCCCACGGCCGAGGGCTTCGGGGCGCGCCTCGCGCGGCTGCGCAAAGCACAGGGGTTCACCCAGGAACAACTCGCCACCGAGCTCGGCATCTCCCGCCGCCGCATCGCCTACTACGAGGCCGAGAGCGAGCACCCGCCAGCAAGCCTGCTCACCGACCTCGCGCGCGCGCTGAGCACCTCGGTCGATGCGCTGCTCGGGGCCGAGCCCGCTCGGCACCGGGCGCGTCCGGCCTCCTTGAGCCCGCGGCTCGAGCGGCGGCTGCGGCAGATCGAACACTTGAGCCCGAAGCCCAAGCAACAGCTCCTCTCGATCATCGACACCTTCATCGCCGCCGAGCAGGTTCGGCAGGGATCGCGCTCGTGAACAAGGCCGCCCGACTCTCCGGCCTCACGACGATCGGCTACGAAGGGGCGAGCCTGCCGGCATTCCTGGCTACCTTGAAGGCCGCGGGCGTCACGCTCTTACTCGATGTGCGGGAGCTGCCGATCTCGCGCCGCAAGGGCTTCTCGAAGACCCCGCTCTCGCAGGCGCTCTCGAGGATCGGCATCGACTACCAGCACGAGCGCGCCCTCGGGGCGCCGCGCACCGTGCGCCATCGCCTGCGCGAGGACGGCGATCTGAAGCGCTACTTCGCCGATTTCCGCGAGTACCTCGCCACCCAGGAGATGCTGCTCGATCGGCTCGCCCGAACGCTCAGCGGCTGCGTCGCGCTGCTGTGCTTCGAGCGCAACCCCGCCGAGTGCCACCGCTCGGTCGTGGCCGCCGCCCTCGCGCGGCGCACCAAGGGAGCCGTCGAGCATCTGAGCGTACCCCGTCATGAGCCTGAGCAAAAACCGCACGCTGCGCGTGCGCATTCTCGTCAAAGCCTTTCCGCAGCCGAGTAAGGCGCACGAGGAGACGGTCTGCTGCGCCGGCATCACGGATGATGGCCGGGAGATGCTGCGTCTATTCCCGATCCGATTCCGCCGGCTGCCGCGAGAGCATCAGTTCGACCGCTTCGATCTCCTCGAGATGACGGCGACCAAAGCGAGCGATCCGCGCCCCGAGAGCTTCCGTGTCGATGAGGGCTCCATCCGTCTCATCGAGCGCGGCAACAAGCTCTCCGACGCCGCCAGGATTCAGCTCTGGCAGCCTTTCATCACACGATCCCTGACGCAACTGCATACCGAGAACCGGGCGAGCAACCGCAGTCTCGGCATCATCCGCCCCGACCCCGGGAGCCTGAAGTTCATCGTCAAGCCCGCCAAGGACGCCGACGCCGAGGATCGCCAGATCGCAGACCAAGTCCTCCAGATGCAGCAAAGCTCGTTGCTCGAAGCACCCTTGACGCCCTTGGAGAAGCCCGAGCTCGCCTTCGTCTACCGTTACACCAGTGACGGCCAGCGGCACGAGCACATGATCCACGACTGGGAGGTCCAGGAAGCCCACCGGCAGTACAAGCGCAAGTACGGCGCGGCCGCTCTCGATCACCTCAAGCGCATGTACGGGGAGACGATCCCGGCGGGCAACCTGCATTTCATCATGGGCACCATGGCCGCCCATCCACGCACGTTCATCGTCATCGGCCTGCTGCGCTCGGCGCTCGACCCGGCCGAGCTCGCCCGCCAAGGCGCCTTGTTTTAGCCGCAGGAGCACGTCGCCATGGCTCGAGCCATCGCCCCGACCACCGAGCATATCGCCCGCTCGATCCTCATCCTGCGCGGCCAGCGCGTCCTGCTCGACGCCGAGCTCGCCGACCTCTACGGGGTGACGACACGACGACTCAACGAGCAGGTCCGCCGCAACCGCAGCCGTTTCCCGGCGGACTTTCTCTTCGAGCTCACCGCCGAGGAGTTCACCAACTTGAAGTCGCATTTTGCGACATCAAGTTGGGGCGGCCGCCGCAAGCTCCCGCTCGCCTTCACCGAGCACGGCGCGATCATGGCCGCCACCGTCTTGAACAGCCCGCGCGCGGTCGAGATGACCGTCTACATCGTGCGCGCCTTCGTGAAGCTGCGCGAGCTGCTGGCCTCGAACAAGGAACTCGCCGGCAAGCTCGCCGCGCTCGAGCGCTCGCTCGTCGCCCTCGATCTCAAGACTCAGCGACAGTTCAAGGAGGTCTACCAGGCGATCCGCGCCCTGATGAGCGCCCCGGCACCAAAGCGCCGCGGCATCGGCTTCACCGCCGATCTCACGGAGAAGGGATAGCGACAGCGCACCACGATCGATCGCGCTTCGTCTCTGCGTGCGAGGCTGCATGGTCAGAAGCAGATCGCAGAACCGCGCAGGTCCAAAGTCCCACCTCGCACTCAGTACGCCTCAGAACGGCGCACGCTCTGCTATTTCTTCACCGCCCCGTCTTGCCCATGAACAATGGCGCCGATTCTCTGGATCTCGACCCCCTTCTGCTGGAGAGCCTTTCCGCACCGGATCGCATCGGCCCTGAAATCCGCCAAGGTCATCCGCCCAGCTTCCCGCTCAATGAGCCCTTCGATATTGGCGTACCGTTGAAACTCGACGTCCAATCTCCCGAGATAATACGCCGCAAGTATCATCCCCGCAGCACGCTGCTGT
>JBOHZT010000142.1:0-8127 GCA_050738535.1 Steroidobacteraceae bacterium
ACATCGACAAGGTGCTCACGAGGCTCACGCTCTGGGGCGCGCTCTACGTCGCGGCGGTGTGTCTGCTGCCCGAGTTCCTCATTTCCCAGCAAGGCGTGCCGTTCCAGTTCGGGGGCACGTCGCTCATGATCGTGGTGGTCGTCGTGATGGATTTCATGGCGCAGCTGCAGGCGCAGCTCATGTCGCACCAGTATCCTGGGCTCCTCAAGAAGGCGAATCTGCTCAACTATGGCAAGAGCGGCCAGGGCGGTTGAGGTCAGCGAGGCTCCATCATGAAAGTCAGGCCATCAGTCAAAAAGATCTGCAAGAACTGCAAGATCGTGCGGCGCCGACGCGTCGTGTACGTCATCTGCTCGGACCAGCGCCACAAGCAAAGGCAGGGGTAAGTCCACCATGGCTCGCATAGCCGGCATCAACATTCCGATGCAGAAGCACGTCTGGGTGGGACTCACCCACATCTACGGCGTAGGCCGAGCGCGCGCGCGCGCCGCGTGCGACGGCGCGGGAGTCAGCCCCGAGACGCGGGTGAAGGACCTGACGGACGCCGAGGTCAACGCCATTCGCTCCCAGATCGCCAAGTGGGCGGTCGAGGGCGATCTGCGCCGCGAAGTGTCCATGAACATCAAGCGGCTGATGGATCTCGGCACCTACCGCGGGCTGCGTCACCGGCGCGGCTTGCCCGTGCGGGGTCAGCGGACGCGTACCAACGCCCGCACGCGCAAGGGGCCGCGCAAGCAGGCGGTCAAGCTCAACAGCCCGGCCGGCAAGGCCTAAAGGGAACCTAGAGAATGGCGGACCAGAAGCAGGCCCAGGCGGGCGGCACGGCCAAGAAGCCGAAGAAGGCGCGCAAGAACGTGCTCGACGCGATCGCGCACGTGCACGCCTCGTTCAACAACACGATCATCACGATCACCGACCGGCAGGGCAATACGCTCTCCTGGGCCACCGCGGGCGGCTGCGGCTTCCGCGGCTCGCGCAAGAGCACGCCGTTCGCGGCGCAGGTCGCCGCCGAGAAGGCGGGCAATGCCGCGCAGGAGCATGGCGTGAAGAACGTGGAAGTGCGTGTCGCGGGCCCCGGCCCCGGCCGCGAGTCGGCGGTGCGCGCCTTGAACGCCTGCGGCCTGAAGGTCACGAGCATCGCGGACGTGACGCCAATCCCGCACAACGGTTGCCGCCCCCCCAAGAAGCGCAGAGTTTAGGAAGCGAGGTCAGACGGAATGGCTCGATACATCGGCCCGAAGTGCAAGCTCGCGCGGCGCGAGGGCACGGACCTGTTCCTGAAGAGCGGCGTCAAGCCGCTCGAGAACAAGTGCAAGCTCACCGTGCCCCCGGGCGGCATCAAGGGCGATCGGCGCTCGCGCCTCTCCGACTACGGACTGCAGCTGCGGGAGAAGCAGAAGCTGCGGCGCATGTACGGCGTGCTCGAGCGCCAGTTCGGCAACTACTACGTGGAGGCCGCCCGGCGCACGGGCGCTACCGGCGAGAACCTGCTGAAGCTGCTCGAGAGCCGTCTCGACAACGTCGTCTACCGCATGGGGTTCGCGGTGACCCGCGCCGAGGCGCGCCAGCTCGTGAGTCACAAGGCGATCGTGGTGAACCAAGGCGTCGTGACGATCCCCTCCTATCAGTTGAAGGCGGGCGACGTGATCTCGGTCCGCGAGAAGGCGCGCAAGCAGCTGCGCATCCAGAGCGCGCTCAATGTCGCCCAGCAAGTGGGCCTGCCCGACTGGGTGGAGGTGGACGACAAGGAGCTGAAGGGCGTGTTCAAGGCCGCCCCGGCGCGGGAGGACATCCTGCCGGACGTGAACGAGAACCTCGTCATCGAGCTGTACTCGAAGTAGCCATTTTTTCTGCCGGCATGCAGCCGGCAAGGTGAGACTGCCATGCAGGGATCCATTGGAGAGTTCTTGAGGCCGCGCGTGGTCAAGGTGCAGCCCGTCGCGCCTCGCCAGGCGCGCGTCGTGATCGAGCCGTTCGAGCGCGGCTTCGGCCACACGCTCGGCAACGCGCTGCGGCGCGTGCTCCTGTCCTCGATGCCCGGCAGCGCCATCACCGAGGTGGAGATCGACGGTGTGCTGCACGAGTACACGAGCGTCGAGGGCGTGCAGGAGGACGTCGTGGACATCCTGCTCAATCTGAAGCAGGTCGCGATCCGCATGTTCACGCGCGACGTGGCCGAACTGCGGCTGCACAAGAAGGGCCCGGGTCCGGTGACGGCGGGCGACATCGAGGGCGACCACGACGTCGAGGTCGTCAACCCCGATCTCGTCATCGCGAATCTCACCAAGGCGGGCGAGCTCAGCATGACGCTGCGCGTGGAGCGCGGCCGCGGCTATCGGCCGGCGGCGCAGCGTGCCGCGTTCGAGGAGCAGACCCGCCCCATCGGGCGGCTGCAGCTCGATGCCTCGTTCTCTCCGGTGCGTCGGGTCACGTACGCGGTCGATGCGGCGCGTGTCGAGCAGCGCACGGATCTCGACAAGCTGGTGATCGACATCGAGACGAACGGCACGATCGACGCGGAGGAGGCGATCCGCCGGGCGGGCGGCATCCTGAAGGATCAGCTGTCCGTGTTCGTCGATCTGCAGGGCGAGGAGGAGGCCGCGACCAAGGTCTCCGAGATGCAGTTCGACCCGATTCTCCTGCGGCCGGTCGATGAGCTCGAGCTCACCGTGCGCAGCGCCAACTGCCTGAAGGCGGAGAACATCCACTACATCGGCGACCTCGTGCAGCGCACGGAAGTGGAGCTGCTGCGCACGCCGAACCTCGGCAAGAAGTCCCTGACGGAGATCAAGGAGGTCCTGCAGAGCCACGGTCTCATGCTCGGCATGCGGCTCGACGGCTGGCCGCCGCCGGGCTTGAAGCACGAGGAAGAGCGCGACGTTTTGTAGGATTGGGAAGACCCCGCCATGCGACATCAACTTTCAGGCCGGCAGCTCTCGCGCAACAGCTCGCACCGGCATGCGTTGCTCCGGAACATGAGCGTCGCGCTGCTGCGCTACGAGACGATCCGGACCACGGTGCCGAAGGCGAAGGAGCTGCGCCGGGTGGTCGAGCCGCTCATCACGCTCGCGAAGACGGACAGCGAGGCCCACCGGCGGCTCGCGTTCGCGCGTCTGCGGGACTCGGCCATCGTCACGAAGCTTTTCCAGGATCTCGGCCCGCGCTTCAAGGCGCGCCCGGGCGGCTACACGCGCATCCTGCACATGACGGTGCGGCCGGGCGATTCCGCACCGATGGCGCTGATGCAGCTCGTCGATCGCGCGGACACCGGTGCACCCGAGGCGTCGGGCTTGCGCCGCAAGCGCAAGACGGCGAAAGCGGCGAAAGAGGACGCGGCGGCGAAGGCTGCGGCGGCCTGATTGGCCGCGGCCGCCTGATCGACCGCGGCGACCCGAATCCGGCTCAGGCGTCGCGCGTCGAGGCCGCGTCGGACCTGGGCGCTGTCGGTCCGCGCTCCACCGCCGCGAACGCATCGCGCGTCAGGTTCTCCGCGCCTGTCGTTTCCACGGCGAGGTCGTCCTCGATCCGGATGCCGCCGAACGGCTTCAAGCTCTCCACCCGGCTCCAGTTGATGTGCCGCGCGCGCGTATCGGCGCGCGCCTGGGCGAGCAACTGCTCGATGAAATAGATCCCCGGCTCCATCGTCACGACGAAGCCTTCCGCGAGCACGCGCGTCAGCCGCAGGTGCGGATGGCCCTCCGGGCGCGGGACCTCCTCGCCGTCCGGCGAGCGCAGCAGTCCGCCTGCGTCGTGCACCTGCAGGCCGAGCAGGTGGCCGACACCGTGCGGCAGGAACACGCTCGACACGCCGGTCTCGACCGCCTCCGTGGCCTCGCAGCGCGTGATGTCCGCGTCGCGCAGCAGATCCGCGACCAGGTGATGTGCGGTGAGATGCACGTCGCGCCAGTCCACACCCGAATGCACGCTCGCGCACAGCGTCTGCTGCAGCTCCTCGAAGCGCTCGATCAAGGCCGCGAACTCCGCATTGCGGGAGTAGGTCCGCGTCACGTCGCTCGCGTAGCCGGCAAACTCCACGCCGGCATCGATCAGCAGCGAGCGGCTCGCGGCCGGCGGCGTGCGCTCGAGTCTCTGATAGTGGAGCACCGCGCCGTTCTCGTTGAGCGCGACGATCGGACTGTAGGGCAGCTCCTGCTCGCGGGCGCCGCAGGCGCGCAGGAATTCCAGCTCGATCTCGAGCGCCGAGCGGCCCTCCTCGAAGGCGCGGGCGGCCGCCCGGTGTCCGAGCGCAGCGAGCCGGTTGGCGGCACGCAGGCAGGCGAGCTCGAATGGCGTCTTGAAGGCGCGATCGAAGTCGAGCCGACTCATGAGCCGCGGCGGGTTCTCGGCGGCGACGCCCCACTGCGCGAGCTCCGGGAAGCGCTCCCCGACGTAGGCGATCGACCCGAGATCGCGCGGCAGCGCAGCCCGCGCGGCGGCGAGGTCCACAACGGGCTCGAGATCCACGTGCGCCGTCCAGTAGTCCCGCGGCCGCTCGGCGGCCTTGTGCCAGTACCCGGCCGGCTGGCTGAAGAGGACGAGCGGGCGCTGCGCGCCCGGTGCGAAATAGACGAAGCTCTCAGGCAGATCGCCGACCGGCACCCACGCCTTGAACCACGCATGCGCTTTGAACGGGTAGCTCTGATCGTCGGCGAAGATCGGCGTGAGCGAGCCGGAGTAGATGAGCGCTCCGGAGTAGCCGCTCGCCTCGAGCGCCCGCTCGAAGCGCTCGCGCTCGATGCCGAGGTGCGCGGCGTGCAGTCCTTGAAGATCGAGCGATGCGTCCATCGGGCCGCCCTCGAGCAATTGAGGCGAAGGGCATTGTACGCGTCGGACGCGAATGCTGCGTTGCAACATCGATGCGGCCCGCGAGCCCGCGAGGCGGGACGGTCCGGATGAGGCCGGCGAGACACGCGAGGTCGCCGCGACACGCGAGGGTGTCTTTGCGCGCAGACGGTTGGCGCGGACTGCTTGCGCGAACGGTTACACTTGCTTCATCCGGGTTTCAAAAGCTCTGGGGAGCCTATAAGATGCTCTCGGGGCGGTCATGGATCGTCCTTGAGATCAACCTCAACTTCGACCCTAGGTCTCACTCACCGTTGCTTCTTTCGGGGTACCGCTGCATGAAAACCAAACTCGCTCTCGGCGCCGCCATCGTTGCGGCGCTTATGATGGCTGCTTGCGGGAAGCAGGAGTCCACTCCTGCGCCTGCGGCGAATTCCGCGCCGCCGGCATCGGCTCCCTCGTCCGCGCCTGCCGCTCCGGCTGCTACGCCGCCCGCCGGCGGCACCGAAGCGCCTCCTGCCGCTTCCGGCGCGCCCGCTTCGCCGCCGAGCAAGTAAGCTCGAGACGGTCGAGGCTCGAGCCTCGAACGAGGCTCACGCATGAGGCTCGGACGGGCGCGCAAGTGTCCGTCCGAGCCTTTCTCGTTCGAGGGCTCGCTCGAGTGGTGCTGCCCAGGCGGATGAGATGCCCCTTACCGTGAGCGTGCGCGACGCGCGCGCCTGCCTCGCGGACCGGCTCTGGATCGAGCAGGTCTATCGCGACTACCTCGATGACCTGGCGCCGCTCAGCACCGGGATCTTTCCCGTGCTCGGGGAGGTGGGCCACCGCGGGCCCGATCAAATGGCCCACTGGCTCAACGACCGCAGCGCCTCCGCACTCGTCATCGCGAGATCGGCGGAGCCCGTCGGGTTCGCGGTGGTCATCGCCTCGCGGCACGGCGGCGCGCAGACGAGCTATCGCATGGCCGAGTTCTTCGTGTCGCGTGAGAGCCGCGGGCAGCGGGTGGGCACCCTGGCCGCGCAGCTCATCCTCGATCGATTCGCCGGTCCGTGGGAGGTCACGGAGGATGTCCGCAATCCCGGCGCGGTGCGCTTCTGGCGCCGAGTGCTCGCTGCCTACACGGGCGGTCGTTTCGAGGAGCGCGTCGCGGACGGCGAGGTGCGCCAGACGTTCAAATCAGGCCCCGCAAGCAACGGCGCCAGGAATCGCCCGGTATAGGAGCTCGCGCACGCCGCAATGTGCTCGGGCGTGCCTGCCGCGACGAGCCGCCCGCCGGCCGCGCCGCCTTCGGGCCCCAAGTCGATCACCCAGTCCGCCGATTTGATGACGTCGAGGTTGTGCTCGATGACGACGATGGTGTTGCCGTCGTCGCGCAGCCGCTGCAGCACCCGCAGGAGCTGGGCCACGTCGTGGAAGTGCAGCCCCGTCGTCGGCTCGTCGAGGATGTACAGCGTGCGCCCGGTGGCGCGCTTGGCGAGCTCTCGCGAGAGCTTGACGCGCTGCGCCTCGCCGCCCGAGAGCGTCGTGGCATTCTGACCGAGCTCGAGGTAGGACAGTCCCACGTCGGCGAGCGTCTGGAGCTTGCCCGCGATCGAGGGCACGTTCTGGAAGAATCTGAGCGCCTCCTCCACCGTCATCCGCAGCACCTCGTGGATGTTGCGCGACTTGTAGCGGATCTCGAGCGTCTCGCGGTTGTAGCGCTGGCCCTTGCACACGTCGCAGGGCACATATAGATCCGGCAGGAAGTGCATCTCCACCTTGATGACGCCGTCGCCCTCGCAGGCCTCGCAGCGGCCGCCTTTCACGTTGAAGCTGAAGCGCCCCGGGTCGTAGCCGCGCGCGCGCGCCTCGGGTACGGCGGCGAACAGCTCCCGGAGCGGTGTGAAGATTCCCGTGTAGGTCGCCGGGTTCGAGCGCGGCGTGCGGCCGATCGGAGCCTGATCGACGTCGATCACGCGATCGACGTGCTCGAGCCCCTCGATGCGCTCGCAGGGCGCGCCGCGGTCCGGCACGCCAGCGACGCGCGCTGCCGCATGCTCGAAGAGCGTGTCGACGACGAGCGTCGATTTGCCGGATCCGGAGACGCCGGTCACGCAGGTGAGGAGGCCGAGCGGAATGTCCACCGTCAGGTCCGCGAGATTGTTGCCGTGCGCCCCGACGATGCTGAGGCGCTTGTGCGGGTCGCGCGGCCGGCGCTCGCGCGGCAGCGGGATCGAGCGCAGCCCACTCAAATATTGCCCGGTGAGTGAGGCGGGATCGGCCATGACCTCCTGCGGGGTGCCGGAGCTGACCACGGCGCCTCCGTGAGCGCCGGCGCCCGGACCCAGATCGACCAGATAGTCCGCGGCGAGCATGGTCTCCGCGTCGTGCTCGACCACGATGACGGTATTGCCGAGATCCCGCAGCGCCGCGAGGGTGTCGAGCAGGCGGCGGTTGTCCCGTTGGTGCAGCCCGATGGAGGGCTCATCGAGGATGTACATGACGCCGGTCAACCCGGAGCCGATCTGGCTCGCGAGGCGAATGCGCTGCGCCTCGCCTCCCGAGAGCGTCTCGGCACTGCGGTCGAGCGTCAGGTAATCGAGTCCCACGTCCGCGAGGAACTTGAGGCGGCTCGCGGCATCCTTGACGATCCGCGCGGCGATCTCGCCGCGCCGGCCGGGGAGCGCGAGTGAGTGCAGGAAGGCGAGCGCGCCCTTCACGTCGAGGCTCGAGACTTCGGACAGGCTCCGGTCGGCGACGAGCACCGACCTTGCGACGCGATTGAGGCGGGTTCCGCCGCATTCGGGACAGGGCCGCACTCCGAGGTAGCGCGAGAGCGCCTCGCGCACCGCGTTCGATTCCGTCTCGCGATAACGCCGCTCGAGGTTCGGCATGATGCCCTCGAACGGCCGGTGGCGGCGCCTCGCCCGGCCGCCCTCGCGCTCCGTGAGCTCGATTTTCTCACTGCCGCTGCCTTCGAGGATGACCTTGCGCGCCGCCGGCGATAGCGCGCTCCAGGGCGCCTCGAGATCGAATCCATAGTGCCGCGCCAGGGATTCCATGAGCGCGAAGAAATGCACATTGCGCCGATCCCATCCGCGGATGGCGCCCGCCGCGATCGAGAGCTCGGGGTGCGCGACGACCCGCGCGGGATCGAAGAACTCCTCGACGCCGAGACCGCTGCAGGCCGCGCATGCGCCCGTGGGGTTGTTGAAGGAGAACAGCTTCGGCTCGAGGGGAGGAACGCTGTAGCCGCAGACGGGGCACGCGTGCCGGCTCGAGAAGACGAGCTCCTGCGGCGCATTTGTCGAGCTTGCCGCACCCGGCGCACCCGGCGTCGGCGCGCTCGGTGGCGCTGCGCGGCGG
>JBOHZT010000143.1:0-8054 GCA_050738535.1 Steroidobacteraceae bacterium
GTGCACGGCGTGTGGTGACGTTCCGGCCGGGACAGAAACTCAAGGCACGCGTCGAGGCCTATGCTGGAACCAAGGAACAATAACGAGCTGCCCGCGATTCCGGGCAAGCGCTACTTCACGATCGGTGAAGTCAGCGAGCTATGCGGCGTGAAGCCGCATGTGCTGCGGTACTGGGAGCAGGAGTTTCCCCAACTCAAGCCAGTCAAGCGGCGCGGCAATCGCCGCTACTATCAGCGTCAGGACGTCATCATCATTCGCCAGATCAGAAGCCTGCTGTACGAGCAGGGGTTCACGATCGGCGGGGCACGCAACAAGCTGATGGGCGATGAGGCGCGAACCGACACCTCGCAAAGCCAACAGATCGTGCACCAGGTACGCATCGAGCTGGAGGAAGTGCTGAAGATCCTGCGACGCTGAGAGCGGCCAGGGCGGAGGGGGAGGCATCATGAAATTCCTGACGTGGCGCTGGGGGTTTTCGAGCTCTCTATTGGCGGCAGCGGTGCTGATGTGCTGCCCGACTATGGGGGCCCACGCGGCTGAACTCGACAGCGCCGCCCAGCAGCGCATCCGCGCGGCAACTTTCGAGGTCGTGCAGCTCAAACCGCCAGACGGAGCGGTGCAGTACGACCGGCCGTTGCCGCTGGACCTGATTCCGTATCAACAGCGCATCGACAAATATCGCTCGATCGGCACGGCGTTCGCGATCGGCCCTAATCGCTACGTCACCGCCAGCCACGTGCTGGCCGCCGGGCTCGGCAGCCAGTTCGGACCGCCGGCGCTGCGCGACGCTGCCGGCAATGTCTACGCCATCGACCAGGTGCTCAAGTACGCCAATAACCGGGATTTCGCGGTGTTCTCGCTGCGTACGCAGCCCAAGGGTGTGCAGCCGCTGGCGGTCGGGCCGCATCCGACGCTCAATGATCCGGTGTTCGCGGTCGGCAATGCGCTGGGCGAAGGCATCGTGACGCGTGATGGCATCTATACCTCCGATACGCCCGAGGAGCTCAACGGCGAGTGGAAGTGGCTGCGGTTCTCGGCCGCGGCCTCGCCGGGTAACAGTGGCGGCCCGCTGGTGGATCAGCAGGGCCGGGTGATCGGCATCGTGCTGCGCAAGACCGAGGCCGAGAATCTCAACTACGCGCTGCCGTTCGACCAGGTAGCCGCCGCTCCCGACAATGTCGGCAAGCTCGAGAGCCGTACACCGATTCGCTCTCCGGTCATGGATGCGTCCGAGACCATGAACGAAAACGAGCAGTTTGCTCTGCCGAAGTCACTGCCGGACTTTTACGCCACGGTTCAGGGCATCGCTGAGCGAGAACTGGCGAAGACAGAGGGGCGGCTGATCACCGACAACACTGCACGACTGTTTCCGCACGGTGACGGTAGCGACCGGGTACTGCATCAGGCCCCGAGCTCCCCGTTTCCGAGGCTCATCCATCAGAACCGCGACGGCATCTGGGGGATCGAAAACGAGAAGCCCCAGGTCTTCCAGCTCGACGACAATGGCTCGTTACGCATCGGCGGCGGTACGGTACGGCTGCGCGCTCCCGAGAATATCAGCCTCGCATCGCTGTACTCAGACTCGAAGCTGCTGATGGATCTGGTGCTCAAGGGCTTTCCGCTGCACCGTCAGGTGGGCACCGAGTCCGTGAATGTCACCTCCCTCGGCAAGGCACAGGAGCTGGGCACCTACACCGACGATTATGGGCGAGTCTGGCAGATTCGCAGCTGGGCGGTACCGTACGCGGATATCGTGCTGTCGGGCCTGTGTCTGCCGACACCGGAGGGCTACGACCTGGTGCTCATACCGATCGCGACCGGTCTGCGCAGCAGTGTGCTGACGGTGCAGGAGGAGCTGACGAACTATCTGTACCTGACGATGACGGGCACGTTGGCGCGCTGGCAGGAATATCTGCAGCTCAAGGACACGCCGCGGCCCAAGGTATTCGGTACCTTCAGCGTGGACATCGATCCCGCCAAGTATGTGCGTTTTCGTTCCAAGCGCTTTGACCTGGATGTGACGCCGGACCTCGTCAAACTCGACAAGGACAGCGAGATGGAGATCAACTTCGGCTACTACAAAGATGCCGGGGCGGTGGTCTGGGACGTCAGCGCGCTGATCGTTCAGGAGGCGTTGCAGAAAGCCAATTGGGCGGAAGTGGTACGGGCGTCGGCGCCCGAACCGTCCTTGCCGCAGGGCTTCCAGGACACCTGGAACAAGATTCAGGGCAGGCAGTTCCCGTTCAACGCGATGATCACCAATCAAAACGATGCGACGCGGATCGAGACCGTAGACGGAGCGGCAGCGGACCAGAAGGTTCACTACCTGCTGTTGGTCGATGGTGCGGGCGAGCAGCCCCAGGCGCAGATGGGGCAGAAGCTGATGCTGATGCGGCAGTCCTTCAAGGAGCTCGAGCAGTAGCGCCTTGCCACAGGGCCCCCGAAACAGGGTATCATCCGCAGGCGGCATGGCGGACGCACCGCGCCGTACCAGGACAATAAGAATTCATCGTGTCGGAGCGTGGCGCAGTCTGGTAGCGCACTTGCATGGGGTGCAAGGGGTCCCGAGTTCAAATCTCGGCGCTCCGACCAATACTTACGAGCGATCGGCAAACCTGTTGTGGTCACGCCTGTGGTCACTTTGTTTGCTGTCTCTTAAGGCGTAGTGGTTTCGGCGCCGCCATGCTCGGCCCGCTCTATCGTGTCAGGGCGCGAGCCTACGGCGCGGCCGCCGATAAAGACGTCGCGGCGTAGGGACAACACTTCACAGGCGGACGCCAAAGTTGCCATTAACGCGCCGTCGCAGGCAACCATCAGCGTCACCAGCTCTCTGGCGCTAATCGCCGGCGGTTCCGCCGGCGCCCTGACCGTGACCAACACCTCGGCGACCGCCACAGCAGGCGATATCAGTGGGACGCTGACCGGTACGCCGCTGGCCGGCGCGGTGACCGAAGGCGCCAGCGGTTGCGCGAGCCTGTCGCGGCGTCGTCTCATTCCGCGGCTGCGGCTGCGGCTGCGGCTGCGGCTTCAGGCGGTGTCAGTGCACGACGCAGCTGGGCGGCAACGAGACCGTAAAGGTACTGCCGACCATGGGTGAACTGTCGACCTTGATCGTACCTCCCATCAGCGCGACCATGCGGTGACAAATCGACAATCCGAGCCCCCACCCCTGATTACGCGGGCTCTGCTGCGGTTGCAGCTGTGCAAACTCGTCGAAGATGCGAGCCAGATCGTCGGCCGCAATTCCGATACCGCTGTCGCGGATGCGTAGCCATACGCCGCCTCCATCACTGCGGCCGGCCTCGATCCATACCGATCCGGCATTGGTGTATTTGACGGAATTCATGATGAGGTTCATAACCACGCGCCCGAGCTTGGTTCGGTCGGTCCGAATGAAAATGGGGTCCGCCAGCGGCTCGATTTTCAAACTGAGCTTCTTGGCTTCGGCCAGCGGCAGGAGACTCTGACATTGCTGGCCAATGAGTTCTGCCACGGCGAAGTCACTCGGGTGCAGCTCGACATTACCGAGTTCGAAGGTCGAGAAATCGACGATGTCGGAAACCAGCTGCTCAACGGTAATGCTATTCACGCAAATTTGCCGCGCCAGCGCGGGGATACGCTCTACGAGAGCCAGACCGTTTACGCTTCGACCGATGGCTTGCGCTATCAGACCGATGGCCGCCAGCGGCGCACGTACATCATGTGACACTGCCGCGAACAAAATCGTCTTACGCCCGCTCGCCGTCTCGGCTTCCCGTCGGCGACGCTCAAGCGCGTCGTTCTGCTCTTGTAGCTGTTGTTGAAAATTCTGCAGATTACGATTTTGAGCCTCGAGAGTCCGATCGCGCGCATCCACGGCATCCAGCGCGCGCATCCATGCGTGCAGCAGAGCAGCCGTGAGTACCATAGTCATCGCGACGAGCACGCGGTTGCGAAAGAGCGATGCACCATCGATTAGACGATGATAGTCAAAGCCGATCTGTACATTATAAACGGCGAAAGTGGCGCCCAGCAGCGTGATCAGCAGGACCCAGAGCAACCTTCGACTGCGTGTCAGGCCAGCCACGACCAGCGGGAGGCTGTAAATGATCGACACATTCAGATCAATCGGTGTGATGACGTCGATGAGCACGGCGCAGGCGCCCACGGCGACAGCCGTAATGCCCATGATCCGCGCGGCTCTCGGGTACATCGCTCTCAAGAACCGCCCCGCCGTGATCTTGTTGCTCAAGCTACCGCCCGAGCTAAATGCGCGGGTGGACGTTTTAAGCTATACATAATCTGGTACCAATTCACAAACGGGGCCAGTCGGGCATTCGCGCTGCGCCCCCTCGGGGCATGCTTCGCTGTCGGCTTTAGCTCACGGCGTCATGTCAATTCCATATCTTTGCGGCTGACCGCACGGCGAGCCGGCGACTCCGCGTCTGCAGCCTTTGCTGGTTGCTGCAACAGCCGCTCGACTTGGGCGCGGTCGAGCACCTCCCTGTCCTCGAGCGCGACGGAAAGCGTCTCAAGAGCCGTCCGACGAGCCACCAGAATCTCGCAGGCGCGCCGCTCGGCCTCATCGATCAGCGCCCGCACCTCGGTGTCGATCAGGCGAGCGGTATCCTCGCTATAATTGCGCTCCTCTTCGCTTGTCACACCCAAATAAGCCAGTTGCTGGCGACGACCATACGTCAGCGGTCCGAGTTTCTGGCTCATTCCCAACTGCGTGACCATGCTATGAGCGATCTCCGTGGCATGCTCCAAGTCATTCTGCGCGCCGCTGGAGACCTCACCGAGTATGAGCCGTTCGGCCGAGCGACCGCCCAGCAGAATCGCGAGCTGATCTTTGAATTGCTGCTCAGTGGATAGGAATTTTTCCTGTACCGGAAGCTGCATGGTGTAGCCCAGCGCCGCTACACCGTGTGGGATGATCGTTACCTTGTGCAGCGGCTCACCGGTCGGTACGGAAAGTGCCACGAGCGTGTGACCCGATTCGTGTATCGCCACACGATGCTTCTCTGAGGAACTCAGAACGCGATGCTTCTTCTCCGGGCCTGCGACAACGCGGTCGATAGCTTCCTCGAAGTCCGCCATGTTGATTGCGGCGTGACCGTGGCGAAGCGCACGGATCGCTGCCTCGTTGGCGATGTTGGCGAGATCTGCGCCCACGAAGCCTGGAGTTCGCTGGGCGATCACCCGTACCTCGACGTCTTCGGCGAGCTTCATGCCACGGGTATGCAGCCGCAAAATGGCCGTGCGGTCTGTTAAATCGGGCTTGTCGACCAGTATTTGCCGATCAAAGCGGCCCGCGCGCAGGAGCGCCTTATCGAGAATCTCAGGGCGGTTGGTGGCAGCCATCACCGTCACGCCACTGGAGGGATCGAAGCCATCCATCTCCGAGAGCAATTGATTGAGGGTCTGCTCGCGCTCGTCGTGCCCGCCAAGGCGCGGGCCAATCCCGCGGGCCCCGCCGACGGCGTCCAGCTCGTCGATGAAGACGATACAGGGGGCCTTCTGCCGCGCTTGTTCGAATAGCTCCCGTACTCGTGCGGCACCCATCCCCACGAACATCTCGATGAATTCCGAGCCATTGATGCTGAAGAATGGTACGCCTGCCTCACCGGATACGGCCCGCGCGAGCAGGGTCTTGCCGGTGCCAGGCGGACCCACCAGCAGCGCGCCCTTGGGCATACGAGCCCCGAGGCTCTGAATGCGCGTCGGGTCCTTGAGAAAGTCGACAACCTCTTGTAGCTCCTCCTTGGCCTCATCCGCACCCGCCACATCCGCAAAGGTTACCCGCGGACCCGTATCGGCATGGACGTGGATTCGATCAGAGCCGAGATTCAGCAGCCCGCGGCTACCCATGCGTCGCGAAAACCAGCCCCACAACAGAAACATCGCTCCCAGGGGCAGGACCCAGTTGAGCAAAAACCCGAGCAGCCAGTGCGTGTGATGTTCGACATTAAACTGTACGCCGTGCAAGGCCAGTGCCTGGGCGAGCGCGTCATCGTCGGGGCGTTCGGTAGTGAACTTCTCCGGTGCATGTGTGCTCGGATCAATTTGTGCCAACGACCCTGTGAGGGCCTGATCACTCAGGGTTACCTGCTTGACCTTGCCCGCCTGCAGGTCGGTGAGGAACTCGCTATAGGGGATCTGTTTCGGGGCGCTCTGCTGAGCGCCTTCCCAAAACCAGAGTGAGCCGAGCATCAGGAGCACGTACACCCACCCGAGATTTCCGGGCTGTTGCCACAAGCGGGTGGGACCGCGCTTGTTGATCTCCAACCGCGGTTTCTTGGACCTCAAGTTGAAGGGGCTTTTCTGCGAGTCCGTCATACGCCGCTACCGGCGCTGCGCACCGGAAATCATCTCGTGCCTGAATTGCCTGACGCGCATTGGATCTCCTCGGGGCCGGCTAATTGGAGTATGGTCCGACCGGGCTTGGGTGTACGCAATGCGTAACAATGCGTACTCCTCTATACTTCATTCCGGCCGCGCATCGACGAATATCACCCAGAGAAGTCGCGTACGCGGCTTGGCTCGACTCGGGTGCTACGTCACATGCCGACTAACCTTCTGTCAGATCAGGGTTTATTCCTCCTCTTCCTCGAAGTGGCAGGCATCATTGAATACAATGACTGAAAGGCTGCTGTTGATGATCAACGCGCCCCTCGAATGCGCTATGTGTGGCGCAAAGCCGCATCACGGAAGGCGTCGTCTGCTACTCTGGAGATCTCCCCATGGTTGATCAGAAGTCCGATCGTGCAGTGCTCTCGCATGAGCGCCAAATGGCTCTGTCGGGGTGGGACAGAGAGGCCGGTGTTCCGTCGGGGGGGCTTTCTGGGGTGCCTCCGCTGACCGACTCAGAGGTGCTGCACCTTCGCGTCCGGGTGATTGCCCTGGAAAATCTGGTGATCTCGCTGCTTGCGACAGCCGCTGACCACCAGCTCGACCTTGCTCGTGAAATGGCAGCCTACATCTCGCCCCGGCCCGGCTTTACGCCACATCCTCTGACAATCCATGCAGCGCATCAGATACTCGACCTCGTTGAACGGGTCCGCCATTTCAGGGACATGACAACATAACTCTCGGCCCGAGCGGAATGACAACGCGGCGCGTGTCCCTGTGGCGACCACAGCTTGGCTCTGATCTGAAATGCTCCTCAACGAATTGAGGCACTTTGTGTCGACGGCGCTGATTGCCGTCGGCGCATTGCTGCCGATTGTCGATCCCCTCGGCGGTGCGCCGATCTATCTGGCCATGACTACGACACTTACACCAGCGGAGCGCCCTCGCATGGCGAAGCTCGTTGCCATCAATAGTTTTCTTTTGTTGCTGGCGTCTGTTTTGGTCGGGGCCTATGTGCCAATGGCACTGATTTAAGCACGTAGAAGATGACCATATCTGCGTATCTGTCGGCGCGCCGTTGCCCGAGGGACCTTCAGCCAAGGGAATGGCTTGGGTCGGCGCTTGCGGGCGCGCGGCTCGAGGCGTCGTGGTCGATTGCCGACTTTCAGTTGAGCGATCAGGCGGAACAGCTCATTGGGCTGAGCGGTCAGCAAGGCAGCCAATCTCTGCGAAGTCCAGGCCGTCCACATCTGCACGGTGTGCTTGAAGCTCAGTTGCCGCGGATGTACCCCGGTGTTGTCTGCCGCCTGGGCCATGAGCAGGCGGATGATGTTGTAGGCACACAGGTAGACCCACAGCTCCTTGTCGACCATAGCGGGACTGTGGCAGCTGAGGGTCTCCAGGCCCAAGGTCGTCTTGATGGCTCGAAAGTCCAGTTCCACATTCCAGCGTCGCTCGTAGAGTTTGGCAAGCTCGCGCTTGGATGCCTGACGTGGCTCGAGCAACGAGGTCACCAGCACGCGGCGGCCGACCTTGATCTCCCGCACGGTCAGCTGCTCGGGAAATGCCTCATACTGCTCGCGCGTCATCCACTCGGGCCGCACCTTCGGCTTCGGCCAGCACACCTGATGATCACGCTTGCCCAAGCTGTGGCCGCGCCGAAAGTCGCTGATGCGCGAGCCGTGCTGCTCGAACAGCACATCCACGCCGGCCGCCTGAAGCGT
>JBOHZT010000144.1:0-8043 GCA_050738535.1 Steroidobacteraceae bacterium
TCCTGCAGCTCACCAACTTCAAGACGCCCGATCCCCTGGAACCCCGCGAGCGCGCGCGCGATGGCGGCGTCCTCGACCTCGAGCTCCGAGGCCACCGCGACCGCGGCGAGCGCGTTCAGGACATTGTGCGTTCCCGGCAGGTTGAGCGTCAGGGCGAGCGGCGCTCTGCCGGCTCGCTGGGCAGCGCCGGAGCGCAACACGTCGAAGTGAGTCCGCAGTCCCTCCCGGCGCACGTTGACCGCGCGCACGTCGGCGCCGGGCTCGAGCCCGTAGGTCATGACCGGCCGGCCGATGCGCGGCACGATGCTGCGCAGCTGCTCGTCGTCGAGGCACACGATGGCGAGCCCGTAGAAGGGCAGGTTGTGCACGAACTCGAGGAAGCTCTGCTTCAGGCGCTCGAAGCTGCCCTCGTGGTTCGCGAGATGATCGTTGTCGATATTGGTGACGACGGCGATGAGCGGCTGCAGGTGCGTGAAGGAGGCATCGCTCTCGTCCGCCTCGGCGACGAGGTAGCGTCCGGCGCCGAGCCGCGCATTGCTGCCGGCGCTCGTGAGGAGCCCCCCGATAACGAACGTCGGATCCGCGCCGCCCTCCGCGAGCACACTCGCGACGAGGCTCGTCGTCGTGGTCTTGCCGTGGGTGCCGGCGACCGCGATCGAGTAGTGGAAGCGCATCAGCTCGCCCAGCATCTCCGCGCGCTGCACCACCGGGATGCGCTGTGCGCGCGCCGCCTCGACCTCGGGATTGTCCGGGACGACGGCGCTCGAGACGACCACCACGTCGGCGCCGCGGACATTCTCGGCCGAATGCCCGAGGATCACCCGCGCGCCGAGCCGCGCGAGGCGCAGCGTCATGGCGCTTTCCCTCAAGTCCGAGCCCTGAACCGCGTAGCCGAGATTGAGGAGCACCTCGGCGATGCCGCCCATCCCGGCGCCGCCGATCCCGACGCAATGAATCGTGTTGATGCGCCGCATGCGCTCCGAGCGCCCGGTCGTCATGCGACGCCCTGCGCGTAGGCACGGCACACCGCCGCGAGATCGCTGGCGGCTGCCGGACGCGCGAGGGCTCGCGCCCGCTCGGCCATGAGGCGCAGCCGCTCGCGGCTCGCGCAGAGCTTGGCGAGCTCGGCCGCCAGCCGCTCGGCCGTGAGCTCGCGATCGCTGATCATCACGGCCGCGCCGCCGCTCACGAGGTGGCGGGCATTGGCGGTCTGGTGATCGTCCACCGCCTGCGGGAACGGCACGAGCACCGCGCCGAGGCCGGCCGCCGCGAGCTCCGAGATCGTGAGCGCCCCGGACCGGCACACCGCCAGATCGGCCCAGGCGTAGGCCTCCGCCATGTCGTCGATGAACGGGCTGACGGTCCCGCGCACGCCGGCCGCGGCGTATGCGCGCTCGGCGGTCTGCTGCCAGCGCACGCCCGATTGATGGCGCACCTCGACCGCGGCGGCGCCGAGCGAGCGCTCGAGCGCGGCGAGCGCGAGCGGCACGACCGTGTTGAGCCGCTGCGCGCCTTGGCTGCCGCCGATCACAAGGATGCGGATCGGCCCCGAGCGGCCAGCGAAGCGCGCGTCCGGCGCAGCGATCGCGGCGATGTCCTGCCTAACCGGATTGCCGATCGCCCGCGCCGGCACGCCCGCCCCGAAGCTCCCGGGGAAGGCCTCGAGCACTTCGCGCGCGAGGTGCGCGAGACACCGATTGGTGAATCCGGCGATCGCATTCTGCTCGTGGATGACGAGCGGGCGCCGCGTGAGCCAGGCGGCGACGCCCCCCGGCCCCGTCACGAAGCCCCCGAGGCCCACCACCACGAAGGGCCGGCGGCGCCACATCACCTTGAGCGCCTGCGCGAGCGCCACCGCGAGGCGCACCGGCGCCGCGAGCAGCGCGGCGAATCCCTTGCCCCGCAGCCCCCCGACCGAGAGCCATTCGATCGGCAGCCGCTCCTCGGGGATCAGCCGCGCCTCGAGCCCCTTGCGGGTGCCGAGCCACACGACCTCGAAGGACTGCGCGCGCAGCAGGCGCGCGAGCGCGAGCGCCGGGAAGACGTGGCCGCCCGTGCCGCCCGCCATGATGAGGACGGGGCGGCTCATGTGTCGCGCGCCTGCGTAGGTCCGCGCGCCGTCGCCGAGCCGCGCATCGCGCCCGAGGCCTCGTGGTACGCCCGCAGCACGAGCCCGACCCAGGCGAGCGCCACGACGAGGCTCGAGCGTCCATAGCTCATGAGCGGCAGCGTCAGGCCCTTCGTGGGCAGCACTCCCATGTTCACGCCGATGTTGATGAAGGCCTGGATGCCGAGCCACAGCCCGAACCCGGAGGCGACGTACGCCGCGAACGCGAGCCCCTGATCGGCCGCGAGCCGCGCGATGCGAAAGCTCCGCCACACGAGCGCGAGGAACAGGCTCAGCGTCACGACCGCCCCGACGAGGCCGAACTCCTCGGCGAGCACCGCGAACAGGAAGTCGGTCTGGGCCTCCGGGAGATAGAAGAGCTTCTGGACGCTGTCGCCGAGACCCACGCCGAGCCACCCGCCGCGGCCGATCGCGATGAGCGACTGGGTGAGCTGGAAGCCGCTGTTGAAAGGATCGGCCCAGGGATGGAAGAACACCGTGAGGCGGCGCAGCCGGTAGGCCGAGGTGACGGCGAGGAGCGCGAAGGCGGCGCTCGCGATGATCACGATCGCGAGCACATGCCGCAGCCGCGCGCCCGCGAGGAACAAAATCCCGAACCCGGTGGCGAACAGCACCGTCGCCGCCCCGAAGTCGGGCTCCGCAATGAGCAGCGCGCTCGCGCAGGCGAGAAGCGCGACCGGCTTGAGCAGGCCGACGAACGAGCCGCGCAGCGCCTCCTCGCGGCGCACCGCGTAGCTCGCCACATAGATGAGGATGAACATCCGCGCGGGCTCGGAGACCTGGACGTTGATCCCCGCGACTTCGAGCCACCGGCGGCTGCCGTTGACGACGCGTCCGAGTCCCGGCACCAGCACCAGCAGCAGCAGGACGAGCGCCGCGATGAGCAGCGGCATCGAGAGCCGCTGGATCCGCGCGGTCGGCACCGCGAGCAGCACGGCGGCCGCCGCGCCTCCGGCGAGCGCCGTCGCGAACTGCCGGTCGAGGTAGAAGAAGCCATGCCCGGTCTCGCGGCTGGCGATCGAGATGGAGGCCGAGGTGACCATCACGAGCCCATAGAGCAGGATGGCGAGCACCAAGGCGAGCGTCGTCGTGTCGACGCGCAACCCCCCGCGGCGGCGGCTCGACTGCGCATACGCGAGCCCGAGCTCCCCTGGCGTCGCCGAGCTCATGCGGCGAGCCCCCGCACCGACTGCGCGAACACCCTGCCGCGATGCGCATAGTCCCGGAACATGTCGAGACTCGCGCAGGCCGGCGAGAGCAGCACCGTGTCGCCGCGCCGCGCCGCGCGTGCGGCGGCGATGACCGCCACCTCGAGCGTCTCGCACCGCTCGAGCGTCGTCACGCCCTCGAGCGCGCGCGCCACCGCGGCGGCATCGCGGCCGATGAGCACGGCGTGCCGCGTCCGGCCGCGCAGCGCCGCTGCGAGCGGCGCGAAGTCCTGCCCCTTGCCGTCCCCGCCGAGGATCATCACGAGCGACCCGGAGAGCCCCGCGACCGCGGCGACCGTCGCGCCGACGTTGGTGCCCTTCGAATCATCGATGTAGGTGACCCCGGCCACCTCGGCGACGAATTCCGACCGGTGCGGCAGTCCCGTGAAGCGCTCGAGCTCGGCGAGCATCGGCGCGAGCGCCAACCCGAGCGCCTCGCCGAGCGCGAGGGCGGCGAGCGCGTTCGCGGCGTTGTGCAGGCCCTTCAGCTTCAAGCTCGCGAGCGGCATGAGCGGCTCGCCGCGCCGCGTGAGCCAGGGCTCGCCTGCGACCGGCGCCAGGCAGAAATCGGCGCCCGCATCGGCGCGCAGCGAGAAGCTCGAGACCGCCTGGCCGGGACGCGGCATCGCGGCGACCCGCGGGTCGTCGAGATTCACGACGGCCGTGCCGCAGTGCGCGAATATGCGCGCCTTCGCGGCGGCGTAGTCCTCGATCGTGGCATAGCGGTCGAGATGGTCGGGGCTCACGTTGAGCACCGCGGCCGCGGCGAGGTGCAGCGATTGCGTCGTCTCCAGCTGAAAGCTCGAGAGCTCGAGCACATAGACCGCGGAATCCGGCTCCTGCGCGCCAGGCTCGGGCAGCAGATCGAGCGCGGACTTGCCGAGATTGCCGCCGACGCGCGCCGCGCGGCCCGCCCGCTCGGCCATGCACCCGGCGAGTGTGGTCACGGTGCTCTTGCCGTTGGTGCCGGTGATCCCGGCCACCGGGCGCGCCGCAGCCCTGGCGAAGAGCTCGATGTCGCCCGCGACCTCGATGCCCCGCCGCCGCGCCTGCGCGAAGAACGGATCGGCGAGCGGCAGCCCGGGCGAGGCGACCGCGAGCGCCGCGCCCTCGAGGAGCGATGCATCGAGTCCTCCGAGCCGCACGGGGATGCCGGGATCGAGCGCATGCAGCGCCGCGAGCTCGGGGGGCTCAGCGCGCGTGTCGGTGACCGCGATGCGCCAGCCGCGCGCATGCAAATACTTTGCGCATGCGAGGCCGGTGCGGCCGAGGCCGGCGATCACGGCAAGGCGGGACTTGTGCTCGCTCGCGCTCATCGCAGCTTCAAGGTCGAGAGCCCGAGGAGCACGAGCAGCAAGGTGATGATCCAGAAGCGCACGATCACCTTCGGCTCCGCCCACCCCTTCAGCTCGAAATGGTGATGGATCGGCGCCATCTTGAAGATGCGCCGCCCGGTGAGCTTGAAGGAGCCGACCTGCAGGATCACCGAGGCGGTCTCGAGCACGAAGATCCCGCCCATCACGAGCGTCACCACCTCCTGGCGCACGATCACCGCGATGACCCCGATCGCCGCGCCGATCGCGAGCGCGCCCACGTCGCCCATGAACACCTGGGCCGGATAGGTGTTGAACCACAAGAATCCGAGCCCCGCCCCGCCGAGCGCGGCACAGAAGATGAGCAGCTCGCCCGCGTTCGGCACTGCCGGAATCGCGAGATACTGGGCGAACACGACGTTGCCGCTCGCATAGGCGAACACCCCGAGCGCCGCCGAGACGAGTACGGCGGGCATGATCGCGAGCCCATCGAGACCATCCGTCAGGTTCACGGCGTTGCTCATGCCCGTGATCATGAGATAGGTGATGGCGATGAACGCCGCCGCGGAGAGCGGCTCCGCGAACCGCTTGAAGAACGGCAGGTAGAGCGTCGTCTCCGTGGGCGACTGAGCCATGTAGTAGAGCGTCGCGGCCGTCGCGAGACCCACCACCGACTGCCAGAAGTACTTCCAGCGCGCAATCAGCCCGCGGGAGTTGCCGACGACGACCTTCAGGTAATCGTCGTAGAAGCCGATGAGGCCGTAGGCAAAGGTGACCCCGATCACCGTCCACACCAGCCGGTCGTCGAGGTTGGCCCACAGGAGCGTGCCCACGAGGATCGCCGCGAGGATGAGCGCGCCGCCCATCGTCGGCGTGCCGGCCTTCGGCAGGTGCGATTTCGGGCCGTCGGACCGCACGACTTGCCCGATCTGGTAGCGCGACAGCCGCGCGATCATCGCCGGCCCCGCGAGCAGCGAGAAGGCGAGCGCGGTGAGCGCCGCGAGGATGGCGCGGAACGTGAGATACGAGAAGACGTGAAATCCCGAGTACACGCCGGTGAGATGCAAGGAGAGCCAGTAGAGCACCGCCTACCTCCCCTCGCCCGGCGCGGCCGCGTGCGCCGACTCGGCAGCGCGCGCCGACTCAGCCGCGCCCGCGAGCGCGGCCACCACGCGCTCCAGATGATTGACGCGCGAGCCCTTGATGAGCACCTGCGCGTCGGGCGTCAGTGCCTCGCCGAGCGCGCGGATGAGCGCCTGGCCGTCCGGGTACCACTCGGCGCCCGCTCCGAAGCTGTGCGCCGCGATGCGCGCGAGCTCCCCGGTCGCGAACAGCCGCTCGATGCCCCGCTCGCGGGCGAGCGTGCCGATCTCGGCATGGCTGCCCCGCGCGAACGCGCCGAGCTCGGCCATATCGCCGAGCACGAGCCACTTGCGCCCGCCGAGTGCCGCGAGCACCTCGATGGCGGCGCTCGCCGAGCTCGGGTTGGCGTTGTAGGAATCGTCGATCAGCCAGGCGCCGCAGCGCGCGCGCTTCAGCTCGAGCCGACCGCCGACCGGCCGCATCGCCGCGAGCCCAGCGTCGACGTGCGCGAGGCTCGCGCCCGCCGCCGTCGCCGCAGCGGCCGCCGCGAGAGCGTTGAGGACGTTGTGGCGCCCGGCGAGCCGCAGCTCGAGCGGCACGCTTGTGTCCGCGGTGTCGAGCGTGAAGCGCGTGCGGAACTCGCCGCCCTCGATCGCGAGCTCGAGGCCGCGCGCGCGGAAGTCCGCGCCCTGCTCGAGCCCGAACGTGCGGACCCGGGCCCGCGTCAGCCCCCGCCACAGCGGCGCGAACGGATCGTCCGCATTGATGACCGCGAGCGCGTCGGCGTCGAGGCCCTCGACCATCTCGCCCTCGGCGCGCGCGGCCCCCTCGAGGCTCCCGAAGCCCTCGAGATGCTCGGCGCCCGCGTTGGTGATGAGGCCGATCGTGGGGCGCGCGAGCTCCACGAGCCGCGCAACCTCGCCCTGCCGGTTCGCGCCCATCTCGATGACCGCGAAGCGATGCGCGCGCTCGAGGCGCAGCAGCGTGAGCGGCACGCCGATGTGATTGTTGAGATTGCCCTGCGTCGCGAGCGTCGGTCCGGCCGCGGCGAGGATCGCGGCGAGCATCTCCTTCACGGTGGTCTTGCCGTTGCTGCCGGCGACGCCGATCACGGGCAGCGTGAGCTCGGATCGCCAGCGGCTCGCGGCGCGCGTCAGCGCGTCGAGCGTGTCCTGCACGAGGACCTGCGGCAGGCGCGCGGAGTGCTCGGTCTCGACGACCGCGCCCGCCGCCCCCGCCTGCACCGCTTGATCGAGGAACCGATGGCCGTCGAAGCGCGCTCCGCGCAGCGCGACGAACAGCTCGCCGCGTCCGATCCGGCGCGTGTCCGTCGACACGCCGGTGTAGGGTCCGTCCGCGCCCACGAGCCGGCCACCGCAGGCGAGCGCGAAGCGCGCGAGCGTCCGTGTGCCCTCGAAGACGCGCGCGCTCATGCTCGCCCCTCGGAGCCGGCGAGGAATGCCTGCGCCACCGCGAGATCGCTGCACGCGCGGCGCTCGGTCCCGACGATCTGATAGGCCTCGTGGCCCTTGCCGGCGATCAGCACGACATCGCCGGCGACGGAGCGCGCGAGCGTCTCCCGGATCGCCGCGGCCCGATCGTGCTCGATGCGGACGGGCACCGGTCCGGCGCCGGCCGCGATGCTGGCCTCGATACCGGCCGCGATGTCGGCCACGATGCGTCGCGGGTCCTCGGTGCGCGGATTGTCGTCGGTGAGCACGATCTCATCCGCCAGCTCGCTCGCGGCGCGTCCCATCATCGGGCGCTTGCCCCGATCGCGGTCGCCACCGCAGCCGAACACCACGCGCAGCTTGCCGGCGCAGTGCGCGCGCGCGGCGCGCAGCGCCTGCGCGAGCGCATCGGGCTTGTGCGCATAGTCGATGATCGCCAACGCGCTTCCCGCGCGCCCCGACACGCGCTGCATGCGGCCGGGCGGCGCGGCGCACTCGCCGAGCGCGAAGGCGATCTGCTCGGGCGCCGCGTCGAGCGCGAGCAGCACACCCGCCGCGGTGAGCGCATTGTCGACGTTGAAATCCCCGAGCAGCGACAGACGGACCGGCACCCGCGGTAGGACCGCACGAGTGCCTGCGCGCGCGCCCGCATGTGCGCCCGTGCGTACGCTCGCGCGTGCTCCCGGCGTCAATTCGAGCAGGAAGCTCGAGCCCTCGGGGCCCTGCTGCAGCTCATGCGCGCGCACGAGCGTCGTAACAGGCGGCGCACGCCACTGCGCGGGGAACGCTCCGCGGCGCGAGGTGAGGACGAGCCGCCCCGGGGCGCCGGCGAAGCGCCGCGCCAGGTCGCGTCCGAGCTC
>JBOHZT010000145.1:0-8036 GCA_050738535.1 Steroidobacteraceae bacterium
GAGCTGCACCGTCTGCTCGAGTCGCAGGCCTACCGGCTCGCCTACTGGCGCGTCGCCTCGGACGAGGTGAACTACCGCAGATTCTTCGACGTGAACGACCTCGCGGCCCTGCGCATGGAGAACGAGTCGGTGTTCGAGGCGACTCACCGACTGGTGTTCGAGCTGCTGGCGCAAGGCTTGATCGACGGACTGCGCATCGATCACCCGGACGGCCTCTACGATCCGGCACAGTACTTCGAGCGGCTCCAGAGCCGCGCCGCGGCGCTCGCGCCGCCCGTCGCGGCAGCAGATGCGGCCGCGGCCGTCCGCGCGCAGTCCCGCCCGCGGGTGCGCTCCAGCAAAGCGGACCTGCCGCTCTATCTCGTCGTGGAGAAAATCACCGCCGCCTTCGAGCATCTGCCGCGCGCCTGGCCGGTGCACGGCACCACCGGCTACCGGTTCGCGAACGTCGTGAACGGATTGCTGATCGACGGCCGCTCGCGGGCGCGCTTCGATCGGATCTATCGGGCTTTCAGCGGCGACTCGCGCGACTGGGGCACGATCGCCTACGAGTCGAAGCGTCTCATCATCGAGACCTCCCTCGCCTCGGAGCTCAACGTCCTCGCGCAGGCGCTCACGCGGATCGCCCGCGCTTCGCGCCGCACGCGCGACTTGACGCTCCACAGTCTCAAATCCGCGCTCGCCGAGATCATCGCCTGCTTCCCGGTGTATCGCACGTACAGCATCGCGAGCGCATCGAGCGAGGATCGGCGTTACATCGAATGGGCGGTGGCGGCGGCGCGCCGGCGTGGCGCCGCCGTCGACACTGCCGTCTACGACTTCACCCGCGGCGTCCTGCTCGGGGAGGGCGCGAGCGCCGACCCGGCGATCGGGGCGGCGGCGCGGGCGTTCACCATGAAATTCCAGCAAGTGACGGCGCCCGCCGTGGCGAAGGGCGTCGAGGACACGGCGCTCTATCGGTTCGACCGGCTGGTCGCGGTGAACGAGGTCGGCGGCGATCCGGAGATCTTCGGCGTGAGCGTGCGCGCGTTCCACGCCGACGCGCAGCGCCGCGCACGCGAGTGGCCGCACGAGCTCAACGCCACCTCGACTCACGACACCAAGCGCTCGGAGGACGTGCGCGCGCGCATCGGCGTGCTCACCGAGATGCCCGCGGACTGGCGACGCTCGCTCGTGCGCTGGAGCCGCATGAATCGCGCGCGGCGGCGCGAGATGGATGGCGCCCCGGCTCCCTCGCGCACCGACGAGTACTTGCTCTATCAGACGCTCATCGGCACGCTCCCGCTCGAGGCCGCGATGGGCGGCCCGGCAGACACGCCCCGCGCGAACTTGGCGCTCTCCGACGACTACCGCGGCCGCATCGAGGCCTACATGATCAAGGCGGCGCGCGAGGCGAAGTCGCGCTCGAGCTGGTCGAGCATCGATCGGGCCTACGAGGCCGCGCTCGTCGAGTTCATCCGCGGCGCGCTCGAGCCTCGTCCCGGCAATCTGTTCCTCCCGGACATCGTGGCGCTCACGAGCCGGATCGCGCACGCAGGACTCCTCAATGCCCTCACGCAGACGCTGTGCAAGCTGACTACCCCAGGCATCCCCGACCTTTACCAGGGCACCGAGCTGTGGGACTTCTCGCTCGTCGATCCGGACAACCGCCGCGCCGTGGACTACGAGCTGCGCCGCCGCCGCCTCGCCGAGCTCGAGGGCTTGCGTAGCCTGCCGCGAAGCGAGCTCGCCGGGCACGCCCGTGGGCTCGCCGAGAGCCTCGCGGATGGGCGCGCCAAGCTCTTCGTGATCTGGCGCGCGCTGCAGTGCCGGCGCGCCGCGGAGGACCTCTATACCCATGGCGAGTACTTGCCGCTTGCGGCCTCGGGCGCCCGCGCGGCGCACCTGTGCGCGTTCGCGCGCCGGCGCGGCACCGAAGTGGCGATCACGATCGCGCCGCGCCTGTATCTCACGCTCGCTCGCGAATGCGCCGGCGTGCCGCTCGGGGAGCCCGCCTGGGGGGACACCCATATCGAGTTGCCAGAGGAGCTCCCGACAGGCATGCTGGACAGTGTCTTCGATGGCGCCCGCGTGCGCGCTCAGGAGTGCGGAGCGCGGCGCGTGCTGCTCGCGAAGGAGGTGCTCGCGAGCTTTCCGGTCGCGCTCCTCACCGGGACCCTTGCACAACAACAACCGCCGCCGCCATGAGACCCCGATACATCGTCTACCTCGTCGTCCTGGTGATCCTCGCCATCTTCGTCGGCGTCAACTGGGACCTCATCGCGAGCTCGCGCCAGATCAGCTTCCTCGTGGCGAAGGTCACCGCACCGCTCGGCGTGCTCATCCTCGTGATCGCCGCGCTCGTCTTCATCGTCGACCGGGCCGCCCATGCCTTCGCGCGCTATGCGTGGGGCAGGGAGCGGCGCGGACTCGCCGCGGACGTGGAGCGGCTGCGCGCGCGCGCCGACGAGGCGGAGGAATCGCGGATCCGCGAGCTGCGGGAGCTCGTCGAGCGCGAGGTCGCGCTCCTCAAGGCCCAGCTCGATCAGGTACTCGCGCTCGTGCAGCGCAGGTGAGGCGCGGCGGCTCGGGCGCAGCGAGCCCCACGCCCGGTCGAGCCGCGGCCGCTCACGCGAGCCAGGCCGGCCGGACCATGGCGGGGCGCCTTCATCGATAACCGCGCGCCTGCAGCGTGAACAGGTGCGCATAGCGGCCGCCGAGCTGCATCAGCTCCTCGTGGCTGCCCTGCTCGATGATGCGGCCGTGGTCGAGGACGACGATCCGGTCGGCCATGCGCACCGTCGAGAACCGATGGGAGATGAGGATCGTGATGCGCTCGCGCGCAAGCTGGCGGAAGTGCTCGAACACCTCGGCTTCGGCCTCGGCATCCATCGCGGCCGTCGGCTCGTCGAGCACGAGGATGTCGGCGCGGGTCCGCATGAAGGCTCGCGAGAGGGCGATCTTCTGCCACTGGCCGCCCGAGAGCTCGCGGCCGTCCCGGAACCACTTCCCGAGCTGCGTGTAATACCCCTGCGGCAAGCCTTCCACGAACTCGCTCGCCATGCCCTTCTGCGCCGCGCTCCGCCACCGCCCCTCGTCCTCGAAGTAGCGCTCGTCGCCGGCGCCGACGTTCTCGCCCACCAGCATCTGGTAGCGCGCGAAGTCCTGGAAGATGACCCCGATGCGCTCCCGCAGCGTGCGCTCGTCCCACTCCACGAGGCTCCTGCCGTCGAGGAGGATGCGCCCCTCGGTCGGCGCGTAGAGCCGCGTCAGGAGTTTGATGAGCGTCGTCTTGCCCGATCCGTTCTCACCCACGAGCGCGAGGCTCGTGCCTGGCCGCAAATGCAGCGAGACGTGCTCGAGCGCCGGCTCGGGGCTCTCGGGATACTGGAAGCTCACGTCCTCGAAGCGAATTCCGTCCTCCGGCCGAGGTCCGCGCAGCGCTGCGCCGCCCGACTCCGGCACGCTCGTCTCGAGGTACTCGTAAAGGGTGGACAGATAGAGATTGTCCTCGTACATCCCGCCGAGCGCCGAGAGGATCGCGGACACCGCCGCCTGGCCCTGCCTGAAGAGGATGAAATACCGCGTCATCTCTCCCACCGTGATCATCCGGCGCACCATGCTGATCGCGATCCAGGCATACGCGCCGTAGAGCGCGATGGTCGCGATGAGGCCGAGCCCGAAGCCCCACAGGTCGCGCCGCACGGCAAGCGCCCGGTCCTGCGCGTAGAGCGTCCGGAAGATCCCGCGATAGCGCTCGAGCAACCGCCCGCCGAGGCCGTAGAGCTTGACCTCCTTGGCGTGATCCTCGCGGGCGAGGACCGTCTCGAGGTACACCTGCATGCGGGTCTCCGGCGAGCGCCAGCGAAACAGCCGGAACGCCTCCCCGGAGAATTTCGCCTCCGCGACGAACGCCGGCAGGCCGGCGAGCAGCAGCACCACGACCGCCCACGGCGAGAAGCGCACGAGCAGCGCCCCGTAGCTCACGAGCGAGATCGCGTTCTGAAGCAGTCCGAAAGTGCGAGTGACGAGCGACAGCGGACGGCTCGAGGCCTCGCGCCGCGCGCGCGTGAGCTTGTCGTAGAACTCCGAGTCCTCGAAATGCGCGAGCGTGAGCGTCAGCGCCTTCTCGAGGATCATCTCGTTGACGCGCTGCCCGAGCTGCGCCCGCAGCAGCGACTGACACAGCGACAGTCCGCGCTGCGCCCCCGCGATGCCGGCTACGAGCACTCCCTCGAGCGCGACGAGCTCGAGGACGTACGTCGCGCCCCCGCCCGTTCGCGCGGCATCGACCGCCGCATCGACGATCATGCCGCTCACGTATGCGACGAACGCCGGCACGACGCCGGCCACGATCGTGAGCGCCGCGAAGGCCACCGTGAGGCCCCGGTTGGTGCCCCAGACGAGCTCGAGCGCGCGCCGGCTATAGCGAAAGACGCCAAAGAAACCGCGCAGCGGGACGCGCTGCGTGGACTCGATCGGCGCAGGCGCGTGCTTCAGCCGCGAGCGCGCGTGGGATGCGGGGGTCACCATGCGGTCGAGTGTGCAGCGCGGCCGCGGGCGGGAGCAACGGGCAGCGGCGCAATGCTTGGCACTCGAGCGGCTGGAAGAACCCAAGAGGCCGGTGCCTATCGAAAGGCAGCGGCGCGGCGCCTCCGAAGTATGGCGGAGGCCACTCGACGCTCTGGAACCGATGCAAGGACCCGACGCTCTGGTACCGTGCGCGGAGCGAGCGCATCGCTTCGGCCCATCCCCGATCCCGGGCTCATGAGGCCCTCTCTAGTGTGCTGGCCCCTTCACCCTCGCATGCTCCCCGAGCGCCTTCGTGTCTCCCGTCGCGATCGCCTTCGAGAATCCATAGAGCCGCTCGACGTTGCTCTCCGGCGCATCCCAGTACTCTGCCTGGCCCACCTGCACGCACAGCAGCGCGAGATCCGGATCCTCGAGGCCGCGCGGGAAGTAGGGCTCGACCCAGGGGGTCCACAGCTCGCGCATTTTCTCGCGACTGCGCACGACCTCGGCGGCGCCGGAAACGGACACGTAGTCCTGCCGGTCGGGATCGGAATAGCTCAGGTTCACCTGCCGGTGCTGCGCGATCTCCTCCGTCTTCGCCGAGGCGCGAGAGATGAAGAACCACAGTCGGCCCTCCGCGTCGAGCTGCAGCGTCACGAGCGGGCAGCTGCGCAGCTGGCCGGAAGGCTCCGAGGTCGTCAGCATCCCGATCTGCGCCTGGCCGATGAGGTCGGCGAGCTTCTGCATGCCAACAGTGCTTTGCGTCTCGACGTCCATGGGCGCGCCTCCTAGGGCCGGTACCCCGAAGCATCAGCAAGCGAAGTGCCGCACCGTGCAGCACACCGCCGAGCGGCCCAGGGCTATCCGCGATGGCCCGGGAGCCGCCCGGCCTGCGACGCCTAGGAGCCCAGGCCGCCCTGCAGCAGGCGCAGCTGCGCTATCTCGGCCGACCGGTGCTGGGCACCGACCCGCCTCAAGATCGTCCGCACGTCGGCGGGTACGAGCGGGCGGCTGAAGTAGAAGCCTTGCGCGGTGCCGCATCCGAGCCGCACGAGGCAGTCCACCTGTGCGCGAGTCTCGACGCCCTCGGCCACCACGTTGAGGCCGAGGCTTCTCGCGATACCGATGATCGCGCTCACGATCGCGGCGTCGTTCGGATCGGTCGCCATGTCGCGGACGAAAGCTCTGTCGATCTTCAGGGCATCGATCGGCAGGCGCTTCAGATAGCTCAGCGAGGAGTAGCCGGTGCCGAAATCGTCGATGAGAATCCGCGAGCCGAGGCGGCGCAGTGCCTGCAGCGCGGCGAGATGCAGATCCGAATCCTGCATCGCGGCGCTCTCGGTGATCTCGATGTGGAGCAGGTGCGCGTCGATGTCGAATTCGCGCGTGAGGTCCGCGAGCGTCTCGACCAATCTGCCGTGCTCGAATTGGGCCGGCGCGGCATTGATCGAAACCGGCAGGAGCGGCAAGCCCTCGCGGCGCCACTCGCACAGCTGGCGGCACACCTCGCGGAGCACCCACGCCCCGAGCTCGATGATGAGGCTGTCCTGCTCGGCGATGGGAACGAAGCGGCTCGGCGGGACGAGCCCGAGCCGGGGATGGTTCCATCTCGTGAGCGCCTCGAATCCGACGGGAGTTCCGGCCACGAGATCGAACGCCGGCTGATACTCGAGGTAGAGCCGCTGCGTGCCGATCGCCTGGCGCAGCGCCTGCCCCATCTCGAGGCGGTCCGCGAGCTGCGCCTGCATCTCGTAGGTGAAGATCTGGTAATGGCCGCGGCCGCGGCGCTTCGCCTCGTAGAGCGCGATCTCCGCGTGCTTCAGCAGCGGCGCGAGACTCGCGCCGTCGGCGGGATACAGACTGACGCCGATGCTCGCGACGACCTCGAGCCGCACCCCGCCTACGTCGATCGGTGTGCCGAGCGAGCCCTCGATCCTGCGGGCGATGGGATCGATCGCGCTCGCGTCCGGCAAGTGGGTCGCCACGACCATGAATTCGTCGCCCCCCATGCGCACGACGAGGTCCGCGTCGCCGAGCGCGGCGCGCAGGCGCCGCGCCACGGTGGCGAGCAGCCGGTCACCGTAGCTGTGCCCGAGCGAATCGTTCACATCGCGGAAATGATCGAGATCCACATAGAGGAGCCCGACGAGCGCGCCCTGGCGGCCGGCTTCCTCGATGAGCTGCGGCAAGCGTTCCTCGAGATAGCGCCGGTTCGGCAATCCGGTGAGCGCGTCGCGATGCGCGAGCCGCTCGAGCGCCCGCCGGTGCACACGCCTTTGGCGCTCCGCGAACGCCCGCGCGCGCGACAGGCGCCCGAGGAGCCAGAGCAGGCCGAGCGCGGCGCAGCCGAATCCCGCCGCAACGGTCGCGTCGAGCTCGGTGTCTCTCTCGCGGCCGAGCTCGAGCGCGCTGCGGTGCACCCCCGTGGACAGCACCGCGAGCGGCTGCCCGTCCATGTCCCGGAGCAGCGCATAGCCGTTCAGCATCTTCGCGTCGCGCAGCGCGAGGAATGGCGCCGCCGCCCGCGGCGACGACGCGAGCCACTGCCGCACCTCCTGGGGCAGACGGCGCGCGTCCGCGCCGCCCACGAGCGTGACGGCGACGGGAAGCTGACTCTCGGCCGCGGCACGATTCGCCACGGCGCGCGTCAGATAGCGCCCGACTACGAGCGTGCCCCGGCGCGGGCCGGCGCCGCTCGCGCAGCGGATGGCGACGAACGCCACCTCGAGCGCGCCGCGGGGCATTCTCACGAGCCGCTCGAGCGGCCGCGCCGTCGTGGCGGCCCTGATCCTCGCGGCGTCGGCGGAGAGCCGTGCGAGCTCCTGGGGCGCAAGCTCGACGATGCGCCTCGAACTCGAGTGGCCCGCCTCGGTCGCGCGCCCCGCTCCGGTCGGGCGCCCCGCTCCGGCCGCGGGCTGGGCCCCGGCCGCAGGCTCGGCCTCGGCGGCGTACACCGTGGCGCCGGTAGGGCCAGCCATCCAGACGAGATCCACCCCAGGGGTCTCGAGCGCATCGCTCGCGAAGCGAGCGACGAGCGGCTGCTCGTCGGTCCCGCCCTGCAGCGAGTGCTGCATCTCGTCCCATTCGCCCCCGCTGCGGACCGCGTCGAGGTCGAGCGTCTCGAGATCCGCCTCGAGCACCCGGCGGACGCGCTGAATCCCCTGCTGCGTCGCATCCTGCTCCATGCCGGCGAAGCTTCGCAGCATGACGATGCGCGCCGCCGCGAAAACGCCGGCGCCTAGGGCGAGCGCGATCGCTGCAGAGACCAAAAAGGAGCGTGTGCCCCGGGGCATGCCCCGAGTATGGCACCGCTCAAACTTCAGGCAGCGACGTCGCTCACAGCATCAGGGGCCGCCCAGGGCCGGAAGATTCGTTATGGTCAGTCGGAGCCCCGGGGCCTGACCCGGGCCTCCGCCACAGCCGGCGCCCCCAAAGGCGTCCGCGTTCTGCTACCCTTCGCGCCCGCTCCGCGGCCCCACCTCCCCTCCCCATGAACCGTCCGATCCGCAACATCGCCATCATTGCCCACGTCGACCACGGCAAGA
>JBOHZT010000146.1:0-8029 GCA_050738535.1 Steroidobacteraceae bacterium
CAAGGATCGGCTGCCCAGAACGTGAGGCCGTAGAAGAGGACGTAGCCGATCCGGCCGCCGAGGATGACTCCGAGCATCGCGAAGAATACGAAATCGTCGACGTCCGTCGGCTTCCACGTCGACCCCGGCCGCGACGCGCGATAGCGCGCGAGCCACCAGCCCGCGGCGAAGCCGATGAGGTACATGATGCCGTACCAGTGCACCTCGATCGGGCCGAACGCATGCCCGTCGACGTGGAACGGTCCGAGCTCGAGGGCGATCGGATTGAAGTCCGGGTACTTGATCATCGTGCTGGGGAGTGTAGCGGGTTACCCGCTCACCCGGCCACGGCCCGGCAGAAGAGCGCCTTCAGGTACCGGGTCTCCGGGATCGCCGGATGGATCGGATGATCGGGCGATTGTCCTGCGATCTCGAGCACCTGCAAAAACCGTCCGGAGTGACGCGCCGCGGCCTGAACGGCGGCGAGGAGCTCCGCTTCCGAGAGGTGATACGAGCAGGAGCAGGAGACGAGCAGCCCCTCGGGCGCGAGCAGCCCGATGCCGAGCTGATTCAGCTTGCGGTAGGCGGCCTGACCCTTGGGGATGTCCTTCTTGCGCTTGATGAAGGCCGGCGGGTCGAGGATGATCGCGTCGAAGCGCGCACCGCGTTGCCCGAGGCCCGCAAGCACGTCGAAGGCGTCGCCCTTGAGCGGGATCAACTCCAGCCCGTTGTCCTCGGCGTTGCGCCCGGCTCGCTCGAGCGCGGGCTGCGAGGAATCGATGCAGGTCGCGGCACCCGCGCCGCCTTTGAGGGCGGCGATGGCCCATGCGCCGGCATAGCTGAACACGTCGAGCACGCGGGCGCCGGGCCGCAGGTAGCGCAGCAGCCGCGCGCGGTTGGCCGCCTGGTCGTAGAACCACCCGGTCTTCTGCCCTGCCTGCAGCGGCGCACGAAAGGTCGCGCCGGCCTCCCGGACCTCGACCTCCTCCGGGGTCTCCCCGAACGCCGCACCCGCGAACGGCGCCAGCCCCTCGAGCGCCCGCGCCGCCGAGTCGCTCTTCCAGTACATCCCGGCCGGCGTCACGATGGATCGCACGACGCTCTCCACCAGCGACTTCAGCGCCTCCATGCCGGCGGTCGAGATCTGCCCGACCACCAGATCGCCGTAGCGGTCGAGCACGAGTCCCGGCAAGCCGTCCGACTCCCCGAACACGAGCCGATAGTAGGGCTCGCGGTACAGCTCGCGCCGCAGCGCGAGCGCGGCCTCGAGCCGGCGCGCGAGCAGCGGCTCGTCGATGGGAGCATCGGCGTCGCGGCTGAGGATGCGGGCGCAGATGAGCGCGTGCGGATTGACGTAAGCGTGGCCGAGGAAACGGCCGCGGTCGGACTGCACCGTCGCGAGTGCGCCCGGCGCGAACGCGCCAAGAGGCGTGCGATCGGTGTCCACCTCGTTGCTGAACACCCAAGGATGGCCTGCGACGAGGCGGCGCTCCTCGCCTCGCTTCAAGCTGATGACACCGAGACTCACGCGTGGATTATACCGGAGTGGGACGCGTATCCTGGCCGTATGCACACGAATCGCCTGATCGGGCAGACGAGCCCGTACCTCCAAGCGCACGCCCACAACCCCGTCGACTGGTATCCCTGGGGAAACGAGGCCTTCGAGCGCGCGGCCGCCGAGGGCAAGCCGGTTCACCTCAGCATCGGGTACTCGTCCTGCCACTGGTGCCACGTGCTCGCGGAGGAGAGCTTCGAGGATCCCGCGACCGCGCAGCTCCTCAACGAGCGGTTCGTCAACATCAAGGTGGATCGCGAGGAGCGCCCGGACATCGATCGGATCTATCAGATCGCCCAGGCGCTCATCACGCACCGCTCGGGCGGGTGGCCGCTCACGATGTTCCTCTCGCCGCAGGACCGCAGGCCCTTCTTCGGCGGCACCTACTTCCCGCCGCAGCCGCGGCACGGGCTGCCCGCCTTCAGTGACGTGCTGACGCGCGTCGCGGACTATTACGCGAGCCACCGCGACGAGCTTGCCGCTCAAAGTGGGGCGCTCGTGCAAGCGCTCGCCGAGATGGACGCCGCTGCGCCATCGAGCCGCGCGCGGCTCGATGGCGGTCCGATCGCGGCGGCGCACGCGACCCTCGCCGCGAACTTCGATGGGCGCTTCGGCGGCTTCGGCGGAGCGCCGAAGTTTCCGCACCCCGACACCCTCGAGCTGCTGCTCGCGGGATCCGAGGCGGACGCCCGCGCGCGCGAGATGGCGACGCTCACGTTGCGCCGCATGGCCGAAGGCGGCATCGATGACCAGCTCGCCGGCGGATTCTGCCGGTACTCGGTCGATCCCTATTGGATGATCCCGCACTTCGAGAAAATGCTCTACGACAACGGCGCGCTGCTCGCGGTGTACGCGGACGCCGCGCTCGCGGCCGGCGATCCGCTCTTCGCGCGCACCGCGGCGGCGACCGCCGAATGGCTCATCGAGGCGCTGCAATCGCCCGCCGGCGGCTTCTACTCGAGCTTCGATGCCGATTCGGAAGGGCGGGAGGGCGAGTACTACGTCTGGAAACGCGAGGAGGTCGAGCAAGCACTCTCGCCGCAGGAGTACTCGGCCTTCGCCCCTCGCTTCGGTCTCGATCGAGAGCCCAACTTCGAGGGCCGGTGGCATCTGCACACGTTCGTGTCGCTCGAGGAGCTCGCGGACCGGCTCGGTAAGCCCCGCGAGGCGCTCGAGGCGCTGATCGAGTCCGCCCGCCGCAAGCTCCTCGCGATCCGCGCGCGCCGGGTGCCGCCGGCGCGCGACGACAAGATCCTCACCTCGTGGAATGCGCTCGCGATCCGCGGCATGGCCCGCGCGGCCGCGAGCCTCGGCCGCGAGGATTTCGCGGCGTCGAGCTCGCGTGCGCTCGCGTTCCTCAAGGAGCGCCATTGGAAGGACGGCCGCCTCCTCGCGACGAGCCGCGACGGCCGAGCGCACCTGCCAGCCTATCTCGACGACTATGCGTACCTCGCCGCGGCGGTCCTCGAGCTGCTCACGGTCCGCTTCTCGGCGGACGACCTCGAGTTCGCGCGGCAGCTCATCGAGGTCGTCCTAGCGCATTTCGTCGATCCCGGCTCGGGCGGACTGTATTTCACCTCGGACGAGCATGAGGCACTCATCCACCGCTCGATGTCCTTCGCGGACGATGCGACGCCCTCGGGAAACGGCGTCGCCGCGCTCGTGCTCGCGCGAATGGGTTACCTGCTCGGCTCGACCCGGTATCTGGAAGCGTCCGAGCGCATCCTGCGCGCCGCATGGAGTGCCGTCGAGGCGCGCCCGGCCGCGCACGTCTCGCTGCTCCTCGCGCTCGAGGAGCACCTGCATCCGCCGCAGATCGTCATCCTGCGGGGCGAGTCCCCCGAGCTCGAACGCTGGCGCGCGGAGCTTGCGAAGCGCCGCGCCCCGCACCGGATCGTGCTCGCGATCCCGGCGACCGAGACACCCTCACTGCCTGCGGCGCTCGCGGAGAAGGCACCCCGCGGACGCGCCGTCGCCTATGTCTGCCGCGGCACGGTGTGCTCGGCGCCGATCGAGACCTATGCCGAGCTCGCGAGTGTCCTCGGCGGCGCTGCGGATGCGGCCGGCGCGGCCGCCGGCGAATAGCGCTGCTCGGCTCAGCCGAGCACCTGCGCCACGGCGCGCGCGAAATACTCGAGGTTCTCGCTCCGCAGTCCCGCGATGTTGATGCGGCTGTCCTCGGTCATGTAGACGTGATGCTCCGTGCGCAGCGTCCTCACCTGCTCCGGACTCACACCGAGGAACGAGAACATGCCGCGCTGAGTCGCGATGAAGCCGAAGTCCCGGGCGGGACAGAGCGTCTCGAGCAGCCGCACCAGATCGCGGCGCAGCGTGGCGATGCGCTCACGCATGTCGCCGACCTCGCGCCGCCACAGGTCGCGGAGCGTCTCGTCCGCGAGGATCTCGGCGACGATGGCCGCGCCGTGATCCGGCGGCATCGAGTACAGCCGCCGCGCGATCCGCACCTCGTGGGTGAGCGCCGCTTCGGCGCAGCGCGCCGATTCCGTGACGATGTGCAGCGTGCCGGCGCGCTCGCGGTACAGGCCGAAGTTTTTGGAGCAAGACACCGCCACGAGCAGCTCGGGCAGCTCGGACGCGAACAGCCGCACGCCGAAGGCATCCGCATCGACTCCGCCGCCGAGCCCCTGGTACGCCATGTCGAGGAAGGGCAGCAGGCGGCGGCGGCGCACCACGCCGAGCACCTCGCGCCACTGCTCCTCGGAAAGATCCGCGCCGGTCGGGTTGTGGCAGGAGGCGTGCAGCAACACGACGCTGCCGGGCTGCAGCGCATCGAGCGCTTGCAGCATGGCCTCGAACCGCACGCCCCCGCTCTCCGGGTCGTAGTAGGGATAGGGCTCCAGCGTGAGCCCGCAGCCGCTGAGGAGCGGCACGTGGTTGGCCCACGTCGGCGAGCTCACGTGCACGATCGTCGCGGGCTCGGCCGCGCGGATCAGCTCCGCCCCCAGCCGCAGGGCACCGCAGCCGCCGACACCCTGGATGGTGCGCACCCGCCCGGCGGCGAGCGCCGGGTGCGAGGCGCCGAACGCGAGCCGCTCCATCGCCTGGTTGAAGCGCGGATTGCCCGCGGGCGCGACGTAGGTTTTCGACACCTGCCCCTCGAGAACGAGGCGCTCGGCCCGCCGCACGGCCTCGAGCACGGGCGTCTCGCCGCGCCCATTGCGGTAGACGCCGACCCCGAGATCAACTTTCCGCGGGTCCGGATCTGCGCGGAACGCGGCCATCAGGCCGAGGATCGGATCGTCCGGCATACGCTCGAGCCGCTCGAACATGCGTGATCTCCTAGGCAAAAAAACCGAGCGCGGTCGCGCGCAACCGGCGACACTAAGGCTCATCTGGCTCACACCCGAGGTGATTTCGTGATTCTACGACTCGCACCCGCTTTTGTGCTCGCGGCGGCCATGGCCGCGAGCTCGCTGCCGGTCAGCGCCGCGCAAGGCGCCGCGCATGCCTCCTCCACGGCCTCGAGTGCTCGAAGCGCCTCGGGTGCCCAAGGCGCGCACGCCATCAAAGAGAAGGGCAGCTACAGCCTGGGCGTGGTCCTCGGCACGCAGCTGCACAAGCTCGGCATCACTCCGAACTCGGTGGCGTTCGACAAGGTCGCGCAAGGCATGCGGGACGTCGTCAAGGGAACCGCGAAGGCGAGCCCCGAGGACCAGAAGAACGTGCAGGCGCTGCTCGTCGCGAGCCGTGCCAACGTCGCGACGCGCAACAAGGCCGCCGCGCGCAAGTTCCTCGCGGCGAATGCCAAGCGCAAAGGGGTCAAGACGATCGCCAGCGGACTGCAGTACCGCATCATCAAGGCCGGCAGCGGCGCCTCGCCGCACGCGACCGACACCGTCACGGTGAACTACCGCGGCACGCTCCTCGACGGCACCGTATTCGACAGCTCCTACGATCGCGGCATGCCCGCGACCTTCCCGGTGGACCACGTCATCCAGGGCTGGAAGGAGGCGCTCGTCCTCATGAAGCCCGGCTCCAAGTGGGAGCTCTACATCCCGCCGCAGCTCGCGTACGGCGATGACTCCCCGCCCCCGATTCCGCCCGGGTCGCTGCTCAAATTCGAGGTCGAGCTGCTGAAGGTCCAGCCGGCGGGAACGGCCGCCGCGCCGCAAGTGCACTGAAGGCGCCGGGCGGCGCTGCACACCAGTCGTCGCTCAATCTCCGTCGGCACTCGAAAGGGGCCGCGCGACCTGCTCGAGCGAGCGCCGCTCCGCCGCGATCCCGAGGCATGCCTCGACGATCGCGGCCGCGATCATCAGCGCCGCTCCGAACGCGTAACCGGCCGCGATGGCGGACGGGCGGCCGGTGCCGATGAGATCGCCGAACACCCACGGCGCGGCGACACCGCCGAGCGCGGTGCCGAACGCATAGAACACTGCGATCGCGAGCGCCCGCACCTCGAGCGGAAAGCTCTCGCTCACCGTGAGGTAGGCGCTGCTCGCCGCCGGCGAGGCGAAGAAAAAGACGAGCGTGAAGGCGACGGTCAGCGTCGCTGCGCTGAGCACCCCGCTCTCGAATGCGACCGCCGTGAGCGCGAGCAATGCGCCCGAGACCGCATAGGTCGCCGTGATCATCGGACGTCGGCCCCACCGGTCGAACAGCCACCCGAGCGCGAGCGGCCCGATGAAATTGCTGACCGAGAACGGCACCAGATACAGCCCCACGTCGTCCGGCTTCACCCCGAAGAACCGCCCGAGCACGAGGGCATGCGTGAAGAAAATGGCGTTGTAGAGGAACGCCTGCGCTGTCATGAGGACCAGACCCAGCACGGCGCGCCGCGGATAGAGCCGGAACAGCGTCACGGCGAGCGCGAGGGGACCCGCCGCCTGCGTGCGCTCGCGCAGCTTGAGGGTGGGTAACGGGCCCGACTGCGGCGCAGGCTGCCGGGCGCGCTGCTCGATCGAGCGCATGGTGCGATCCGCCTCGTCGGTCCGCCCGTGCAGCACGAGCCAGCGAGGGCTCTCCGGCAAGGTCCTGCGGAAGAGCAGAATGACGAGCCCGAGCACGGCGCCGATGCCGAAGGCCAAGCGCCAGCCGAGATCCGGCGGCAGCCGGCCCGGCGCTAGGAGCAACGTCGCCCCGACCGCTGCGAGGAGCGCGCCGAGCCAGAAGCTGCCGTTGATGGCGAGATCCGTGCGCCCGCGATAGCGCGCGGGGATCAGCTCCTGGATCGCGGAGTTGATCGCCGCGTACTCCCCCCCGATGCCGCACCCGGTCACGAACCGGAACAGCGCGAACGTCAGGAAGCTCGTGGAGAACGCACTCAAGGCAGTGCCGACGATGTAGAGCCCGAGCGTGATGAAGAACAGGCGCTTGCGGCCGAGGACATCCGTCAGCCAGCCGAAGAACAGCGCGCCGAGCACCGCGCCGATCAGGTAGGCGCTCGCCGCGGCGCCCACCTCCGCGTCGGTGAGATGCAGGCTCGCGGTCGATTCCAGCGCGCCGGAGATCGACCCGACCAGGGTGACCTCGAGCCCGTCCAGCACCCAGGTGATACCGAGCGCCAGCACCGTGAGCGAGTGGAAGCGGCTCCAGAGGAGTCGGTCGAGCCGTGCGGGAACGTCGGTCTCGATCAAGGCATGAGTTCCGAATGGCCTTGCATGACCGGATCGATTATGCACGGCGGCTTGCCGCTCGCGAGGGGGTTCTTGCATTCCGTGTCGGCAACAAGCGCTTTGGTAGGGCTCGAATCGGGAGGAGCCCTCGTGAGCTCGAATGGTGCGCAGTTGATCATCCGCCTCCTTGAGGAGCGCGGTGTCGACCTCGTGGCCGGTATGCCTGGAGGGGCCGTGCTGCCGCTCTACGAGGCCCTCGACGGATCGAGGATCCGCCATGTCCTCGCCCGGCACGAGCAAGCCGCCGGTTCCATCGCACAGGGCATCGCCCGCATCCGCGGTCGGGCCGGCGTCTGTTTCGTCACCTCCGGTCCGGGAGTGACGAACGTGGTCACCGCCCTCGCCGATGCGCGGCTCGACTCGGTGCCGCTCGTCTGCATCGCAGGCCAGGTGCCGACGCATCTCATCGGCACCGACGCCTTCCAGGAGGTCGACGCGACGCGCATGGCGGGGCCGGTCACCAAGGCGCGCTATTGCGTCGCTTCGGCGGCGCGCATTCCGGCCATCCTCGCGGAGGCTTTCGACACCGCCGAGCACGGCCGGCCGGGCCCCGTGCTCATCGACATTCCGAAGAACGTCCAGTCCGAGCGCATGGAGGAAGCGGCGCCTCCCGCGGCTGCGCGCGCCGCAGCACCGGCTGCCGCGACACCGGCAGCCGCGGCGTCGACCGCCGCGCGGTCTCGGGACTACGATCGCGCCGTCGCGCTGATCGCCGCCTCGGAACGGCCGCTGCTCTATCTCGGCGGGGGAGTGATCCGCGCGCGCGCGCAGCGCCTGGCGTTCCAGCTCGCCGAGCAGGCCGGTATTGCCGCGGTCACGTCGCTCATGGGCCTCGGCATCCTGCCGCACGGGCATGCGT
>JBOHZT010000147.1:0-7964 GCA_050738535.1 Steroidobacteraceae bacterium
TCGCGGGCGGGGAGGGGAGCGTGCGCGGATTCGGATACGACGATCTGTCGCCGGTGGCGGCCGTGACGCTTCCGAACGGCACCCGGAAGTATTTGAAGATCGGCGGCCGAGACGTACTGACGGGCAGCATCGAGGTCGTGCGCGACGTGACGCGCCGTATCGGGATCGCGGTGTTCAGCGATGCAGGCAATGCGTTCGACTCGCTCGGCCGCTCGGGAAATCCCGTCTATCCGCATTTCATCGAGTACTCGGCCGGAATCGGCCTGCGGTGGCGGCTGCCGGTGTTGACGCTCGGCATCGACGTCGCGCAGCCTTTGTCGCGGCCCGGAGCGGGCCCGCACTTCGACGTCTACTTCGGTCCAAAACTGTGATGGCTCGGATACGGCGACCCTTCCTCGTCATCGCGCTGCTCGTGCTCGCGCTCGCGGCGCTGCCGCCCGCGGCGGTCTATTACGCAGCCTTCACGCCCGGGGGACTGCTGCTCCTCGTCCGGTTCGTCCCCCGGCATTTCGGCCATCTGCATCTCCTGCTCGCCGGCGTGAGCGGCACGGCCGTGGGCGGAATCCACATCGATCGCGTGGAGATCGAGGATCCGCACGTCCACTTGCGCTTCGAGGACGTGAGCGGCCGGATCCGGCTCGCGCCCTTGTGGCTGCACAGGCTGTCGGTCCCCGAGCTCAGCATCGGCAAGGCGCTCGTCGAGGTGCATCGCTACCACGGGCCCAAGCTTCGTCGGCGGCAGTGGCACTTCCTGCCCCGAGGACTTGCGATCCGCGCAGGCGACGTGCGCATCGCATCCGGCACCCTGATCGTGCCCGACGGGAAACGCTTCCATGCGACCTCCCTCGAGAGTGCCGGCCTGGTGCGCCGGAGCGCCGTCCGCATCGACAAGGCGGCAATGACCGCCGGCGCCCTGCACCTGACGGGGTACGGCGTGCTGCATGCGGGAAGTCCCTTTGGGCTCGATGCCGCGACGCGCACCACCATCCAGGTGCCCGGGCGGCCGCTCTGGGTCATCGACGCGCGGGGCGCCGGCACCCTCGACGACATCGCGCTCCACGTCCGGTTTCGCTCGCCCTTCGAGCTCGTCTTCGAGGGCCGCGCGGCCGATCTCACCCACGACTGGCACTGGCGAGGCAAGGCGACGCTGCAGGATTTCGGACTAGGCCCCTGGCACGGCTCGGACACTGCGCTCGGCCGGGTGAGCGGCGAGCTCACCGCCTCCGGCAGCGGCGCTGGGTTCAGCGCGCAGGGGCAGCTCACGCCCTCGGGCTGGCATGCCGGCGCGTTCGGCTTGCGGTTTCGCGGCTCGTATTCGAACCGCGTGCTCACCGTGCGTCAGGTGGAGCTCACGAAGACGCCTTCCGGGATGCGGCTCAGCGGCCGCGGCCGTATCGGCATCCAGAGGCACGGGCCGCGGCTCGACCTCGCGGGCACGTGGACGCATTTTCGCTGGCCGCTCGCGGGGAAGAGCGTCGCGGTGCGCAGCGCGTCGGGCCGCTATCGAATCGACGGCATCTGGCCCTATGCGGTCGAGGTCACGGGCGCGCTCGCGGTGCGCCGCCTGCCCCCGCTGTCGCTCGAGCTCGCGGGGACGCTCGGCCGGCAGCGCCTCACGGTGAGCCGCGCCACGCTCGAGGGCTTCGGAGGCGAGACCCGGCTCAGCGCAGGCACCGCCGTGTGGTCGCCGCGGCCCTCGTGGTCCGCCGTCGGTAAGGCCGTCGGCGTGAATCCCGCGACGCTGCGTCCGGATCTTCCCGGGCAGTTGACGTTCGACTTCACCGCTTCCGGCGCGCAGCTCGATCCGCGCACCGACTTCTCGCTCGCCGTTCGCGACCTCACGGGCCAGCTGCGCGGCCTCGCGGCGAGCGGGAGCGGGACGGTCTCGAGGCAGGGCTCGACCTGGACCCTCGCAGGAGTCAAGGGTGATATCGGTCGTACGACGCTCGCCCTCGACGGCGCGTTCGATTCGGGGGCGCGGGCGCGTGTGAATTTGCGGTTCAACGTCGCGGCGAGCGATCTCTCGCTGCTCGATCCGCGGTGGAAGGGCCGCCTGCAGGCGCGCGGCACGCTCCACGGCCCGCGCTCGAGTCCCTCGATCGAGGCCGTCGCGAGCGGTGCGGGGATCCGCTACCGCGGCATTTCTCTCGCGAGCTTCCACGCGCGCGCCGACTTCGATCCGCGCGGGGGCGGGCCTGCGCGGATCGAGCTCGATGCGCACGAGCTCGCCTACCGGCGGCACGAGCTCAACGTCGCGTTCAGCCTGGGTGGGCCGCCGGCCGCGCAGCGCGCGCGCCTCGCGCTCACGGGGGTCTCCTACCAGCTCCAGTCCAGGGCGGTCGGGAGCCTCTCGGGCGGCGTATGGACGGGAAGGCTCGAGCAGCTCCGGTTTGCGGGCGGCGGCACTCACCTCACGCTCGAGTCGCCGGGCGCGCTCACGGTCTCGAGCCGCGCGGTCCGGCTCGGGCAGATCTGCGTCTCCGGGAAGCCGGCGCGCATCTGCGGCGCGGCGCAGTGGATGCCGGGCAACTGGTCCGCCGCCGCGCAAGCGGTCGGATTGCCGCTCGCGCTGCTCACGGCCGGGGTGAGCCGCGAGGTGCAGTACCGGGGCGTCGTCGGCGCGACCGCGCGTATCGCCGCGAGCGGACATGCGCCCGCGCAGGGCCGTCTCGGGATCACGCTCACGGGGGGCGAGGTCGTGAGGCACACGCCGGGCGGCCGCCGGCTCACGAGAAAGCTCGGCTCCGGCACGCTGTCCCTCACCGCGAGCGGCAGCCGGCTCGAGGCGGCAGTGAGCCTCGACGACGGCGCTGCGGGCGCGATCGACGGGCGGATCGCAGCCGAGCGCGCCGCGGCGGGATGGCGCAGCTCGCCGCTCACCGGGTCGCTCACCGCTCGGACGCAGATCGCGGACTGGGCGCCGCTGTATCAGGGACCGATCGATAAGGCGAGCGGGGAGGCGAGCGCCAGCCTCCACCTTTCCGGGACGCTCGGAGCGCCGCGGCTCACCGGCGCGCTTGCGGTCGCGAACGGAGCCGTCGATCTGTATCGGTACAATTTCCAGTTGCGCGACACGGCGCTCGAGGCGCACTTGCTCGATCATGGGATCGCCTTCAGCGGCAAGACTCATGCAGGTGCCGGCTCGGCCTCGGTGAGCGGACGGCTCGAGTGGCTCCACGGGATACCTTCGGGGCACCTCGATCTGCGCGGCGAGAATCTGCGGGTGGTCGATTTGCCTGAAGCCGTCGTCGACGCCTCGCCGAGCCTTCGATTCGACCTCCATGGACGGCAGGTGAGCGTCGCCGGCACCGTGGACGTTCCTCACGCGCACATTGCGCCCGCGGACCTCACGAACGCGGTGCAGGTCTCCTCCGATCAGATCATCGTCGGGGAGCCGGATAGTTCGACGCCGGCGGCGCGGCTGCGGGTGACGAGCGCCGTCAAGATCGATCTCGGGAACGACGTGAGCATCGAGACGCGGGGTCTCACGGGGCATCTCACGGGCAGCGTGCTCGTGAAGAGCGGCGCCGCTGCGATCACGCGGGCCACCGGCGAGCTGAGGATCGTCGGCGGCAAGTACGCCGCGTACGGGCGGACGCTCGACATCGCCAGGGGCCGCCTCATCTATACCGGCAGCCCGATCGACGATCCGGGCATCGATATCCGCGCGCAGAAGCGCTTCCAGGACCCCGATGTCGGCGCGGCGGTCGCGGGCATCAACGTCCGGGGGACACTGCGCGAGCCGCGCATCACCTTCTTCTCCGAGCCGCCGCTCCCGCAAGCGCAGATTCTCTCGCTGGTGCTCGCGGGCGGCACGTTGTTCGGCGGCCCCCAGCTCGGCGTGGCCGCGACTGCGAACACCTCGAGGAGCGAGAACGCGCAGCTCATCGGGCAAGGCGCGGCCGTGCTCGGCTCGGAGGTCGGCCTGCCGATCGCGATCGAGCCGACGTACAACAACGACACGGCGCTGGTGCTCGGCAAGTACCTCTCGCCGCGCCTGTACGTGAGCTACGGCATCACGCTCCTGCAGTCGCTCAACATCGTGAAGCTGCGTTACACGCTGGGCGATCACTGGGCGCTCAGCACCGAGTTCGGGCAGCTCGGGGGAGCGGACATCGTGTACTCGTTCGAGAAGTAGCGCGCTGCGAGCGAGGGTTGACGTGATTGCATGAATATGCATAATGCGCGCAAGTTTATGCAAGCCCGCGACCGAATCTTCCCGGATAGCCAGCAGCTCATGCGGCGCGACGCGATCGCGCGCCTCCTGCGCGCGGGCATCGTGCGCCGCCAGACGGAGCTGGTCGGCTTGCTGCGGCAGGACGGGTATGACGTGACGCAGTCCTCCGTGAGCCGGGACCTGCGCGACCTCGGCGTGTTGAAGGCGGGCGGCCGTTATGTCATGCCACCGGCCGAGGTCACGCGGGCGAACGGCGACTTTCACGCGCTGTCGCAGTTCGTGCGCGGGATCCGCCGCGCGGGACCTTGCCTCACCGTGGTCCGCACGACGATCGGCGCGGCGCAGAGCGTCGCCGTCGCCATCGACAAGGCGGAATGGCCGGAGGTCGTCGGCACGCTGTCGGGCGACGACACCATCTTCATCGCGACCGACGCCGAGAGCTCCCAAACGCAGCTCATCGGCCGGCTGCACTTCCTGTTCCGCGTCTGAGAGATTCCTCGATGAGCTCCACCTCCAGCGGCGTGCAGCCGATCGCCCTCGCCTATTCCGGGGGTCTCGACACCTCATTCCTCGTCCCGTGGCTCGCGGAGCGGTACCGGCGGCCGATCGTCACCGTGACGGTCGATACCGGCGGCATCGACGCCGCGGCGGCGGCGGCGCTCGAGAAGCGCGCGCGCGAGCTCGGCGCGGTCGAGCATCATCTCGTCGATGCGCGCGCGGATTATTTCGAGCAGGTCCTGCGCTTCCTCGTCATGGGCAACGTGCGGCGCGGCCAGCTCTATCCGCTGTGCGTCGGCTCGGAGCGCGTGATGCAGGCGCAGACTCTCGCGCAGGCCGCGCGCAAGCTCGGGACGACCACGATCGCGCACGGCTCGACGGCCGCCGGCAACGACCAGGTGAGATTCGAGGTGGCGCTGCGCACGCTGGCCCCGGATCTCGAGGTGCTCGCACCGGTGCGGGACGAGGCCTTGAAGCGCCAGGACGAGCTCGCGTACCTGCAGCAGCGCGGCTTGCCCGTGCCGCCGTTCGGCGCGGCCTACTCCGTCAACCGCGGCCTGTGGGGCGTCACCATCGGCGGTAAGGAGACCTTGAGCTCGCACGGCAGCATTCCCGACGAGGCCTGGGTGCTCACGCGGAACGCGTTCAGCCACCCGCGGGAGCCGTCGCGGCACACGATCTCCTTCACGCAGGGCCGGCCGTCGGCGCTCGACGGCGAGGCGCTCGCCCCGGTGGCGCTCATCGAGCGGCTCGAGGCGCTCGCGGCGGCCTATGGCATCGGCCGCGGGATTCATCTCGGCGATACGATCATCGGCACCAAGGGCCGCGTCGCGTTCGAGGCGCCCGCCGCGGCCGTGCTCATCGAGGCGCACCGGGAGCTCGAGAAGCTGGTGCTCACGGGACGGCAGCAGCGGATCAAGGATCTCGTCGCGCAGCCCTATGGGGACCTGGTGCACGAGGGGCAGCTCCTCGATCCGGTGTGCCGCGACATCGAGCAGCTGCTCGTGAGCTCGCAGGCGCGAGTGACCGGCGAGGCGCGCGTGCTCCTGCGGCCGGGGAGCGCATTCGTCGAGGGGACCGATTCACCCTATTCGCTGCTGACGGCCTCACGAGGCCAGTACGGCGAGGCGGCCGGCGAGTGGACCGCCGCCGACGCGCTCGGCTTCTCGAAGATCGCATCGCTCCCGGGCGTGTTCCACCACCGGGCCGGGAGCCGCGGGGGATCCGGAACGTGAGAACGCTGGTCGTCGACAAGATCGCCTCCGTCACGCAGGCCTGCGGCATCTCGCACGAGGTGCGCATCTCGCCGGACATCCCTTCCGAGGAGGGGGTCGTCGTCGTCGTCGAGGTGCTCACCAACAAGTCGACCTACAACACGCTCGAGTTGACGAGCGGCCGCATGGCGAAGGTGGTGAAGGGCGACATCGTGGTGGGCGCGCTCGGACACCGCAAGGCGCTCTTCGGCTATTCCGGCCACGTGCCGCAGTCGCTCGCCGCGGGCGACGTGATCCAGATGCTCAACATCGGCGGCGTCCTCGGCCTGTGCGACTCGGCGAACCCCGAGAAGGGCAAGCCGTTCGACTGCCGCGTGCTCGGCGTGGTGCTGCACTTCCCCTATCTCGGAGAGCGGATCGGGGTTCCGGCACGAGTCGGGTACCGCCCGCTCGCCCTCGATGCGAAGCTCGACACTCGTGGAGTGCCGGTGGTCGCGCTCGCGGGCACTTGCATGGAGGCCGGCAAGACCGCGGCCGCGTGCGCGATCGCGAGCCGCATGCGCCATCGCGGCCTCGTCGTGGACGCTTTCAAGGCGACGGGCGTGTCCCTGCGCCGCGACGTCCTCGCGATGGAGGATGCGGGCGCGCGCCACTCGATGATCTTCACCGATCTCGGCGTGGTGACGAGCACGAGCGGGACCGGTCCCGCGCTCACGCGCACCATGCTCACCGAGCTGGCGGAGGCGAAGCCGGACGTCATCGTGTTCGAGCTCGGCGATGGCATCCTCGGCGCCTACGGCGTGGATGCGATTCTCGACTGTCCCGACATCCGCGCGGCGCTCACGGGCGTGGTGCTCTCGGCCAATGACCCCGTCGCAGCCTGGGGCGGCGTCACCCTGCTGCGCCAGCGCTTCGAGATCGAGCCCTGCGCGGTGACGGGACCTGCCACCGACAACCAGGTCGGCGTGGAGATCATCGAGCGGCAGCTCGGCGTGCCGGCTTTCAATGCGATCAGCGAAGGCGTGGCGCTCGGCGATCGCATCATCGAGGTCATCGGGCTCCTGCCCCGGTGCGCGGCGGCATGAGCCAGGGCGTGAGCGGCGCGGGCGTGAGCGGCATGAGCACGGGCGCGCGGATACCCACGGTCATCCTCGGCGGCAGCGGCTATGTCGCGGGCGAGTTGCTGCGGCTCATCGCGGGCCATCCGGGGCTCGAGCTCGCGGGCATTCTCTCGGATAGCCGGCCGGGCGAGCCGGTGGCACGGGCGTTTCCTCATCTGGCGAGCGCTTATCCGCAGACTCGATTCCAAGCGGAGTCCGAGATCGCCGCGGTGCTCGCCGAGACGCCGGTTTCGGCGGTCGTATCGGCCGCGCCGCATGGGGTCGCCGCGGCGCTCATCGACCGATTGCTCACCACGGCGGAGCGCGCCGGCCGGGAGCCGCGCGTCGTCGACATCTCGGCGGACTTCCGCTACCGCTCCGCGCAGGCCTACGAGGCCGTCTACAAGCATCCGCACGGCGCGCCGCGGCGGCTCGAGGAGTTCACGTGTGCCCTGTCCGAGCATCTTCCGGGGCCGGTGCCGACTCGGCACGTCGCCCATCCGGGCTGCTTCGCGAGCGCGATCCTGTTTGCGAGCGTGCCGCTGCTCAAACTGGGCCTCGTCGCGCCGACGCTCTACGTCTCCGGCATCACGGGGAGCACCGGGTCCGGCCGCAAGCCCGTCGAGGGGACGCATCATCCGCTCCGCCACTCCGACGTGTACACCTACGGCGCGCTCACCCATCGACACATTCCTGAGATCGTCGCCTGCGCGCACGCGGCCTCGGGCGTCGAGGCGGACTTCAGCTTCGTGCCGACTTCGGGCCCTTTCGCTCGCGGCATCCTGGTGACGGTGCAGGCGCCTTTGAAGGCAGCGCTCGATTCCGGCCGCGCGGTGGCGGCGCTGCGGGAGTTCTACGTCGGCGCGCCCTTCGTGAAGGTTCTCGACGAATCGCCGCGCTTGAAGAGCGTCGTCACCAGCAACTACACGCACCTGTCCGCCGCGGCGAACGGGCGCACCCTCGCCGTCACCTGTG
>JBOHZT010000148.1:0-7949 GCA_050738535.1 Steroidobacteraceae bacterium
GACAGTCCTCGGGGTGCTCGCTCTCGTAGCCGTCGAACACGCCGAGCGCCTGGCTGCGCTTGCCCTCATCGAGCAGGATGCCCGCCGAGCGCGTATCGGCCGTGAGCGCGAGCGGGGTCTCGCTCAGCTGCCGGTAATCGGTGAGCGCCTCGGCCTGATTCCCCGCCCGTGCGGCGATTTCGCCGAGATAGAGGTAGGCCGATCCGGGAGCATCGCCCCGCTCGACGAGCTGCTCGAAGCGGCGCTGCGCATCGGTCACGTCACCGTTCTGGAACGCGAGCATGGCGAGCCGCGAATCGATCACCGCGGCCGAGACGCCCGCGTCGCGGAGCCTCTCGAGCTCGGCCCGCGCCGCCTGCGGCCGATCGAGGCCCGTCAACACGTCCGCGAGCTCGAGCGTGCTGCCCGCCGGATCCACTTTCATAGCCTCCCGCGCGGCGAGCATCGCCCCGCCGGCATCTCCCTGCAGCACGTGCACGCGGGCGAGCAGGCGCAGCGCGCTGCCCGAGCGCGGATCCTCCGCGAGCGCCTGATTGGCTCGCTTGGCGGCGAGATCGAAGTGATACGCCTCGAGCGCGAGCGCGCCGAAGGCGGTGAGGACCGGCGCCGGCGAGTGCGCATTCGCGGTACCGCCGAGCGCCGCGAGCGTCGTGTTCGCGCCGATGTCGGGGTCCTCGCTCAGCAGCTCGAGAAGGGAGAGCTCCTCACGCTCGGCCTTCGGGCCGCCGCCCTGGACGAGCGGCACGAGCGCGGCGTGGGCCTGCGGAACGTGGTAGAGCGCGAGCGCGAGGGTACCGTAGACGAGCGACGCCTCCCGGTCGTGCGGCGCGAGCGCGTGCCAGCGCTGCGCCGACTGCCACGCGGCCGGCAGGTCCTGACAGGTGATCGCCACCTGGCTCGCCCGCCGCGCAAGCTGCGCCGGGCCCTGGCGCGCGGCGTTCGCATAGTCCTGCGACGCCGTGCGGCAGTCGCCCTTCTCGAGGGCCACCTGGGCGAGCGAGGCGAGGCTCCCCGGGCCGTGGGCCGCGGCTGCCGGCTGACGGGCTTTTTTGGCGGGCCGAGTCGGCGCGGTCTGGCATCCGGCGGCGAGCGCAAGCAGGGCGGCCGCTGCTGCGAGCGGCGCAAAGCGTGACAGCGGAGTCATGGAGTCACTATAGCCTCTTTCACGGCGCGGCATGATCCCGGAGAATTCCTCGTCAACGGGAAAAACTCGCTTAGCATCATGAAGGATTCCATTCGCCAGCGCCTCGAGAAGATGACCGACCGGCTCGAGGAGGTGGGACGCCTGCTCGCCGAGCCCGAGGCCGCGGGCAACTCGCAGCAGTTCCGCGACCTCTCGCGTGAATACGCGCGGCTGCAGCCGCTCGCCGACCGCTACCGGGACTGGCTGCGGCTCGAGGCAGATCTCGAGGCGGCGGAGGAGCTGCTCGCGGACCCCGACGGCTCCATGCGGTCTCTCGGCCAGGAGGAAGCCGGGAGGATCCGCGCCGCGCTCGAGCTCGTCGAGGACGAGCTGAAGCGGCTGCTCGTCCCGCGCGACCCGCGAGATGAGCGGAACGTGTTCCTCGAGGTGAGGGCCGGCACGGGCGGGGACGAGGCGGCGATCTTCGCGGGCGATCTGCTGCGCATGTACACCCGCTACGCCGAAGCGGCAGGCCTCAGCGTCGAGATCTTGAGCGAAAGCCCCGGCGAGCACGGCGGCTACCGGGAGATCATCAGCCGGATCGCGGGTTCGGGCGCATTCGCGCGCTTCAAGTTCGAGTCCGGCACCCACCGCGTGCAGCGCGTGCCGGCGACGGAGGCGCAAGGGCGCATCCATACCTCCGCGTGCACCGTCGCGATCCTCCCGGAGGCCGACGAGGTCGATCCGATCGAGCTCAATCCTTCGGAGCTGCGGATCGACACTTTCCGGTCCTCCGGCGCCGGCGGACAACACGTCAACAAGACCGACTCGGCCGTACGCATCACCCACCTGCCGAGCGGCATCGTCGTCGAATGCCAGGACGAGCGCTCGCAGCACAAGAACCGGTCACGCGCGATGGCTCTGCTCAAGGCAAAGCTCAGGGCCGCCGAGGAAGAGCGCCAGCAATCCGAGCAGGCACGTTCGCGCCGCCTCCAGGTCGGGTCCGGCGACCGCTCCGAGCGCATTCGCACCTACAACTTCCCGCAGGGCCGGGTGACGGATCACCGCATCGATTTGACGCTCTACAAGCTCGACTCGATCCTCGACGGCAAGCTCGACGAGCTGGTCGGCGCGCTCGAGCGCGAGCACCAGGCCGAGGAGCTCGCAGCCGAGGGCCTCGCGTCCTAGCGACTCGGCCGTCGTTGGCACCCTGGCGTCCTCGGCGGCGGGCGCGACGGAGCTTGCGCCGCCCGGGCCTTCTGCTATGTTTCGCCGCAGGGGCGGCACGATCGCCCCGTGGATGTCCGGGGGAAATCGAGTCGCACGCGTACGGCCGAGCGAGGCCGTGCCGAGGGGACTCTTTGCTCGCACGAGACTCAGCGCCCGCCCTGGCCCCCTCCTCGGGCACCCCATGACAGCGCCCCTATCCCGGAGCTCCTGATGCCAACACGCGCGACCTCGCGCCGCCGCCCGGCGCCGGTCCGAGACGAACCCATCCTCCAGGGCCAGCTCGACCTGCGCGAGCTGCTGCGAGCCCTGCAAGCCGTCCGTGACGGTGACTTCTCGGTGCGGCTCCCGCGGGACGAGGTCGGTCTCGCCGGCAAGATCAACGACACGTTGAATGAGATCCTCGCCTCGAATCAGCACCTCGCCGCGGAGCTGAAGCGCATCGGCCAGGTCGTCGGCAAGGAGGGGCAAACACAGCACCACATCCCGACGAGCGGCCGCGGGGGCGCGTGGCGCGAGATGGAGGACTCGGTCAACACGCTCGTCCAGGATCTGCTCTGGCCGACCGCCCAGGCGACGCGGGCGATCACCGCTTTCGCCAAGGGCGACCTGTCGCAGACCATGCCCCTCGATGCCGGCGGCCGCCCGCTCCAGGGCGAGTTCCTGCGCTCGGCGACGGTCGTGAACGCAATGATCGCGCAGATGCGCGAGTTCACCTCGGAGGTCACGCGCGTCGCGCGCGAAGTCGGCACCGAGGGCAAGCTCGGCGGCCAGGCGGCGGTCCCCGGGCTCTCGGGCACCTGGAAGGACCTGACCGATAACGTCAATTACATGGCGAGCAATCTCACCGGCCAGGTTCGCAACATCTCGGAGGTGACGATCGCCGTCGCGAGCGGCGACCTCTCGCGCAAGATCACGGCCGACGTGCGCGGCGAGATCCTGCAGCTGAAGGAAGCGATCAACACCATGGTCGATCAGCTGCGCTCCTTCGCCTCGGAGGTGACCCGCGTCGCCCGCGAGGTCGGCACCGAGGGCAAGCTCGGCGGCCAGGCGGTCGTGCCGGGCGTCGCGGGAACTTGGAAGGATCTCACCGACTCGGTCAACGCGATGGCGACCAATCTCACGGGCCAGGTCCGCAACATCGCCGAGGTGACGATCGCGGTGGCCCGCGGCGACCTCTCCCGCAAGATCACGGTGGACGTGAAGGGCGAGATCCTCGAGCTCAAGAACACGATCAACACCATGGTCGACCAGCTGAACGGCTTCGCCTCGGAGGTGACCCGCGTCGCCCGCGAGGTCGGCACCGACGGCAAGCTCGGCGGCCAGGCCGAGGTGAAGGACGTGAGCGGGGTGTGGAAGGACCTCACCGGCAACGTCAACTCCATGGCGAGCAATCTCACCGGCCAGGTCCGCAACATCGCCGAGGTCGCCACCGCCATCGCGAACGGCGACCTCTCGCGCAAGATCACCGTCGACGTGCGCGGCGAGATCCTGCAGCTGAAGGAAACCATCAACACGATGGTCGATCAGCTGCGCTCCTTCGCCTCGGAGGTGACCCGCGTCGCCCGCGAGGTCGGCACCGACGGCAAGCTCGGCGGCCAGGCGTACGTGCCGGGCGTCGGCGGCACCTGGAAGGATCTCACCGACAACGTCAACTCGATGGCCGGCAACCTCACCGGCCAGGTCCGCAACATCGCCGAGGTCGCAACGGCCATCGCCCGCGGCGATCTCTCGCGCAAGATCACCGTCGACGTGCAGGGCGAGATCCTGCAGCTGAAGGAGACCATCAACACGATGGTCGATCAGTTGAACGGCTTCTCCGCGGAGGTCACCCGCGTCGCCCGCGAAGTCGGCACCGAGGGCAAGCTCGGCGGCCAGGCCGAGGTGAAGGACGTGCGCGGCGTCTGGAAGGACCTGACCGACAACGTCAACTCCATGGCCAGCAATCTCACCGGCCAGGTCCGCAATATCGCCGAGGTCGCAACGGCCATCGCGCGCGGCGACCTCTCGCGCAAGATCACCGTCGACGTGCGCGGGGAGATCCTGCAGCTGAAGGAAACCATCAACACGATGGTCGATCAGTTGAACGGCTTCGCCGCGGAGGTCACCCGCGTCGCCCGCGAGGTCGGCACCGAGGGCAAGCTCGGCGGCCAGGCGATCGTGCCGGGCTCCGCGGGCACCTGGAAGGATCTCACCGACAACGTCAACTCGATGGCCGGCAACCTCACCGGCCAGGTCCGCAATATCGCCGAGGTCGCAACGGCCATCGCGCGCGGCGACCTCTCGCGCAAGATCACCGTCGACGTGCAGGGCGAGATCCTGCAGCTGAAGGAAACCATCAACACGATGGTCGATCAGCTGAACGGCTTCGCCGCGGAGGTCACCCGCGTCGCCCGCGAGGTCGGCACCGAGGGCAAGCTCGGCGGCCAGGCGATCGTTCCCGGCGTCGCCGGCATCTGGAAGGATCTGACGGACAACGTCAACGTCATGGCCGCGAATCTCACCAACCAGGTGCGCGGCATCGTGAAGGTCGTCACCGCCGTCGCGGGCGGCGATCTGCGCCAGCGCCTCACGGTCGAGTCGAAAGGCGAGGTCGCCGCGCTCGCCGACACCATCAACAGCATGACGGACACGCTCGCCACCTTCGCCGACCAGGTGACGACGGTCGCGCGCGAGGTGGGCGTGGAAGGCCGCCTCGGCGGCCAGGCGCACGTGCCCGGAGCCGCGGGAACCTGGAAGGACCTGACCGCCAACGTCAATCTGCTCGCGGCCAATCTCACGACCCAGGTCCGCGCGATCGCGGAGGTCGCGACCGCCGTCACGCAGGGCGACCTCACGCGATCGATCCAGGTGGATGCGCGCGGGGAGGTCTCGGACCTCAAGGACAACATCAACGCGATGATCGACAACCTGCGCGCGACCACCGAGCGCAACACCGAGCAGGACTGGCTCAAGACCAATCTCGCGAAATTCAGCCGCATGATGCAGGGCCAGCGCGACCTGGTCACCGTCGGCCAGATGCTGCTCTCCGAGCTCGTGCCGCTCGTCGAGGCCCAGCAGGGCATGGTCTACGTCCTCGATTACCAGGACGGCACGACCCGGCTCGAGCAGCTCGCCGCCTACGCCGATCCGAGCGCGGATGCACAGTCGCATCGCTACCGGCTCGGAGAAGGCCTCGTCGGCCAATGCGCGATGGAGAAGCAAAGGCTCCTCCTCACCGACATCCCGGCCGACCGCGTGCGCGTTCGCTCGGGCCTGCTCGAGGCGGTGCCGCGCAACCTCATCGTGCTGCCGGTCCTCTACGAGGGCCAGGTGAAGGCCGTCGTCGAGCTCGCCTCCTTGCACGGGTTCACCGCGCCGCACCTCGCTTTCCTCGAGCAGCTGACCGGCAGCATCGGCGTGGTGCTCAACACCATCGAGGCGACGATGCGCACCGAGGGACTGCTCACCCAGTCCCAGCAACTCGCGACGGAGCTGCAGACCCAGCAGCGCGAGCTCCAGCAGACCAACGAGGAGCTCGCCACCAAGGCACGGCTGCTCGCCGAGCAGAACGCGGAGGTCGAGCGCAAGAACGAGGAAATCGAGCTCGCCCGCCGCGCGCTCGAGGACAAGGCGACCGAGCTCGCGCTCACCTCGCGCTACAAGTCGGAGTTCCTGGCGAACATGTCGCACGAGCTGCGCACGCCGCTCAACAGCATCCTCATCCTCGGCCAGCAGCTCGCCGACAACGGCGACGGCAATCTGACCGGGCGGCAGGTGGAGTTCGCGAAGACCATCTACGGCGCGGGCACCGACCTGCTCAATCTCATCAGCGACATCCTCGATCTGGCGAAGATCGAGTCCGGTACGGTGACGGTCGACTGCGAGGACCTCGTGTTCACGCACCTCGAGGAGACGATCCAGCGCAATTTCCGCCACGAGGCGCAGTTGCGCAAGCTCACGTTCTCCACGAACGTCGACGTGCATCTCGGCCGCTCGGTGACGACCGACTCGAAGCGCCTGATGCAGGTGCTGAAGAACCTGCTCTCGAATGCCTTCAAGTTCACGGAGCACGGCGGCGTGCGCCTGCACGTCGGCCTTGCGACGGGCGGCTGGAGCGCCGACCACCCGATCCTCAGCCAGGTGCCGAGCGTCGTCGAGTTCTCGGTGAGCGACACCGGCATCGGCATCCCGCCCGAGAAGCAGCGGATCATCTTCGAGGCGTTCCAGCAGGCGGATGCCAGCACGGCGCGCAAGTACGGGGGTACCGGCCTCGGGCTCGCCATCAGCCGCGAGCTCGCCTTCCTGCTGGGCGGGGAGATCCGGCTGTCGAGCGTCGCCGGGTCCGGCAGTACCTTCACGCTGTATCTGCCGCTGGCCTACATGGGACCCGCCTACGCCCGCGGCGCCCCGGCACAGCGCGATCCGGACGAGTCCTCCACCGGCTCCGCCCCGCAGCCCGTCGCGCTGCCGCTCCAGGCGGCGCGGGCCGAGGAGATCCCGGACGACCGCGAGAGCCTCGCGGCCGAGGACTGCGTGCTCCTCATCGTCGAGGACGACCCGCACTACGCGCGCGTGCTCCTCGACCTCGCGCGCGGGCGCGGGTTCAAGGGATTGGTCGCGCGTACGGGCGCCGAGGCGATCCAGCTCGCCCGCAAGCACCTCCCCGCGGCCGTATCGCTCGACGTGTTCCTGCCGGACATGCTCGGCTGGACCGTGCTCGATCATCTCAAGCGCGACCCCGCGACGCGCCACATTCCCGTGCAGATCCTCACGGTCGAGGAGGAGCGCCAGTACGGGCTCGAGCGGGGCGCCTTCGCGTTCATGAACAAGCCGCTCACGACCGATGCGCTCGAGGCGGCGCTCGAGCGCGTGAAGGCCTTCTCGGTGCCGCGCGTGCGCCAGCTCCTCGTGGTGGAGGACGATCCCGCGGAGCAGCTCGCCATCGCCGAGCTCATTGGGCACGACGACGTGGAGATCACGACGGTCGGCACGGGCGCGGACGCCCTGCGGGCCATGCGCGAGCGCGAGTTCGACTGCATGGTGCTCGACCTGAAGCTCCCGGACATGTCCGGATTCGAGCTGCTCTCGGAGGCGCAGTCGGACGAGCGGCTGCGCCACACGCCCGTCGTGGTGTTCACCGGCCGCGAGCTCTCGGACAGCGAGCAGGTCGAGCTGCGCCGCAAGGCGAAGAGCATCGTCGTGAAGGGCGTGCGCTCGCCCGAGCGCCTGCTCGACGAGACCGCGCTGTTCCTGCACCGCTCGATCGGCGCGCTCGCTCCCGCGCAGCAGCGGATGATCGCGGATTTGCATGAGTCCGACGAGGCCTTGAAGGGGCGTAAGGTCCTCGTCGTCGATGACGACGTGCGCAACATCTTCGCGCTCAACAGCCTGCTCGAGCGGCACAGCATGGAGGTGATGAGCGCCACCAACGGCTTCGAGGCGGTGAAGCTCATCGAGGGGACGGACGACCTCTCGCTCGTCCTGATGGACGTCATGATGCCGGAGATGGACGGCTACGCGACCATGCGGCGCATCCGCGAGGATCCGCGCTTCCGGCTGCTCCCGATCATCGCGCTCACGGCCAAGGCCATGCAGGGCGACCGCGAGAAATGCCTCG
>JBOHZT010000149.1:0-7947 GCA_050738535.1 Steroidobacteraceae bacterium
GCTATTTCTATTTCTATCTTTGTTGCTCAGTGGGTGCGCGTCGCTTTCTCCCTATGGAAAAGAGTGGAACGGTGTGCGCGTGACTGACAACAAGAACGACGTGAGCGCGTGCAAATACATTGATGTTTTTCACTCGTGGCCACCTTACATTCGTCCTAACGATGACATTCGTAACGTAACGCGCCGCGCAGCGGAGGTTGGCGCGGATACGGTTCTTGTAACTGGAGCACGATTGGTCGTCACTGAGGGGCGGGCTTACAAATGCCACAAGAGCTGAGTCGGCTTCGGGATTTGCACCCGAGCCGGGTTTGCTCAAGCACTATGTGAAGTGCTCCAGGTCGACCTGATCCCCGCGCAGTGCGACGAGCTCGCCGGCGCGCAGCCCACGCCGATAGGCGAGCAGCACCAGCGTGGGTGCTTCTTACTCTTGATAATATATTTTATCGAGATAAACGTCGTGGTAGAATGCTTTTATGGACGTCGTAGTGAACATGCCCGATCTGCTGGCCCGCCAATGGGGTGACGACCCCCAGGCGATCGCGCGCGGCCTGAAGGAAGACGCCGTCCTCGAGCGTTACCGCACGGGCAAGCTCTCGCATCGCCAGGTGGGCGAGGCGCTCGGGCTCGATTACTGGCAGACGGAGGCCTTCCTCACCGAGCGCGGCGTGCCGCTCAACTACTCGGTTGCCGACCTCGAGGCGGACGAGCTTGTACTTGAGCGGATCCTCCGCCGCTCATCGTGAGCGTCGTCGTCTCCGATACCTCGCCGCTGCATTACCTCATTCTCTGCGGCGCCGATGCGATCCTCGCGCGGCTCTTCGACCAGGTCGTCATCCCGCCCACGGTCTTTGCCGAGCTGCAGCGGCCCAACACGCCACCGGCAGTCCAGGAGTGGATGCGGACGCTCCCCGGCTGGGTGGCGGTGAAAACGCCGACAACCCTCGATCAATCATTGAACGTCGACGCCGGCGAGCTCGAGGCGATTTGTCTCGCACGCGAGATCCATGCCGCCGCCGTGCTCATGGACGATCGCGCCGGCCGGCACGCGGCCGCGCAGCTCGGCGTGCCCGTGATCGGAACGCTGGGACTGCTCGAGCAAGCCGCCACGCATGGATGGGTCGATTTGGCGCAGGCCCTCGAGCGATTGCGCCAGACCAACGCGCGTCTCGATCCGAAGTTGATCGAAGCGGCCCTCGAGCGACATAAAACCCGCTCGACCCCAAAGCAATGAGTGCCGAGAGCCGGCCTCAAATAATCCCTCCGACTGCCGCCAATTAAGAGCTCACGTCATGGCCGACAAGATCGAAGTCACCCTGCAGGTCACGAACGAGATTGAGGCCCAGGAGCTGCGCGACGCATGGCTCGAAATCGTCACCGGCCGCAAGCTCGCGCATGCGGCAGCGATCGATCATGGCACCGAGGCGATCATGGAGCGCGCTCGGACGGCGCTTCAAACGATTGAGACGGCGATCGGCCGCAATCCCACCAGCGGCCAGGCCGTCCGTCTAGTGCGGTTCCTCGCAGGCGTCTACAACGGCTCCGATTACCCCTTCGACCTCACGGATCTGCGAGCGCTCGATATGGAACTCGCGAACGCCTGCCTCGATTACCTCAACTACGATCGCCTGTGCAAACGCGAGGTCCATCACCACCTCTCCGGGGGCGATCAGGCCTTACACCGCTGGATCGAGGATTGTGGCATCGAGCCGGCGCTGCGCCTCAGCGAGCGCCAGGAGGAAGCCCTGTCGGAGCTTCCGGAGAAGACCGGGCGCGACCGCTACGAGCTGCTCGATGAGGCGGTCGACGATCTCATCGACAAGTACCGCCGCAAATCGCCGGCGCCGAAGCGATGAGCGCGACGACGCGACCCAAGGCGGCCGCACTCGTTCCGGCGCGGCGCACGACGCCAGCGCCGAGCCGGACCCTCACCGCGCCAGAATTCCATCAGCTAGGTCAAGTGCCGCCGGCGACGGAGTGGTTCGCCAACATTGACAACCCGAACACCCGCCGCGCCTACCGCAATGACCTCGAGGAGTTCATGACCTTCGTCGGGATCACCTCGCCCGAGGAGCTGCGGCTCGTAACACGCGCGCACGTCCTCGCCTGGCGCAAGGACCTCGAGCGCCGCGAGCTCACCGGCGGCACCGTCCGCCGCAAGCTCGCCGCCCTCTCGTCCCTGTTCGAATACCTCTCCGAGGCGAACGCCGTCACGCACAACCCGGTGAAGGGCGTCCGGCGCCCCAGGGTCGAAAGCTACGAGGGCAAGACCCCGGCGTTGGGCGATGCCCAGGCGCGGCATCTCCTGAAGCTCCCCGCCGGCGAGGACTTGAAGCCTAAGCGCGATCGCGCCCTGCTCTCCCTGTTGCTCTACCACGGACTGCGACGCGAGGAACTCTCCTTGCTCACGGTGCAGGACGTGCACCTGCGTCGCGGCGTGCCACATCTGCGCGTGCACGGCAAGGGCAACAAAGTGCGGAACATCCCGCTGCACCCGGCCAGCCAGGGGTTGCTCGCGGACTACCTGGAGGCCTGCGGCCACGCGCCGGAGAAGTCCGCGCCCCTCTTCCGCCCGATTCGCAACAACCGCACCGGTGTGCTCGACCGGACGTTGACGGGCGACGGCATCTACAAGCTCGTGCGCGGGTACGCCAAGAAGCTCGGCGTGACAATCGGCGCGCACGCGCTGCGGGCGACCGCCGCCACCAACGCGCTCGAGCACGAGGCCGACATCGCAAAGGTCCAGGAGTGGCTCGGCCACGCCAACATTGCGACCACGCGTCTCTACGATCGCAGAAAGAGCCGGCCGGAGGACTCCCCGACATTCAAGGTCAGCTATTGAACGATGAGGGGTGCGTAAGGAGTGCTTTTCGATTTTTTCGAGCTCGGCCGGCGAATCCGGCCGCATTGGAAGCGATTGGAGCCGTTTTCCAGAGGGAGCCGCTACCCTGCTATCCCCTCAATTCCCTCTGCTCAGCCCGCCTTGAGTTTCTCCTCCGTGTACAGCGACAGCTCCACCATGCGCTCGAGCAGCTCCCCGGCGGAGGCGCCGGAGAAGTTCTTCAGCACGAGCTCCTTGATGTACAGGCGCACGAGATAGCGCAACTGCAGCGCCCGGTGTCTGGTTGCGAACACGAAGTCGCGATGCCCGTTGTTCACGATGATGAGGTTGCGCTCGGCATCGAAACGCGACCGCCACAGCTCTCCCGCCGCGCGCTCGAAGGTGTAGCCCGGCAATCCTCGAGCATTCACGATTGCCGTACTCACCGAGGCCTCGAGACTGTCGGTAATCGTGATGAGGGCTTCCGCGGCGCATGTCACCTCACGCTGCGTGACCAAGACCTTGAGGCGCGCGAGACCTGGTGTGGAGGGCGCCAGGTATTCGACTTCCTGGTCGGCGGTGCTCGCGAGCGAGCCCCCACCCTCGAGGATCTCCCAGGAGAAGACCAAGTCCTCCTCCACGTGTCGGCGGGAGCGATCCCGCGGTAGGGCCCGGAATCGTCGCCGCTCGTTCACCGGCGTCGTGCTCGACGCCGGCGAGATCATCACGCTGAAAAGCGGTCCGGCGTAATCGAAGAACTGCCGCTGCACCCCAGGGTGCAGCGCAGGTTCCGCCGCCCCGAGCTCGGTGCCCTCCCCGCCCGGGCCGGCCCCTTCTTCGGCCGCGGCGCGCCCCGAGCCAGCCTCGCTGCGCGCGCGAGCGTGAATATCGAACCAGTCGTACTCCTCCGGCGGGAGCGCCAGCAGCGCCTCACGAAACGCGCGCTGAATCGCGCGCAACGACTCCCGGCTCGCCTGCTCCTCCTCCGCCCGCTGTTGGGCTTCGATGAGAGCGCTCAGGTGCGCCTCGAGCGGCTCGAGGGCTGCGCAGAAGGCTGCGTAGCGTTCGTCGTGGATGATGCCGCTGCGGGTCCCGGGGGTGAGGTTCAAGAACGGCGCATCGATCAAGCCCTGCAAATATCGAGACGACCACGGCGCATGCTCGAGCCCAGGGAGTGTGGCGGCATCTTCGATGACGCGTGTGCCGGCGCGGGTGAGCGCAACGCGACACGACTCGGCCGGCTCGGCGAGATAGAGCTCGGCGTAGGCCTCGCCGAAGGGCGTGCGCACCGGCGGCAGTTGATGCAGGAGCCGACCCTCGTAAGCGCGTGGCTCGACCTCGTATTGCTTGCGGGCGAGCTTGTCGATGACCGTCACGCGGACCTGGGCGTTGCGGATCCGATCGCGCAGCTCCGCGGCGAGATACCACTGGATCTTCTCTCCCGAGAGCGTGCGGATCCCCTCGAGGAGCGGCGCGATGCGCAGCTCCGTGCCGCGTTCGCCAAACAGAGTGCGCCGCGGACCCACTGCATAGTCGGAGCCGCCCTTGCGCATGGTCATCTGGTAGGCGCGCTGATCGGTTCCCGTCGAGATCATCGTGAGGGTGTCGCCCACCGTCCAGAAGGACAGCAGGCCGATGCCAAATTCCCCCTGCAGGCCGTTGCCCGTTCCTTCGGCCTTGAGACGCCGCTTGATCGAATCGCAGATGTGGGTCGCCACGTACTTGAAGTTCGGCAGCCCTTGCTCGTCCCGAGGCACCCCATCGCCATCGTCCTTGATCGAGAGATAGTGGTCCCCGTGCTCGCGGCCACGGGTGATGGTGATGGTCTTGGCGTGCGCGTCGATCGAGTTCTCGACAAACTCGGCGATCGCCTTCAAAGGATTGCTTTGCGAGAGCGCGATGATGCGGATCGCATTCCAGTCATCGCCGATCCTGAGCTTGCCGCCATCGGCACCCCTCTCTCGGCGAGAAGCCTTCGCGGATCGGCGTACAGAGCGCGCGTCGGAACCGTTCGTCGTCATCTGCGATCTGGAAGGTCGACGTGTGCCAGCAGGGCGTTACAGGAGTCCATCTAACTCGTCGAGCACGTCCGGGATGTTTCGCCGTCCGTTGATGACTCGCAGCAAATCGATCTCAGCGCCCTGCTCCCGGTAAAACACTCGATAGTCCCCATGAGTGAGCACTCGCAGGGGGTGTTCGCGATGATCATAGGGGCGTCCCAGGCGAGGCTGATCAGCCAGGAGTTGTATGGCCCGGTCGAGCTTGCGCAGTACTTCGCCAGCGGTGGCTTCTGAGGCTTGGCTTGCGAGGCGATCATAAATGTCATCGAAGTCGGCGAGCGCCGACTCACGCGGAATGATCCGTCGCGTCGTCACTGGCGCTTGCGCGCCGCCAGTCTCGTCTTGCCCTGTCGGATGATCTCCTCCATGTCGAGCTCACCGGCCGGCCCGGAATCGAGACCTTTCTGGATCTCGGAGGCAAGCCAGGCCTGCTGCTCGGCGCGCCGCCGCTCTCGATCCACAGCCGCCACGATGGCCGCTTCGGACGAAGCGTATTTGCCTTGCTGCACCTGGTCGGCAACAAAGCGCTCGAGCTCGGCGGGCAGCTGTACGGGAATTGCAGACATAGCCCAATTATAAGGCTTCACGGCGCAGGTGCGCGATATCCCGCCTGTGGATCGCCGCCGGGAGCGGATCGGGGGCTCGGACGGATTGTTGGTCAAGTCACCCGAGGCAACGCCCCGACGGGCGGCACCGCTGGACGTAATTCCGTAAAACCGCTATTCTCTAAATACGCTAAGGAGCTTTTCACGCCATGCACACCCTGGTGCTCGCCTCTCAGAAGGGCGGCAGCGGCAAAACGACGCTCGCGGCGCACCTCGCCGTCGCGCTCGAGCGTACGGGCCAGGGCCCCGCGGTGCTCATCGACACCGACCCCCAGGGCTCGCTCTCACGCTGGTGGAACAAGCGCGAGGCCCCCTCCCCCGCCTTTGCCGACGCCAGCGTTCGCCAGCTCCCAGAGAGGCTCGTGGCGCTCGCGGCGGACGGCTTCGCCTGGTGCATCGTCGATACTCCGCCGGCAGATGGGGCGCAGAATTCAAAAGTGATCGCGACGGCGGACCTCGTCCTCATACCGACCCGCCCGAGCCCGCATGATCTCGATGCCCTGGGGGCGACTCTGGAGCTCTGCCAGGCAGCCACCCGCCGGTATGTGTTCGTGGTCAATGCCGCCAAGGGCAATGCCTCGATCACGGTGCAGACCGTCACGGCGCTATCCGAGCATGGCCAGGTCGCCCCGGCGATCGTCGCCGACCGGGTGCTCTTCGCCTCCGCGATGATCGACGGCCGCACGGTGTTCGATGTGGACCCAGCCGGCCGCGCGGCGGAGGAAATGGCATTGCTGTGGAAGTTCGTGAATTCCGTCTTTACGGAAAAGCGTAAAGATGCCAAGCGAAAGGAGAAGGCCCTTGTCGAAGCCCGCAGCGCTGACTAGCGCCAACGTACGCCGCAAGGGTGAGGCGCAGCCCGCGGCCGATGCCGTGAGCCGCGGCGAGGCGATCGCGCACCTGAGGGTGCCGAGCGAGGCGCTGGTGCCCCTGAGCTTCAAGGTTTCCCCGCAGTTCAAGAAGCGCTATCGTCTCGCCGCCATCGAGGCGGGCCTGAAGCTCAACGAATTCCTGTTCGCACTCCTCGATCGGCACGAGGCGGAAAAGCGGAAATCGTGAAAGCTGCTTTTCCGTACCAGTGATTCGGCGCCGCTCGCGGGAGGCGCTCTCGGGGGGAGGGCTCATGGCGGAACGCGACAAGAGGGCAGGGCAGGGCGGCCCGGTGGCGATCGGAGAGAGCCGCTCGCTACGCGAGCTCGAGAGGCGAGCGCGCCAGCAGCTGAAGCCGCCGACACCGGCGCAGCAGCGGATCATCGAGGCAGCGAGTCTCGGGCAGGATGAGGCGGCCCTCGCGCTCCTCTACCAGCACTCCGCGCTCTGCCAGACGTTCCTCCCGTACCGCAATCCCGGAGATGCGGCGCGCATCTGGGAGCGGGTCAATGGCCGGGTGCATCTCGAGGTGCTAGCCGGCAAAGCCATGCACCCCATCCAGGAGCGGCTCACCCCGGTGGGGCTGCCGTTTGGGCCGAAGGCGCGCCTCGTGCTCATGCACATCAACCAGCAGGCGCTCCTCAGCCGCTCGCCCGAGATCGAAGTCCAGGACACCCTCACGAGCTTCGTGCGCCGCTCGCTGAACCTCAACACCGGGGGGCGGACCATCCGCACGGTCAAGGATCAGCTCGCGCGGCTCTCCGCCGCCTCGATCCGACTCGGGCTGGTGGAGGATGGGCGCGCGCGTACGGTCAACTCCCAGATCATCACGGCCTTCGACGTCTGGTTTCCGAAGGACGAGCGGCAGCGGGTGTTCTGGCCCTCCACCGTAAAGCTGTCACTCGACTATTGGGAGAGCCTGAAGGCTCATGCGGTCCCCCTCGTGGAGTCGCATATTGCCACTCTCTCGCACAGCGCCATGGCGCTCGACATCTACGCCTGGCTCGCCCAGCGGCTGCACCGGATACCGACCGGCCGGCCCATCCTGGTCTCCTGGGCCCTCCTGCGGGACCAATTCGGGCAGGAATACGCGCGGCTCGATAATTTCCGGGATCGCGGCTTCAAGCCGGCCCTCAAGCAGGTCTTGGAGCTCTACCGAAGCGCCAAGGTGGACCTCGACGGTCGCGGGCTGACGCTGCACCACAGCAAACCCCTGGTCCTGCCTCGCGTGCATCTGATTGTGGATAACCCAGTGGAATCCTAAAGTTATCCACGTGCACTTTGTAGGAAAAACCACGTGCACTTTGTAGGAAAGCGGGTCCCAAAACCACGTGCACTTTGTAGGACATTCCGATAGATAAGAACCGGTAGTCTTCCGGTAGCCTGGCGCTCGCGCCTGTGGACGGCCCGCTGCGCGGGGCCGCCCACGAGGCGCGGCGCCCCACAACAAGATTGTTTCCAGGGGCCGGAACGAAGCCAGAAGCCGGCAGAGAGGAGATCTGGCCCCGGGAGGGGGGGAAGGCCGCCCCGAGCTGCGGCCGCCTGTGGCGTATTCAGGGCCGTTTGGGCGGCCCCGGCCGGGGATCTCTCGGCA
>JBOHZT010000150.1:0-7941 GCA_050738535.1 Steroidobacteraceae bacterium
ACCGTGCGCAGCTCCTCCGCCTTGCCGCTGCCGACAAAAAATCTCGGATCCGGCCGCGCGCGCGCGCCCGTGACGGTCGCGACTGGCTCGGCGCCGGCCGAGATCGCGAGCTGGGTCAGCTCCTCGATGTCCTCGGGATCGATCTCGCGGCCGAGGGCAAGGCGAACCAGGACGGCGCGAGTGGTCACTCCGCCTTCATTCCGGGGCGGGCTCCGCAGGCTCGGCGCCTTCCTCGGCCTGCAGCCGCACGTTACGCGCCGGAACGACCGTCGAGATGGCGTGCTTGTAGACCATTTGACTGACGCTGTTCTTGAGCAGCACGACGAATTGATCGAACGAGTCGATCTGGCCCTGCAGCTTGATGCCGTTGACCAGATAGATCGACACCGGCACACGCTCCTTGCGCAAGGCGTTCAAAAACGGGTCCTGAAGAGTCTGGCCTTTGGCCATCGGGTTCTCCTTGTTCTGGATTCTAGTGAGTTGTAATTCTTCGGTGAGCAATCGCAAGCGCCCTTCCGATGAGCTGCGATTCAGCAAGCTCCGTGCCTCGGCCTGCGAGGCAGATGCAACCATTCTACCATGAGGCCTGCGGCGGCGCCCGAGGGCCGGCAAGCTCGCGACGCAGTTCGCATTTCCAGGTCTCAAAGGCGCGCTCCGCGCCGGGGTCGATCCAGCGCATCCCGCGGTCTGCTCTGAGCCAGGTGAGCTGGCGCTTCGCGAGCTGACGCGTCGCAGCAAGGGTCCGCGAGACGGCCTCCTCGAGCCCGCACTCGCCCTCGAGGTGCGCCCAGAGCTGCCGGTAGCCGACCGCGCGCAGCGCCGGCCTGGCGGGATCGAGATCCCCGCGCGCGCGCAGCTGCGCGACTTCCTCGAGAAAGCCCTGCGCCAGCATGCGCGCCAGGCGCTCTGCGATCCTCCGGTGCAGCGCGGTGCGGTCGGCCGGGACGAGCGCGAAGCGCGGCAACGCCGCCGGGTAGGGGCTGCGCATGCGCTCGAGCTCGGACATCGGCCGGCCCGCGAGCTCGCAGACCTCGAGCGCGCGCTGGATGCGCTGCGGGTCGTTCGGATGGATGCGGGCGGCCGCCTGCGGGTCGAGTCGCGCGAGCTCGGCGTGCAGCCGGGGCCAGCCCTCGCGCGCGGCGCGCTCGTCGAGGCGCCTGCGCAGCTGCGGCGAGCCGCGGGGCAGGTCGGCGATCCCGTGGACGAGCGCGTTGAGGTAGAGCATCGTCCCGCCCGTGATGAGGGGGATGCGGCCGCGCTCGCGAATGACGGCGATCAGCCGCGTGCAATCGGCCACGAATTGCCCCGCCGAGTAGGATTGCGCGGGATCGAGGATGTCGATGAGGTGATGGGGTACGCGCGCGCGCAGCGCCGCATCCGGCTTCGCCGTCCCGACGTCCATGCCGCGATAGACGAGCGCGGAGTCCATGCTGATGATCTCGATGGGCAGCTCCATCGCGAGCCGCTCCGCCCAGTCGCTCTTGCCGGTGCCGGTCGGCCCCGTCAGCACCACGGCGTGCGCGGGCGCGGGGACCGCCGCGGCCGCGGTGACCTTTGCAGCCTCGGGGACCGCTGCGCCCGCGGAATCTGCTCCAGCCCCCGGGACCGCCGCGCCCATGCAGTCAGCGGCCTCGCGAGAACAGCTGATCGAGCTGGCGCAGCGTGAGCCTCGTCCAGGTCGGGCGCCCGTGATTGCACTGGCTCGCCCGCTCGGTCGCCTCCATCTGGCGCAGCAAGGCGTCCATCTCCGGCAGCGTCAAGCGGCGGTGCGCGTGGATCGCCGTCCGGCAAGCGAGCGCGCCAAGGAATCGATCCGCGGCCGCCTCGAGGTGGTGCCCCGCCTCGCCCTGCTCGAGATCCCGGAGCACCTCGCCGAGGATGGCCGCCACGTCGCACCCCGCGAGCAGCGCCGGCACGCGGCGCACCGCGATGCGCGCGGGCCCGAGCGCATCGAGCTCGAAACCCGCGCGCTGCCACTCGGCGCGGCGCTCGGTGAGCACCGCGAGATCCGCCGGCTTCAGTGCGATGACGAGCGGCTCGAGCAGCTGCTGCGAGGGCATCTGCGCCGCGCCGTACCGCGCCTTCAGCTGCTCGTAGAGCACCCGCTCGTGCGCCGCATGCATGTCGACCAGCACCAGCCCCTCGGCGCTTTGCGCGAGGATGTACACGCCGTGCAGCTGGGCGAGCGCGCTCCCGAGCGGCCGCTCTGCGGCCTCCAGCGGCGCGTCCCGGACGGCGCCGACGAGTGTCGCTGCGCCGCGAGTGGATGCGAGCGCCTCGGCCGCAGGCCATGCCGGCGCCCCCGCGGTGATCCCGGCTGCCTCCTCGAGCTCGAGCCCGCGCAGCAGTCCCGCGCCGGGCCGCGGCCCCTGCCAGGGCGGCCCGGTCTCGGCCCCGGCAGCTGCCGCCACGACGCTCGATGCAGCGGACGGCACGAGCTGCGGCAGCACAGCGGCCGGCTTGGCGTCGGGTCCCGGCTTCGTATCCGCGAGCACGCGCTCGAGCGCATGCAGCACGAAATCGTGGATCGATCGCGAATCGCGAAAGCGCACCTCGAGCTTCGAGGGATGCGCGTTCACGTCCACCCAGGAGGGCTCGAGCTCGAGATAGAGCGCGTAGACCGGATAGCGGCCGTGGTAGAGGACATCGCGATAGGCGAGCCGCACCGCATTCATGAGCAACCGGTCACGGACGCTGCGGCCGTTGACGAACCAGTACTGCTCGTCGGCCTGCGCGCGCGAGGCCGTAGGCAGACCGATCCATCCCCGGAGTGCGACCGGGCCGGCCGCATGCTCGACCCGCAGGCCGCGCGTGAGCAGATCGTCGCCGAGCACGGCCGCGATCCGTCGCTCGCGCGCATCCGCGCTCCCCGGGGCAACCGGCGCATCGAGCAGCGTGCGGCCGGCACTGCGCACGCGAAATTGCACGTCCGCGCACGAGAGCGCGAGCCGCTCCGCGAGGCGCGCGATGTGCCCCGCTTCGGTGGCGTCGCTGCGCACGAACTTGCGCCGCGCGGGCACATTGAAGAACAGGTCGCGGACCTCGACGGTGGTGCCCTCGAGATGCGCGGCCGGCCGCGGCGCGAGCACCCTGCCCCCCTCTGCGGCGATCTCCATGCCCCGGTCCGCTCCGCGCACCCGCGACGCAAGCGTCAGGCGCGACACCGAGGCGATCGAGGGCAGCGCCTCGCCGCGAAAACCGAGCGTCGTGACGGACTCGAGATCGTCGAACGACGCGATCTTGCTCGTCGCATGCCGCGCGAGCGCGAGCGGCAACTCCTCCGCGGCGATCCCCGCGCCGTCGTCACGCACACGGATGAGTCCGACCCCGCCGCGCTCGATGTCGATCTCGATCCGACGGGCGCCGGCGTCGAGACTGTTCTCGACGAGTTCCTTCACCACGGAAGCCGGCCGCTCGATGACCTCGCCGGCGGCGATCTGATCGATGAGCGCATCGTGGAGGAGGCGGATGGGCATCGACGGCGAGTATGCCGGCCCGCGCGCCGGCCCGCACGCTCGAGGCGGTTCAGTGCTCGAGAAGGCTCAGCGCGGAATCGAGGGCGCGGGCGACCCGGCCGCGCCCGCGACCACGGAATCCGAACCGCCGCGCTCGCGTGCGAACAGGGTGCCGAGCGGCGGATGCCGCTCGAAGTAATGGCGGATCCCGCTGCAGATCGCGCCCGCGATGCGACCCTGCTCGCGCGACGAGCGCAGCCGCCGCTCGTCGGCCGGATCCGAGATGTAGGCCGTTTCGACCAGCATGGAAGGAATGTCCGGGGATTTCAGCACCACGAACCCCGCCTGCTGCACCTTCGAGGTACGCACGGGCACCACCCGCGCGAGCGCCGCCACCACGCCCCTGGCGGCCGCCATGCTCGCACTGATGCTCGCCGATTGCGTGAGATCGAGCAGCACCGAGGCGAGCCGCGTGCTTTTGCCGGCGAGCGCGATCCCGCCGAGCCGATCGGCCGAGTTCTCGCGCTCGGCGAGCCAGCGGGCGGCTTCGTCGGTCGCGCCGTGCTCGGAGAGGATGTAGACGGAGGCGCCGGACACGAGCGGATCGTGCACCGAGTCCGCATGCACCGAGACGAAAAGGTCCGCGTGAGCGACACGCGCCCGGCGCAGGCGCTCCCGCAGCGACAGGAAAACATCACGATTGCGGGTGAGCACCGCGCGCATGCCTGGCTCGGCGTCGATGCGCTTCGCGAGCTTGCGCGCGATGGCGAGCGTCACCGCTTTTTCCTCCATGCCGTCGGGGCCGATGGCCCCGGGATCCTGGCCTCCGTGGCCCGCATCCACAGCGACAATGACGTCGCGATCGGCGCTCCTGCGGACGCGGGCGGCGAGCACCGGTTTCAGAACGGCCGGCTTCGCATGCACACCGGCGGAGGCGTGCGCGCCTGAGGAGCCCCTGGCGCCCATCGAGACGATGAGCCGCGGTGCGGCGCCCCGGCGCGGCGCGCTCCAGTACGTGTGCACCGCAAGCGCCGAGCGCAGCTGCACGACGAGCCGCAGTCCCCCGTGAGGCCGGATCCCCGCGCGCACCGCCGCGACGATTCCGGAAGCTCTCGGCAGGCGCAGCGCCCGACCCCTGCGCGTATGGCTGAGATCGATGACGACCCGATCGGGATGCTCGAGCGTGAAGTACTTGAAGCTCGCGCGCTGCGACAGATGCACCTCGAGCACCGCCGCATGCGCGGAAGCGGCAAGCGTGACGCTGCGCACCTCGGCCGCGCGAACCGGCGCAAGGCGGCACAGGAGCAGCACGAGCGCCACCGCGAGCGGGACGCGCCAAGATCGATGAGCAGCGGCCCTGTCGGCCGCGAGCGAGTCCCTCATGGCAGGTGCGAGTCGTGCGTTTTGTGAGGCCAGAAAGTCTTAGCGAATCATCGCTTTCTAGACGTTACTTACGGCCTAATCTACCTTCGAGCCCGCCCGAGTTCAAGATGCTCTGCGCAGCCACTCCTCCCCGAGCGGCGAGCGCGCGAAGGCCGTGATGGCGTGCGCCTCGGATTCCAGCACCTCGAGCTGCAGGAATAGATCCGGCTCCGGCAGAAATCCCAGGCCCCGCTCGGGCCATTCGATGAGCCAGACGTGGCCGGGGCGCGCGAGATCGCGCAGCCCGAGATCCTCGACGTCTCGAGGCGCGCCGAGACGATAGAGATCCACGTGCGCGAAGACGAGCCCACCCGCCTCGTGCCGCTCGAGCAGCGTGAACGTCGGGCTGCGCAGCGGTCCCGCGACGCCCAAACGGCGCAGGAATCCCCGCGCGAAGGTCGTCTTGCCGGCGCCGAGGCCTCCCTGCAGATGCACGCTCGCCGCGCCGGCCTCGAGAGACGGGAGCGCGGCGGCGAGCGCCGCTCCGGCAGCTTCGGTCTCCTCGGCCGAGGGAGCCACGATGCGCCGCTCGCGCATGGCGATCACAGATTGACGATGGAGCGCAGCTCGCGCGCGACGTCGCCCGCCAGCAGTCCGCGCTCGCCTGAGCGCGCCGCGGAATCCCCGCTCATCGCGTGGACCAGCACCGCGACGCGTGCGGCGCGCCACGGATCCGCGCACTGCGCGAGCACCCCGGCGGTCGCACCGGTCAACACATCGCCCATGCCCGCGCTCGCCATCCCGGGATTGCCGCGCTCGCACAGCCCCGGAATGCAGCCCTCGGCGCCGACGAGCGTGCCTGCGCCTTTCAGCACCACGACACCGCCGTAGCGCTCGACGAGACCGCCGAGCGCGGCGAGCCGATCGCGCTGGATCGCGCCGGTCGTCGTCTCGAGGAGCCTCGCCGCCTCACCCGGATGCGGTGTGAGGATCCACCCCCCCCGCCGCCGCTGTCCGCTCCGCTCCGCGAGGATGTTGAGCGCATCGGCATCGACGACGAGCGGCTTGTCCGATTGCAGGACGACGTCGAGGACGCTCGCGGACCAGGGGGTTTTCCCGAGCCCCGGCCCGACGGCGATCACGTCGGCGCGTTCGATCGCAGGCTCGAGCTCGCGCGCCTGCTCCAGCCCGAGACAAATGAGCTCGGGCCTTCCGGCGGCGATCGCGACGACGTTCTGCGGGGCGACGGCGACCGTGACGAGTCCGGCGCCGACACGCAGCGCCGCCTCCCCGGCCAAGCGCACCGCCCCCGGCATTCCTGCTCCGCCGCCGACGATGAGTACGCGCCCGAAATCCCCCTTGTGCGCCGCGTGAGCGCGACGCGGCAGCGCCGCCGAGATCTCCGCCTCGACGATCCGCTCGAGCCGCGGCGCGAATTCTTGCGTCGCGGGCACCGGCACTTCGAGATCGTCGAAATAAATCGCTCCCGCATGCTCCGGTCCGCTGCCGAGGTACAGACCTGTCTTGAGGGCGACGAAGGTCACCGTGCATTCCGCCCGGACCGCGGCGCCGAGCGGCTCGCCGGTATCGCTGTCGAGGCCTGAGGGCACATCGAGCGAGAAGATCGGCCGGGACGCGCCGTTGAGGGCCGCGATGACCGCCGCGGCCTCGGCACGCACGCGGCTCGCGAGACCCGTGCCGAGCAGCGCATCGACGACCACCTCGCAGCCCTGCAACCGATCCGCCTGAAAGCCGCTCACGTGCCCGCCGCTCGCCACGAAGTCCCGGTACGCCTGGAGCGCATCGCCCGCGAGCCTCTCGGGCGCCACCGCGGCGAGCACCGTCACCGTGAGTCCCGCCGCCTGCGCGAAGCGCGCGAGCACATAGCCGTCGCCGCCGTTGTTGCCGCCGCCGCATACGATCGCGACGCGGTGGCAGGTGGGCCAGCAGGTCCTCAGGAATCTCAGTGCCGCCTCGCCTGCGCGCTTCATGAGCGTGTAGCCGGGGACGCCGAGATCGCGGCTGGCATGCGCATCGAGCGCCCGCACCTGCGCCGTGGAATGCAATGCCGTGGGAAGCGCCATTGGGCTGATTATACTGAGCCGGTATGGCCCCCCCCCGGGACTTAGCCGAGCTCGACCTCACCGCGCTCAAGCGCGACCTGGCCGCGCGGGCGCAGGAGCTCGGCTTTCACGGCCTCGGCGTCGCGGGCATCGAGCTGCAGGAGGATGAGAAGCACCTGCTGCGCTGGCTCGAGGAGGGCTTCCACGGCGGGATGGGGTACATGGAGCGTCACGGGACGATGCGCAGCCGTCCCGCCGAGCTCGCCGCCGGCTGCGTGCGCGCGATCTGCGTCCGGATGGACTACCGCTCGAGCGAGGCGCGCGAGCCTTTCTCGGTGCTGCGCGACGGCGAGTACGCCTACGTCTCGCGCTATGCGCTCGGACGCGACTACCACAAGGTCATGCGGCGGGCGCTCGCGCGGCTCGCCGAGGAGCTGGCGCAGCGCATCGGCCCCTTCGGCTACCGCGTCTGCGTCGACAGCGCCCCGGTGCTCGAGAAAGCGCTCGCGCGCAATGCGGGACTCGGCTGGATCGGCAAGCACACGAACCTCCTGGCGCGGGATGCGGGGTCGTGGTTTTTCCTCGGGGAGATCCTGACGGACCTGCCCCTGCCCGAGGATCGCGCGCCGAGCAGCCATTGCGGCAGCTGCGAGGCCTGCATCACCGCCTGTCCGACGCGCGCGATCGTCGCGCCCTACCGCGTCGATGCGCGCCGCTGCATCTCGTATCTCACCATCGAGGAGCATGGTGCGATTCCGGTCGAGTTCCGCCGGGCGATCGGCAACCGCATCTACGGCTGCGACGACTGCCAGCTCGTGTGCCCGTGGAACAAGTTCGCGCAAGACGCGAGCCACCCGGACTTCAAGGTCCGGCACGGCCTCGATGCGCCGCGGCTCGTCGAGCTCTTCGGTTGGACCGCGAGCGAGTTCGACGAGCGCATGCGCGGGTCGGCCATCTATCGCATCGGCTACGAGCGCTGGCTGCGCAACATCGCCGTGGCGCTCGGCAATGCGCCCTACACGCCGCAAGTCCTCGCGGCGCTCAACGCGCGCCGCGAGGAC
>JBOHZT010000151.1:0-7887 GCA_050738535.1 Steroidobacteraceae bacterium
GTCCGCGCTTTCCGCGCCCTGCGGGCCGCGTCCGCCGCGGCGCCGATCCCCGCTCCTGCCGAATCGCTCAAGGCTGTCCCGCCGGCTCGGCGTCGATCGTCGCGATGTTGATCTGGACGAACCCGAGTCGGCCGAGAACGTCCATCGCCGTCACGACCGATTGGTGCGTCGTGCGCGCATCCGCGCGGATCGTCACGGGCTCGCCGCGCAGCTTGCCGGCGACCCCCAGGAGGGCGGTACGTAACGTCTCCGCACTCGTGTTGATGAGCTCGCGGCCGTTGACGAGATACGTCCCGCCGCGCGTGATCGTCACGACGATCGGCGTCGCCGCGCGGGTCGCCGCCGGCGCCGCACTCGCGGCCGGCAAGCGGATGTGCAGCCGCCCCTCGGGCGTGAGCGAGCTCGAGAGCATGAAGAACACCACCATCATCAGCACGACGTCGATCAAGGAGACCAGGTTGATCTCCGGGTCCTCGAGGCGCCGCGGGCGCAGGTTCATCGCCGCGCGGCCTGGGCGAGTTCCGCTCGCGGCGCTTCGTAGGCTTCCGCGGCCGCCGCCTCGAGCGCGTCGGAGAGCTTCACGGCATCCTTCTCCATCTCGATCACGAATCCTTCGACGCGCCCGCGCAGGTACCGGTAGCCGATGAGCGCCGGAATGGCGACGCAAAGCCCCGCCGCGGTCGCGATCAGCGCCTCGGCAATGCCCCCCGAAAGCATCCGCGGATCGCCCGCGGCACCGGCCTCGAGGGCATTGAATGCCTTGATGATGCCCGTGACCGTACCGAGCAGGCCGAGGAGCGGCGAGATGCTCGCGATCGTCCCCAAGGTATTGAGGAAGCGCTCGAGGTCATGCACGACATGTCGGCCGGCGTCCTCGAGCCGCTCCATCATGATCTCCCGCGAGCGATGCCGGTTCGCGAGCCCGGCGGCGAGCACCTTGCCGAGCGGGGAGTTCTGCTCGAGCGCCGCGATGACCTTGTCGTTGACCTGGTTGCTCTCGACCAGCTGCCACACGCGCTGGGTGAGATCGCGCGGCAGCACGCGTTTTTCCTGCAGCGTCCACAGGCGCTCGAGGATGATCGCGGCCGCGACGATGGAGGCCAGAACGATCGGCCACATGAACGGGCCGCCCGCCCTTACGATTTCCCACATCCGATTGATTCCGTCGACCCCGATGATGGGCCTTGCATGATATCTGCTAGAGTTGCGGCCGCCTATGCCTCGGCGGCTCATCAAGAAACTCATCCCCCACGCACGCGCGCTGGAGGGGCGCTGGTATCTGCGGGGCCTCGCCCCTCACCTCACGGACCCGCGCCTGTGGTCGCTGCAGCGGCGCAGCTGCACGGCGGCTTTCGGCATGGGGCTCGCGATCTGCTTCGTGCCGCTCCCGGTGCACCTGCCGCTCGCGCTGCTCGCGGCCGTCGTGTGGCGGCTGAACATCCCCGTCGTCGTCGCCACGACGTGGCTCGTCAATCCGTTCACGATGGTGCCGATCTACTATGTCGCTTATCGCGTCGGCGCGGCGCTCACCGGGCGCGGTCCGCACGCGTTCGGCTTCCGGCTGACGTTCGCCTGGCTCGAGCACGGCTTGGGCCCGATGTGGAAGCCGTTCCTCACGGGCTGCCTCGTCTGCGCGCTCGTCTGCGGGGTGCTCGGCTGGCTCGGCCTGTCGCTCCTGTGGCGCTGGCGCGTCGTCAACCGACGCTATCGCGTGCGCCGCGCGGCCTCCAGCACCGGATTGCCCTGAAGCAGGCCCTGCTCGAGCGTGAAGATCCGGTCCATCCGGGCGGCGAGCCGGGTGTCGTGCGTCACGACGACGAGGCTCGTGTGCCGCTCGCGGTTGAGCTCGAGCATCAGCGTGAGCACCTGCTCGGCATTCGCGCCGTCGAGATTGCCGGTCGGCTCGTCGGCCAGCACGATACGCGGCTCCGTGACGAGCGCGCGCGCCACGGCGGCGCGCTGGCGCTCCCCGCCCGAGAGTTGATGCGGGCGGTGCGTGAGCCGCGCGCCGAGCCCCACCCGTTCGAGCAACGCGCGTGCGCGCTGGCGCGCCTCGGCGACGGGAGCGCGGCGCACGAGCAGCGGCATGGCGACGTTCTCGAGCGCCGAGAACTCGGGCAGCAAGTGGTGGAATTGGTACACGAAGCCGAGCGCGCGGTTGCGCAGCCGGCCGCGGGCGCGCTCGTCGAGCCGGTGGATGTCCTCCCCGGCGATGAGCACCCGGCCCGATGATGGCCGGTCGAGACCGCCGAGGATCTGCAGCAGCGTCGTCTTGCCGGATCCTGAAGCGCCGACGATCGCCACCCGCTCGCCCTCCTCGATCGCGAGCGTCGCTCCGCGGAGCACCTCGACGGTCACCGGCCCCTGCCGGAAGCTCTTGGTGACCTGCGCGGCGTCGAGGACGAGGCTCGAGGGTTCCCGCCCCGCCTGCGCGTCATCGTACGACTCACTCACGCCGCAGCGCCTCCGCGGGCTGGGTGCGCGAGGCGCGCCAGGCCGGATAGATCGTCGCGAGCGAGGTGAGGACGAAGGCGACCCCGCAAACCTTGAGCACGTCGCGCCACTCGACGAAGGACGGCAGATTGCTGAGGTCGTAGACGCGCGGGTCGAGGAACTGCGTGCCGACCAGCCGCTCGAGCCCGTTCACCAGCACCTCGACGTTGTGCGCCACCAGGATGCCGACGGCAGCGCCGATCAACGTGCCCGCAAGGCCGATCATCACCCCCTGCAGCGCGAACGACGCGAGGACGTTGGGCGGTCCGGCTCCGAGGGTGCGCAGGATCGCGATGTCGCTCTGCTTCTCCTTCACGATCATCACGAGCGTCGCGATGATGTTGAAGGCGGCGACCGCGACGATCATGAGCAGGATGACGAACATCATCGATTTGGTGATCTCGATCGAGCGGAACAGGTTCACGTTCTGTTTCGTCCAGTCGCTCACGTAGAAGCCCCCGCCGAGCGCGAGCGCGAGCGCGCGCACCGTCTGCGGCGCGCGGAAGGGATCCTCGAGGGCGAGGCGCACGCCCGTCGCGCCGGGAAGATCATACACGCGCTGCGCGTCGGCCATGCTCGTGAGCGCGAGCGCGCTGTCGTACTGGTACATCCCGGAGTGGAAGATCCCGGTCACGCGGAAGCGGCGCATCCGCGGCTCGATCCCGGTCGGCGTGGGCGTGCCCAGCGGGGCAATCAGCACCACCGAGTCGCCGACCTTGGCCCCGAGCGAGGAGGCGAGCGCCGAGCCGAGGACGATGTGATAGGAGCCCGGCGTGAGCGCATCGATGCTGCCGGCCGTGAATTGCTGCGCGAGGCCCGTGGTGCGGCGCTCCTCGGCCGGAATGACGCCGCGGATCGCCGTGCCGATCACCCGCTTGCCGTGCGCGAGCATCGCGTGCTCTTCCACGTAGGGTGCCGCGGCGGTGACGCCCGGCTCGCGCAGGGCGGCCGCACGCGCCGCGCGCCAGTCGGGCAGCGTGCCGTCGAGTCCCTCGAGGGTCGCGCTCGCCGTGACCAGGAGCATCCGCGTCTTCAACTCATGCTCGAACCCATTCATCACCGAGAGCACGACGATCAGCACGGCGATGCCGAGGGTGATGCCGGCGACCGAGGTGAGCGCGATGAACGATACGAACCCCCGCCGATGCGTCGAGGTGAGATAACGAGTGGCGATGAGCCCTTCGTAGAATCGGCGCACCGTCGGATTTCCTCTACTCGTAGCGCAACGCGTCGGCCGGCGGCGTGCGCGCGGCGCGCAGGGCCGGATAGAGCGTGGCGAGCGTCGTCAGCGCGAGCGCGGCTCCCGCGATCCACGCGACGTTCGACCAGTGCAGGTCGGAGGGGATGGCGGTGTCGTAGTAGACGCTCGGATTCATGATGTAGAAGTCGAAGGTATGCTCCAGGAACGGCACGATGGTCTCGACGTTGAGCGCGAGCGCGACGCCGACGGCGATGCCGAGCGCGACGCCGACCCAGCCGATCACGAGGCCTTGGGTGATGAACACGCCCATCACGCGCCGCGGCGCGGCGCCGAGGGTGCGCAGGATCGCGATGTCGGTGCGCTTGTCGTTCACGACCATCACGAGCATCGCGATGATGTTGAAGGCGGCGACGCCCACGATGAGCAGCAGGATGAGCGACATCATCGTCTTCTCGATGCGGATGGCCCGGAAGTAGCCCGCATAGTCGGTGGTCCAATCGATGATCCGGAAGCCCGCGGGCAGCACCGCTTTGACGCGCTCGGAGAGCCGCGGCGCCGCGAGCGGATCGGTGAAGCGTACGTGCAGCCCCTCCCCGCTCGCCGCGACGCCGAGCGCGCGCACGTCCCTGCGGTTCGCGAAGATGAGCGTGTCCTGCTGCTGCTCGAGGCCCGCCTCGAAGAGACCTGCGACCGTGAGCACCCGCAGCTTCGGCACCGGCGTGCCATCCGGCGCGAGCGTCGGGATGAGGAGTGTCAGCGAGTCTCCGACCTCGAGCCCGAGCTCCTCGGCCACCACGTCGCTCACGATCGTCCGATCGCTGCCGGGCGCGAGCGCCCCGAGCCGTCCCTGCCGCAGCGTCTTGGCGAGCCGGGTCACGGTGCCCTCCGCGCGCGGGTCGATGCCGCGCAGCCGCACGGGAAGCATCTCCTGCGGGCTCACCGCGAGCACCTCGGCCTCGATGTACGGCGCGACGCCGACCACGCCCTTCACGCGCCGGACCGCACGCGCCGCAGCATCCCACTGGGCCGTATCGGGCGACCGGGAGCTCGCGGCGGCGACGACCCGCGCGTCGGCGCTCAACGCAAGCAGCCGCCCGCGCAACTCGTCCGCGAAGCCGTTCATAACGGACAGGATGACGATGAGCGCGGCGACGCCCACGCACACACCGATCAGCGAGACCCAGGTGATGAAGGAGACGAAATACTTGTGCGTGCGCGCGCGGACGTAGCGCAGGCCCACATAGAGTGGCAGCGGGTGGAACACCGCGCCCATTTAACCACATTCGCCGCGGCAGCCGGCATTCCTTGAGCCGCGTCACAGATCATGCGGCCGGACGCCCCGCGCAGGGCAGACGCCGCGCGGCCCGATGCTATATTGGCCGTGGTGCAACGCGCTGCGATGGGAGCCTCATGAACTCGCGAGCCCTCCTCTCCTTGCTGCTCACGGCGTCCCTCCTCGCCGGCGGCGCGCTCGCGACGAGCGCGGCGCAAGCCGAGACGATCGTCCTGCAGGGCCAGCTCACGGTCGCGCCCTCGAGTGTCCTCCGGCCGAGCCGGGGCATGCGGATGGCGCGGGTCGAGCAGCAGTTCGGCGCCCCCGTACGGCGCCATCCGACGGTCGGCAAGCCCCCGATCACGCGCTGGGACTACCCGCAGTTCGCGGTGTTCTTCGAGGGCGACCGGGTGATCGACTCGGTCGTGACCGGACCGCGCAAGAAATAATTCCGGCCGAAGCGCCCGCGGACCGGTAAGCTGCCGTCCTTTTCGCCGGCAAGCCGGTATGCTTTGCGCGCCTGGCGTGCCCCGATCCCGACCGTAGATGACGCGATTGCTCGAGCCTCGAGCTCCTTCCCCCGCACAGCGCCGCGTGCGCTGGCAGCAGCTGCACGGCAGCGCCGTGGCCCTCGCCCTCGCCGAGAGCGTGAGCCTCGATCGACGTCTGTACCTGCTCGTCACCTCCGGAGCGCGCGAGCTCGAGCGGCTCGCGGCCGAGGTCCGGTTCTTCGGCGGTCCGCAGGTCGAGACGCTCACGCTGCCGGATTGGGAGATCCTGCCGTACGAGCTCTCCTCGCCGCACCCGGACATCGTCTCGCAGCGCCTCGCGACCCTGCATCGCCTGCCGCGCGCGCGCGGCGGCTGCCTCATCGTCACGGCCGAGACGCTCCTGCAGCGGCTCGCGCCGCGCGAGTATCTCCAGGGCCGCACCTTCGATCTTTCCGTGGGCGATGCGCTCGGTCTCGAGGCCTTCCGGGCTCGGCTCGTCGAGGCAGGGTATGCGAGCGTGAGCCAGGTGAGCGCCCCCGGAGAGTTCGCGGTGCGCGGCTCGCTCCTCGACGTGTTCCCGATGGGCTCGCAGGGCCCGCTGCGCATCGACCTCCTCGGCGAGGAAATCGAGACCATCCGCCGCTTCGATCCGGAGACCCAGCGCTCGCTCGATGCGATCGAGCGCTTCCGGATGCTCCCCGCGCGCGAGATCCCGCTCGATCCGCAAGCCGTTCGCGAGTTCCGCCGACGCTACCGCGCCCTGTTCGAGGGTGATCCGACTCAATCGGCGGTCTACCGCGGGGTAAGCGAGGGACTCGCGCCGGCGGGGATCGAGTTCTACCTGCCGCTGTTCTTCGACTCGACGGCGACGCTCTTCGACTACCTCCCGGCCGACACCGTGATCGTGCACGACGAGGCGGCCGCGGCGCGGCTCGAGCAAGCCTGGCGCGAGATCGAGACGCGTTACGAGGACCGGCGGCATGACATCGAGCGCCCGGTGCTCGCGCCTCGGCAGCTATTCGTCGATCCGGAGGAGCTCGCCGAGCGCGTCGCGCCCTTCCAGGCGATCACGATCGAGGCGCAGAGCCCCCCCGGAGAGGCGCCTGCAGGGGAGAGCGTCCAAGTGTTCCCCACGAGGGCGCCGCGCGAACTCACGATCGATCCGCACGCGCAGGATCCGCTCGCGCCGCTCGCGGAACTCCTCGCAACGCTCGCCGGACGCGCGCTGATCACCGCCGACTCGCCGGGCCGGCGCGAGGTGCTCCACCAGAACCTAAGCGCTCCATTCCCGCAGCTCGAGGTGACCCCCGACTGGCATGCCTTCACCGCAGGGCACGCACCGCTTGCGCTCACCGTCGCAGCTGACGTCGAGGGATTCGAGCTCACGGATCCGCCACTCGCCCTGCTCAGCGAGTCGCAGCTCTACGGCGCTCGCGCCCGCCAGGAGCGCCGGCGCCGCCGCCGCATCAACGCCGATCCGCAAGCGATCCTGCGCGACCTGATGGATCTCGCCCCGGGCGCGCCGGTCGTGCACGCGGAGTATGGCGTCGGGCGCTACGTGGGGCTCGCGCCGCTCGAGGTGGCGGGCCAGCAGGGCGAATTCCTGATCCTCGAATACCAAGATCAGGACCGCGTCTACGTGCCGGTCCACGCACTGCACCTCGTGAGCCGCTACACCGGCAGCGCGCCCGAGAGCGCACCGCTCCACAAGCTCGGCACCGATCAATGGGCCAAGGCCCGCCGGCGCGCCGCCGAGCAGGTCCGCGACGTGGCGGCGGAGCTGCTCGATCTGTACGCGCGGCGCAAGGCGCGGCGCGGACTCGAGCTCCCGTTCCACGAGGCCGAGTACCAGGCCTTCGCGAGCGCCTTTCCTTTCGAGGAAACGGACGATCAGGCCGAGGCCATCAAGAGCGTGCTCGCGGATCTCGCGCAGAGCCGTCCCATGGACCGCATCGTCTGCGGCGACGTGGGCTTCGGCAAGACGGAGGTCGCCCTGAGGGCTGCGTTCGTCGCGGTGCAGGCGGGCAAGCAGGTTGCGGTGCTCGTCCCGACGACATTGCTCGCGCAGCAGCACCTCGCCAACTTCCGCGATCGTTTCGCGGACTGGCCCGTGCGCATCGAGAGCCTCTCGCGCTTCCACACCGGCAAGGAAAGCGACGCGGTGATCGAGGGCATCGAGCGCGGCACGGTCGACATCGTCATCGCGACGCATCGCCTGCTGCATGCGCACGTGCGCTTCAAGGACCTCGCGCTCCTCGTGATCGACGAGGAGCATCGCTTCGGCGTGCGCGACAAGGAGCGTCTCACCGCGCTCAGAGCCGAGATGCATGTATTGACGCTCACCGCGACGCCGATCCCGCGCACGCTCAGCATGGCGCTCGGCTCGCTGCGCGACCTGTCGCTCATCGCGACGCCGCCGCAGGAGCGGC
>JBOHZT010000152.1:0-7842 GCA_050738535.1 Steroidobacteraceae bacterium
CATCGAGGGAGGGCGCCTGCGCTTGCGGGCGACCGTGTGTGCGCTCGACGGCACTTCGTCGCTCTCGGCGAATGGCGAGTGCGCGCTCGGCGCAGGCGGCGCGGCGGACGCCGAGCGCGCCGCGGAGCTCGGTCGCCGCGTCGGCGATGAACTCCTCCAGAAAGGGGCGATGCGGCTCATCGAGCAGCAGCGCGAGTCGGCCGCGCCGGTACAAAGGACATGACGCGCACCGTGGTGGTCACGCGTGACGAGCCCGCCGGCGGGCCGCTCAGCCAGCGCCTCGAGGGGCTCGGGCTCGAGGTGCTGTCGTGGCCGGTGGTGAGCATCGGGCCGCCCGCCGATCCGGGCCCGCTCGAGGCGGCGCTCGCGAGCGCGGCGCACTTCGATTGGATCGTGTTCGCGAGCCGCCACGGCGCCGATGCGGTGACCGCCCGCCTCGCCTCACCGCCGCGCGGCGTGCGCATCGCCGCCGTGGGCGAGCGGACGGCCGCGGCGCTGGGCGAGCGCGGCTGGCCGCCCGAGGTGGTGCCGGAGCATGCAACTGCTGCCGCGCTCGTCGAGAGACTCGCGCCGTTGCTGCGCCCGGGCGCGCGCGTGCTCTTTCCGGCGAGCTCGCGGGCGCTGCCGACACTCGCCGCAGGCCTGCGGGCCCGCGGCGCGCAGGTCGAGCAGGTCGAGGCCTATTGCACGGGGGCGGCGGCGCTCGACGTGAGCGCTTGCCGCGCGCGCATCGACCGCGACGACGTGGGCGCGGTGACGTTCACGAGCCCCTCGTGCGTAGAGGAGCTCGGCCGGGCGCTCGGTCGCGGCCATTTCGAGCACTTGCTCGCGAGCGCCGTGCCGATCGCGCTCGGCTCGACCACGGCGCGCGCGGTCGCGCAGCGCGGGTTCGAATCGGTGCTCGCCGAGCCGGCCACGCTCGACGGACTCGCCGCGACGACCTATCGACAGTTGAGCCTGAGGTCATAAGCCATGGGATTCCCCCTCGTCAGATCGCGCCGTCTGCGCCAGTCGGAGACGTGGCGGCGGCTCGCGCGCGAAACGCGGCTGCACCGCGACGATTTCATCTATCCGCTGTTCCTGGTGCCGGGCAAGCAGGTCCGGCACCCTGTGGAGAGCATGCCGGGCGTGTCCCAGCTCTCCGTCGACGAATGCGCCGCCGAGGCCCAGCGTGTCGCCGCGCTCGGCGTGCCGGCCGTGATCCTCTTCAGCGCGCCCGCGGAGAAGGATGCCCACGCGTCGGCCTTTCTCGATCCGGAAGGGCTCGTGCCGCTCGCCGTGCGGGCGATCAAGGCGGCCGCTCCGGAGCTCGTGGTGTGGGCGGACGTGTGCCTTTGCAGCGCCACGGACCACGGGCATTGCGGCCATGTGCTCCCGGGCGGCGTGATCGACAACGACTCCTCCATCGAGACGCTCGCGGCGGTCGCGCTCAACTACGCGAACGCGGGCATCGATGCGGTGGCGCCGAGCGACATGATGGACGGACGCGTGCTCGCGATCCGGCAGCGGCTCGACCGCGGCGGACATGCGAACACCCCGATCATCTCTTACGCCGCGAAGTACGCATCGGCCTTCTATGGGCCGTTCCGCGAAGCCGCGGATTCCGCGCCGGCGTTCGGCGACCGGCGCTCGTATCAGATGGATCCCGCCAACGCGCGGGAGGCGCTGCGCGAGGTGCGGCTCGATGTGGAGGAGGGCGCCGACATGGTGATGGTGAAGCCCGCCGGGCCCTACCTCGATGTCATCCGCCGCGTGCGCGACACGGTCGACGTGCCGGTCGTCGCCTACCAGGTCTCGGGCGAGTACAGCCTCATCAAGGCCGCGGGCGCGCGCGGCTGGATCGACGAGCGGGCGGCGGCGCTCGAGACCCTGGTGGGCATTCGTCGCGCCGGGGCGGACCTCGTGATCACCTATTTCGCTCCGGAAATGTGCCAATGGCTCGCGAACTGATGGCGGATCGTCGCAATACTGAGACAAATTCCGTCTTCCTGGACGCCTGCCGGCGCAGGCCCGTGCCGTACACGCCCGTGTGGGTCATGCGGCAGGCCGGGCGCTATCTGCCCGAGTACCGGGAGCTGCGCTCGCGAGTGGATTTCGTCACCCTCACGCGCAGCGCCGAGCTCGCGGCGGAGGCGACCCTCCAGCCCGTGCGCCGCTATCCGCTCGATGCGGCCATCCTGTTCAGCGACATCATGACGCCGCTGCAGGGGATGGGGGTCGGCCTCGAATTCGACCCGGGACCGGTCGTGCGCGATCCCATTCGCACCCGGGCGCAGGTCGATGCGCTACCGACGCTCGATGCCGAGCGCGACGTTCCCTTCGTGCTCGATGCGATCCGGCTGGTGCGCGCGAACGCGCCGCGGGGAGTGCCGCTGATCGGCTTTGCGGGCGCCCCGTTCACCTTGCTCTGTTACCTCGTTTGCGGACGGCCCTCGAAGGAGTTCACGGCCGCCCGGGCGTTCCTGTACTCGCAGCCGCAGACGGCCGAGAGCCTGCTCGATCGATTGGCGGATGCGATGGCCGCCTATCTCGCGGCCCAGGCGGCCGCCGGCGCCCAGGCACTCATGCTGTTCGAGTCCTGGGCCGGGCTGCTCGGCGTTCACGAGTACCACCGGTTCGCGCTGCGCGGCGCGCGCCGGGTGTTTGCCAGCCTGCGCTCGAAGGGAGTGCCGCTCATCTATTTCGTCAATCAGGGCGCCGCGCTGCTGGAGGCGGTCGCCGAGCTGGACGTCGATGTGGTGGGGGTTGATTGGCGCTCGCCGCTCGGGATCGCGCGCCGGGTCCTCGGCGAGTCGAAGGCCGTGCAGGGCAATCTCGATCCGGCCGCGTTGTTCGCAGCGCCGGAGGCGCTCGAGCGCCACGTCGACCGGGTGCTCGAGGAGGCGGGGCCGGCTCCGGGGCACATCTTCAACCTGGGCCATGGGATCTGGCCGGATACCGATCCGGACGCCCTCGCGCGGATGATCGATCGCGTCCACGAGCGCACGGCGCGGCGCACGGGCCCGCCGTGAATATCGAAGAGGGCAAGGCGTTCGCGGCCGAGGCCGCCGCTTACTTCCGCGAGCTGCAGGCGCAGATCTGTGCCGCGTTCGAGGCCTTCGAGGAAACGGCCCGGTTCCAGGCGCGCTCCTGGAGCAAGCCGGCGGGCCATCGGCTCGAGGGGGGCGGCGAGAGCCGCCTGATGCGGGGCGCCGTCTTCGAGAAGGTCGGCGTCAATGTGAGCCACGTGTGGGGCGCGCTCTCCCCGCAATCGAAAGGGCAGCTGCCGGGTGCCGAGGCCTCGGAGGGCCGTTTCGTGGCCTGCGGAATCTCGCTTGTGACCCACATGGCGAACCCCTACGTTCCCACGGTCCACATGAATTTGCGCTTCCTGTGCACCAGTCGCGGGTGGTTCGGCGGCGGCGCCGATCTGACGCCGACGTTCCCGTTCGAGGAGGACACGGCCGAATTCCACCGGGCACTCGAGGCAGCCTGCGAAGCTTACCGACCGGACGCGTACCGGGAGTTCAAGGAGTGGTGCGACCGGTATTTCTACCTGCCGCACCGCCGTGAGCCGCGCGGGGTGGGGGGGATATTCTTCGACGATCTAGCGAGCGGCAATCTCGAGGCCGACTTCACATTCATCAGGCATCTCGGCGCCGCGTTCCTCGCCGTGTATCCGCCGATCGTCGCGCGGCGCCAGCGCATCCCGTTCGGGGAGGTGGAGCGGGAGCGGCAGCTCGTGAAGCGGGGCCGTTACGTGGAGTTCAACCTCGTCTACGACCGGGGAACGAAGTTCGGATTCGCGACGGACGCGGATCCGGAGGCCTACCTCATGAGCTTGCCGCCGATCGTGAAGTGGTGATCGAGCACCGGCCCAGCGTGAGCCCAGCGGCCCGCGGCGGAGGGGGCCGGCAGCGCCGATTGCGAGTGAGCGGTCAGCATTTCCCCGAGATAGCGGCTCAGCCAGCGCGGCGCTCCCTGCCACAGCGATAGTACGGCGCCCGATTTCGCCGCAGTCCAGCGCGAGGCAACGAGTCCTGCCTCGGCCACCGCCTGAGGCCGCGAGATCCACAGTGTCGATTTGTCCTGCACGCGACATCCCCTGTTCGTGAACGTCCTCGTATTGAAGGACGCACGTAAGCTCTCGGAGTTCCAACAAAATATGTCGGTGCGGAAAGACAAACATTACATCTGGATTACATTCTGGCGTGGCGCCGGCGCCGCGCCTTGCGGCCGCTCGCCATGAGGATGTCGGAATACCCGTAGCCGATGTTCTCGGGGCAGGCCGCGACCTGGATGTCGAGGCTCGAGCGCGCGAACCCATTGGCGACGAGCGATTCGAGCACGTCGTCCTTCGAGAGGTCCGCGTTCGGGTAGTGCCGCGCCCCGACGACATAGGACCGGCTGCGATACAGCGCGTGCAGGATGAGGAGGCCGCCCTGGTCGAGCATCGAGAGCACGTTCGCCATGCACCGACTCCAGATGCGCTTCTCGCTCGAGATGGCATCGATGCAAAATCCCGTGACCATCAAATCGTAGAAGCCTGCCCGGTCGGGGCCGAGCGGGTGGCGCCAGCGGGCATCACTCCAGTAGAGATTACGAATGACCTTGCGCGCGAGCGTCTCGCGCCGCTCGATCCAGCGGGCGTCGATCGAGACGGCGCGCTCCTCGCCGAGGATGTAGCTCGTGAAGCGGTTCCACTCGGTACTGTGCGGTCCGGCCTGGAGCCAGGCCCGGATCTGTGCGAGATTGCCGGGCACGCGATCCGCCATGTCGATCCGGAAGGCGTAATGGGCGGCGGCGATCGCGCGGTGCAGCGTCGGGCCGCAGCCGTATTCCAGGGCGCGCCCGAACTTGCGGGCCTGCGATCCGAGCGCGTGGATCTCGTACGCGAGGACGCGCTGCTCGTCCGGCAGCACGACCTTGCTGTAGTAGGTGTCGAAGTACTCGTGAGCCTGCCACTCGGAGTAGTCGGCGAATGAGTTGCCGGTCGGATTTGACATATGTCTGAGCCAGTCCCGTCGGTGCGCTCGCCAGATTCGTTGGGCCAGCCCCCCTATCTGCGGGTAGCCGCCCGGTTATCTCAGGCTCGGCAGTGATTTCGGCCCGCGATGACCCGGCGCGCATCGAGGCGCGGCTCGAGACGGCCGTGTGGGGGGCGGGCATCGGCCTGTGGGAGATCGACGTTCAGCGCGACCAGACGGTGTGGTACAGCGACTGGTGCGACCGCCTCGATCTCGATCCCTGCGACGGTCCGGATCACATCGCACGCTGGGACGCCCATGTGCACGAGGACGACCTCGCCGAGGCCTCGCGGCGCTTCCGGGACCACCTCGCCGGCAAGGAGGACTACTACGACGCGGAATACCGCATTCGCGACCGACACGGGCGCTGGCGCTGGCTCTTCGAGCGGGGCCGGGTAGTCGAGCGCGCGCCGGACGGCTCGGCCGTCCGCATGGTCGGCGTGTGCATGGACGTCGATGCGCGCAAGGAGGCCGAGCTCGATCTCCTGAGGAGCCGTCAGCGGCTCGAAGTTGCGCTCGAGACCGCGCGCGGGAGCCTCGAGCGCGAGATCATCGAGATCACCAATCGCGAGCAGCACCGGATCGGCAACGATCTGCACGACGGTCTCGGCCAGGACCTCACCGGCGTCGCGCTGATGCTCCGGGGCATCGGAGCGCAGCTGCGCAAGGAGGGGTCGGCAGCTTGCTTCGATATCGACGAAATCATCGGGCTCATCAATGGCGCCATCGAGAGTACGCGTGCCCTGGCGCGCGGCCTGTCGCCCGTCAGCGCGGAGCCCGACGGGCTCACGGCGGCGCTGCAGGCGCTCGCGGCGCGGGCGACCGAGCGCTACGGAGTGCCCGTCACCTTCGAGGAGCGCTCGACGCGGCGCCTGCTGCTCGACGAAACGGCCGCGACGCACCTCTACCGTATCGCGCAGGAGGCGCTCACCAACGCGATGCGGCACAGCCAGGCCTCGCGGGTCGACATCCGGCTCGATTCCTCCGGCCGCGACATGCAGCTCGAGGTGACCGACAATGGCCACGGGATCTCGGGCGCCGCGCTCGAGCAGGCGAACGGCCTCGGGATGAGGATCATGCGCTATCGCGCCCAGGTGCTCGGCGGGGACCTCTGCTTCGAATCCGGCATCGGCGGGGGAGCAGTCGTGCGCTGTACCTGCCCTCGAGCGCCATGAGTGCCGTGCCGCCATGACGGAGCCGCATGCAGGGGCGCACCCGCGCGGCGCCGGCAAGATTCGCCGGGTCCTGCTCGTCGATGATCATCCCATCGTGCGCCAGGGGCTGCGCCGCATGATCGATCCGGAGCCGGACCTCGCGGTGTGCGGGGAGGCGCAATCCGAGCGCGAGGCGCGCGCCGCCATCCGCGAGCTCGATCCGGATGCCGTGATCGTCGATATCTCCCTCGTCCAGGGAGACGGGCTCGAGCTGGTGCGCGACGTGCACGCGCAGCGGCCGGACCTGCCGATGCTGGTGCTGTCCATGCATGACGAGACGATCTATGCCGGCCGTCTGCTCGCGGTCGGCGCGAGCGGCTACATCATGAAGCAGGCCGCCTCGGAGCAATTGCTCGCCGCGTTGCGCCGCGTGCTCGACGGCGGCACCTATGTGAGCGAGGAGCTCACCTACCAGGCCGTGCCGGGCGCCGAGGGCGAGGGAGCCGCCGGCGCGGCATCCGATCCCATCGGCCGGCTCAGCAACCGCGAGCTGCAGGTCCTGAGCCTCATCGGCCGGGGCCTGTCCTCGCGCGAGGCCGCGGAGACGCTCGGCGTCAGCATCAAGACCGTGGAGTCGCATCGCCAGAGCCTGAAGCGCAAGCTCAATCTGCTGAGCAACGTGCAGCTGCTGCGGTTCTCGATCAACTGGTATCTCGGGCGGACGAAGACGTAGACTCCCCGGCCCGATCCCCGGGCCGCCTCGAGGAGTCTACCGTGAACGCTGCCGCCGTCCTGCCCCACCTCGATGCGCTTCGCACCGGATTGTGCACTCGTCCGCAGCAGCTGTTCATCGACGGGAAGTGGCTGCCGGCGCTGTCGGGCGAGACGCTCGCGGTGCTCGATCCGGCGACCGGGCGAACGCTCGCGCAGATCGCCGCCGGCGACAAGGCGGACATCGATCTCGCCGTGAAGGCGGCGCGCCGGGCCTTTCACACAGGCCCTTGGCCGCAGCTGAGCCATGCGGCGCGCGGCAAGCTCATGCTGCGGCTTGCCGATCTCATCGAGCGCGACGCCGACGAGCTCGCGCTGCTCGAGAGTCTCGACGGCGGCAATCCCGTGCGCTCGACGCGGCAGATCGACATCGCGATGGCGATTGAGAGCCTGCGCTACAACGCCGGTTGGGCCACGAAGCTCACCGGGGAGACGGCGCTTGTCTCGCAAGGAGCGCGGTCATTCTCGTACACGCTGCGCGAGCCGATCGGCGTGGTCGGGGCGATCACGCCGTGGAATGCGCCGTTCCTGATGGCCGTCAACAAGCTCGCACCGGCGCTCGCGACCGGCTGCACCGTCGTGCTGAAGCCTGCGGAGCTCGCGCCGCTCACCACGCTGCGTCTCGGACCGCTGTTCGAGGAAGTGGGGCTGCCGCCGGGCGTGGTGAACATCGTGACCGGCTATGGCGCGACGGCCGGCCAGGCGCTCGTCGATCATCCGGACGTGAACAAGATCTCCTTCACCGGCTCAACCCGAGTCGGCCGATCGATCCTCGCGGGTGCGACGGTCAACATGAAGCGGGTGACGCTCGAGCTCGGCGGCAAGTCGCCGGTCGTCATCTTCGCGGATGCGGACATCGAGGCGGCGACGCGGGCGACCTCGGAGACGATTTTCTTCAAGACCGGGCAGTA
>JBOHZT010000153.1:0-7748 GCA_050738535.1 Steroidobacteraceae bacterium
GAAACGGCGCCCGGTTCTGGCCGGAGTCGAGGTACCAGCACTTGAGCCTCGCGTCCCAGCGCCCGCCGAGACGCCGCACTCGCTCCTTCTCCTCGAACGGTACGTAGAGATAGATCCTGTCCATGAGCGCGCCACCTGCTACAGCCCGAAATCGTCATCCAGTCCGCGCCCTTTCGCAGCGGCCCGGGTGGGCGGCTCGCGCGAGAGCGTCCGAGGCTCGGGAATCGCATGGCCGGCGGCGCGCGCCACCTGCATCTCTCGATAGGCGCGCCATTTGCGGGCCGCCTCGCGCGCCAGCGTATCCGGCTCTGCTGCCTTGTCCGCTACCTTCCACGAGCGTGCCGCTCTCTCGACGAGCGCCTGGCGCTCGAGCTCCGCGCGGTGCTTCTCCCGGATCCGCTCGGCGATGAAGCTCCGACCTCCGCGCCGCTCGATGTGGTACGCCGCGAGCGGCAAGCGCGGGGTCGCCGAACGCGCGGCATTCGGCTCGCCGCGGCCGCGATAGGCGACGCGGGCCTCGATCCCAGCCTCATTCAGCGCCTCGTTCGCGACCACGGCCCAGCGCTCCCGAATCGCAGTCACCTCATCCGCCCAGCGAGCCAGGCCGCGGCGATAGCGCTCGGTTCCCGAGAGCTCGAGCGCCGTCTTGCGACCGAGTCCTTCCGAGGTGACCTCTCGGGTGGTCGTGAGCAGATGTGCATGAAAGTTTCGCGGGTCGCCACGGGGCGCGTGAATCGCCACGTCGACCGCATTGTGATAGCGATCGGCGATCTCCTGTGCGAACCGCAGCGTGAGCCGGGCTCGCGCTCCGGGCGGCAACTCGTGTGGCAAGCCGAGGGTGAACTCGCGGGCAACGCGCGCATTGCGGCGCTTCTCCGCTCGCTCGGCCGCATTCCACAGCACGGAGCGGTTGCGCGCCCAGTCGAGCCTCGCGCCGGCCGTCGCGAGCTCCCGAGGCAGTACGATCTCCTTGTGCAGCACGTCCCGGCGGCCGCTGTGATCATAGACGGCGCCCGTCCTGTCATCGCGGATGCGCTCGCCCGCCCGGTAGGCAGCGCCGCTCGTCGCGCGGCTGCCTGCTTTGCCGCCGGCGCGTCCGAACGTCTTCATGCCGAGATAGTAGATCGCCATCGGCGGCCACTCGGCACGAGACGGATCCGGCGCCATTGCGGCGCGGAAGCCGTCTTCAGGAATCCCTGCAAATCGGGCAGCTGCTCCACCTCGCTCGGCAAGACGGCCGGCTCGACCACGGTGTGCTCACTCACCTGCGTCGAGCGGCGAGAGCCTTGCCGTGCGAAGAGCGCACCCCGGTCGCGGCTGCGTGAGATCTGCCGCCGCAGCACTTCGCGCTCGCCGATGAGACGCGAGGCGAACTGCGACGTGCCTCCATGCTCACTGCCCGCGCAGCGCAGAATGAGCGTGTTCGCGCAGTTCTCGACGATCGTCTGCGCCTCACCGGCGCCGTAAGTGCTCGAGACCTGAGCGATCGACTGGAACGCGAGTACACAGCGTCCGCCGAACTTTCGAAGCCGCGCGAGCGCGTCCTTCAGACCATCGATCGCCCCGAGCGCGTCGAGCTCGTCCACCACGAACCACAGGCGCCGCTCCCGCGGACAGAGCGCATCCTCGCCCACACACTCGGGGCCGCTCATCGCCTCGAAGATCGCAAGGCGCATCCAGGTCGCGATGAGGGTCCGCAAGGCGGCGATCTGATTCGCGCGGTACGGCAGGAAGAGCACACCTCGTCCGTGCGACACCCAGTCACGCACGGAGAACGGCCGGGCTCGCTGCCGCGCGATGTGCTCGAGTCCCGCGAGCGCGGAAGTAGCGACCGACCGGATGGAACCGAACATCCGCGCGTTGTCCGGATCGAGGAAGGGCTGCGCCGCCGTCCCTGCAACCACCCGGCGCACCTCGTCCGACTCCGCGATGGCGAGCAAGCGCCAGAGCTCCGCGACGCCGCGCACGCAGTACGCGCCTTGCTCGCCGCATGCGCCCTGCTCAGTGCACTTGCTGCAACGGCGCAGCAGCGCCGCGAGGAACGTTCGCGCATAGCCGCGCCATTCCCGACCGGTGGCCGCGTCGCTCTCGGCGATGAGCCCGCGCGCGAGCGCGTCGCAATCGGCGGGATCGAGCAGCTCCGCAAACGGATCCCACCGTGGCGACGATCGCTCGAAAGGGTTGAGGATGACATCCCCTCGGTAGCAGTCGTGGAAGCCGCGGACATACCCGCCATCCGGATCCGTGATGACGACGCGATCTCCCCGCGCGAGCACCCGGCTCAACAGCTCGTGAATGGCCGTCGTCTTGCCCGTTCCTGTCGTGCCGATGAGCTTGAGGTGCTTGGCCTCATCACCGGGTCGAAGCGCGACACCGCCGAGGGTCACCGGTGCGCCATCGAGATCCGCGCGGCGCATCCGCCGGCCCGGCCGCGTGCGGCGGGATGGGTGCACCAGCGCTCCACGTTTGTGGACGGCTTGCGGCGCCGAGCCGACGAAGCGAATCGCCATCGCCGCAATGCCGCCCGTTGCGAGAGCGGCCGCGGCCAGCCACCCCGGAGCGGCCCAGTCCGAGAGCAGGTGCGGGTCGAGCATCACCCACCCTTCACGAGGAGGTAATCGGCGTGCGGTCCGTAGGCCGGCCCGCCGCGCTCGACCCGCACGCACAGCTGGCGGCGCGCGCCGCAGCGCCTGAGATCGATCTTCGCGCCCGCGTGCTCGAGCCGCGCCAGGCTCGCCGCGAGGCTCGCACGCTCGTGGCGCAATTGTGCAATCGCGCGCGGCGAGGGAATCACCTTCCAAGCGATGATCGCCGGCATTACCGCGCAGGCCGCAGCAACTCCGATCGCCCACAGAGCGAGACGGACGCTCGCCGTCCTGCGCACGGCATGGAGCGCCTGCGCGGCGCTCTGCGAAGCCGACCCGAGCAGCGCGAATTCCTCGCAAAAGGCGGCGCGGATCTCGTCCCGCACGATCGGATCGAAGCCGTGCGCGAGCGCCTCCAGTCGCTCGATGGCGTCCGCGATGCGCCGCTCATCGAGGCTCGGGTCCTCTCCCGGCGACACTCCGTCCGAAGCCACATCCATCATCCGAGCTAGCACTCCGAGCTTATTGGAATACGGCGACTATCTCAGACGGATCGCGCCCGCATGCACTCTCAAACCTGGTGTGTTTGCGCAGAAAAGCCGCAGCGCGCAATTCACCGTTCGGCGGCGCGCCGCTTGCGCTGGGGCTCGTACCAGATTTCCTTGATGAAGCGCTCGTGTCGCTCGAATCCGAACTGGATGACGATATCGACGAGCAGATAGAGCAGGCTTTTGATGTCCCCGCGCGCAAGCTGCGAGCCGGCTCGGCTCTGCTTGACGAGCAGCACCAGCTGCTCGAAGGCGAGCTCCGCCGATGCCGCATGCACGCTCGTGATCGAGCCCGGGTGTCCGGAGTTGACGTTCCTCAGGTAATCGAAAGCCTCCTCGGAGCGCAACTCGGCGAGCAGCACGCGATCCGGCTTCATGCGCAAGCAACACTCGAGAAGCTGCTTCGGAGTCACGCGCGCCAGGCCTTGCTCATCCTTGCTGTAGAAGAGCCGGACGTGGTTCGGATGCCGATCGAGCACCAGCTCGCGGGCATCCTCGATCGTGATGAGCCGCTCCTCTGCCGGGATCTCCCGGATCAGCGCTTTCGTCCAGGTCGTCTTGCCAGACCCCGTCGGGCCGGAGACCAGGATGTTCTTGCGGCTGCGGACCGCCAGGCGCATGAACGGGGTGTAATCGTGGGTCTCGAGGAGCCGCAGCAACTCCTTCTCCTCCTCCTCGAGAGCGCCCGACGCGCGGCGCGTCGAGCGAAAAATGCCGCGCGAGGCGAGATCCTCGAGCGACCAGGGTTCCGCCGCCGGACGCCGAATCGTCACGGCGACGGTACGCGCCGTCGTGGCCGGCGGGATCACGATCTGAACCCGCTCACCGCTCGGCAGAGCCGCCGAGAGGAGCGGTGACTGCTCATCGATCCGCTGGCAGCTAAAATTGGCGACGAGCTTCGAGAAGCGCAGGCACCAGTCGAAGTCGGCGAACTCGAGCGACACCCGCTCCCAGCCTGCGCGGGTCTCGACGAATGCTTCCCCCGGCCGATTGATGCAAAGCTCAGTCACCTCGCCGTCGTCGAGCAGTGGCCGCAGAGGCCGCAGCGTCAAGTCGAGCGCGGTGGGGTCACGGCGCGCGCCGGGGCCGCCCCGAGATGCGCTACCGTCCTCGAGCCACAGGGCGCAACTCATAGACGGAGCGAAAATCGAGATCCCGGGCCACCAACACCTGGATGCGGTCGCCCTGGTGCTTCACGACGGTGGGCGGGATCTGGAGCGTCTGCTTCAGCACACCGCTCGCCACGCTCTCGGAGGCCGTCGGATCGTAGAGGACCGCCCCGTTGCCTGCCTGCATGGCGGACTCGGCACCCGCATCGATGATGGAGATCAACATCGCGGCGCCGAAGCGCTCCCAGAAATGGTGATTCACCTTTCCGGGCAAGCCAGACCGTCCGAGCTCGTCCGTGCCGGGAGAAGCCAGCGGAATGACGACGCCAGTCGGCGTCCGCGCCTCGGTCCAGAGCACGAACACTCGCGCACTGCCCTGCGCGACGACGCCGCGGGTCTCCCCGATCAGCTTCGAGCCGCGTTCGAGCAGGACCACCTTGCCGTCCGCCCCGAAGGTGTCGGTCGCCGTGATGCAGGTCGTCATGCCCGGGAGCGTCGAATCGATGGCCGTCTCGAGCGTGCAGTCGATGAACGAGCCCTTGGGCAGCACGAGGCTGCGCGAGGGCAGCACTCTGGCGAGAGCCGTGGGGGTGAGCGACGGGGTCAGGAGTGCGGAGAGCCGGCTCGAGCGAGGCGCCGGACTCGTAAGCCGTGTACCGGCAGAAGCTGGGAACTCGACGCTCCCCCCGGCGCCGCCCTCCATCGGGGACCGCGCCGTGCCTTGCGAGACGGGCGAGGCTGCCGCGCCGGAGCCACCGGATTCGCGCGCGAACGCCGGTCCGGAGAGCTGGCGCTGCAGCACCTTCTCCGCGCCGCTCTGGGCGGCCGTTGCGCCGCCGGGCGCCCGAGCCGACACACGCGAACGCCTCGAGTAGGCCGCGAGCCGAGAGGGAACGAGCGGCAGCAGCGGGAGAGCCCCCGAAGGCGAACACTCCAGCGTCCGCGGACAGATCGGAAGCGACGGCCGCAGTGTGCCGCTTGCCTGCGGCGCCGGCTCGGGTGCAACGGCCGCCCGTGAAGCGGCGACGGACATCGGGGGAGGCGCCGGGCTTTGCGCGGGAATAGGACCGAGCGGAGGCAAGGGCATCTCGCTCGCCGCCTCGTTCGCCGCGAGCGCCTTGGCGCGAGCCATCGACTGCGCAGGCCCGTGCGCTGCCGCCGTGTAATACCAGGCGAGCAAAGCGCAGCCGAGCGCACCCATCATGCCGAGCGCCACCCAGTTGCTGAGACGCGATTCGAGGGAGCGCGCTCGGTGCACCAGCGCGATGGTTCGCTCTCCGAGCACCGAATGCCGCTCAGGCACTTCCGGCGCGCTCATGGGACCGGCTCCTTGCGGACTCGCTCGACATCCGGGGCCACCGTACCCGAGGCGAGCCGTCTGCCGGAACCCGTGTAGCCCTTGTTGACGACGCACCCGGTGAGCGCGCCGCGCCGCAGGATGAAGCGGCGCGCGACCCTGTGGATGACGACAACGCCATTCTCGACATCGAAGTTGACGAGCGATTCCGATCCGTCGTCGTTGCGCACGAAGACCGCCGGAAGCTCCGCCTGCGCGGCAAACCGCAGACGGGTGTGCACGCCGTCGTCGGAGGCCTCGACCGGACGCAACTCCGGCGCGCCGCAATACCAATAGTTGCGATTCTGGGGACGCTCCGCGGACGCGGCCGCGAGCCGCTGGGCAACCTCCTTCTGGAGCGTCGCCTGCGTCCCGGAGTGCGCGGGCGGATATCGAAAGCGGACCGTAAAGACGAGGTCCGGGTCGGTCTGTACCGGCCGTGCGGCGGTGGCCGTGTAGTAGATCTGATATTCGCGCCGGTTCGTGAGGATGGTGAGATTGGTGCTCACCGCCGGAACCCGAGGCTTCAGGAACAGGTGATTGCCGTGCGCAACGAAGGAAAGCGCCTCGATGTCACCGGTCGCGAGCCCGACGAAGCGCTCACCTCGCTGGAACTCGAGTTCGATCTGAAACCCCACGAACCCATGGAGCCGGTACACCGCATCGGGGTCGTAGAGCGCGGTGCGGATCCTCGCATCCCCGCGCCCGCGGACAGGATAGGTTTCCGCATGGCCTATCGCGGGATGCAAGAAGACGAAGATACCGAACACCGGCCCCAGCGTGTGCAGCCACCAGGAACGGCCTCCGGCGATCATCGGCGCGACCCTGAAGCGGCGGCCCTGCTCGGCGCTGCCGGCGCACTCCGAAGGCGGCTCGAGCCGCCGCGCGCAGCGGTCGGTCCCACGCTCCCCTCGTTCGCCGAGGGAGCAGATACCTCAGGCTCCGCCTCGAAATCGAGGATCTTGAAGCCGAGCGGATTCAAGCTCCGCAGACGGATGTTGCTCGAGGGTTTCGTGTAGGCGTACTCGAGCGTGGCGATCCAGTGGCTCACCTCGACCGCGGAGGAGGAACCGCCGCGCCGAAGCCTTTCGAGGTAGCGCACCTGCGCGAGATTGGCCGCGCCACCCGCCTGGCCGAGAAAACTCACCGCCACGACACGCGCCTCGACGGTCGAGCCGTCCTTGTGCCGGTTGAGGGGCGAAGCGGGATTCGTCGGCTTCCATAGGGCGTACCACTGCTCGTTGCGCTTCGCGGAATTGAAGGCACCGCACTCGGCGTAGTCACTCTCGGCGGTGGCCCGATCGAAGCGCTCGCATACCGTGATGTAGTGCGTGAGCAGATAGCGCGTGACGGCCTCTCCCGGGTCGATGGGAACCGTCGTCGTCGGCACCACATCGACGATCCCGGTGGTGTTGTCCACCCGCACGAGAAAGGGCGCGATCCGCTTGAGCGGCAGCAGGAGCACGAGCGCCCCAGCACACAGCAGCGCGCAAACGCCTGCGCCCGCCGCCGCCCGCCAGGCAATGCGCTCGCTACGCCGCAGCTGCGCCACCCGATCGAAATCCCAGGCGGCGACCTCGCGCCAATACGCCTCAAGCTCCATGTCACCGCTCATGACGAGCGCTCCCCGTGCTGGAATGCGCTGGACGAGAGGCCGCATCTGCTCTTGGCCGCGCCGGAGGATTGATGGGAACGAGGTGCCCGCTGCAGCGGACCCGAACCGCGTGCGCCGCGCAACCGCTCAGGAGCGCGACGAGCAGCAGCATGGCTACGTACCTCATGGCCGATCCCCCGCGCGCGGCACGCTTTGTGTATCGCTCGCCCGCAGCCACCGGTGATAGACATACGCGCCCACCCCGGAGGCGAGCGGCCCCGTGCGCCCGAGACCCCAACCGACCGTCCTGCTCACCAGGCCGAACGTGCTCGGGGCCAGGCCTCCGGCGAGCCCCGCGGCGATCGGCATCACCTGGCGCATGAGCAGGAAAACCAGCATCGCCATCAGCACCATGTTGATGGCATCGACAGTCAAGATCGACGAGCCGAGCGCCGCCGTCTGTTGCGCGTACGAGCTCACGAGCTGCAGCAGCAGCGCGCCGACGAAGACGGTGAGGATCGTGATGAGCGCGTACGCGGCGAGCTGCGCGATCCAGGCCTCGAAGAGCCGCCGGGT
>JBOHZT010000154.1:0-7747 GCA_050738535.1 Steroidobacteraceae bacterium
GAAGCCTGGCCGCAAGCGAGCGAGCCGCACCGCGCTGCCGTCAGACCGCGAGCCTCCTCATCCGCACGGCACCTCGGCACGCTCCACCGCTTGAATTCCATGTCATCGAGTCGCGAGTCGAGCGCCGCGCCCGTCGTCGCGGTCGTGGGGGCTACCGGCGCGGTCGGCGCCGAGCTGATCCGGTGCCTCGAGACGCGCCGCTTCCCGCTTGCGCAGCTGCGCCTTTACGCGTCGGCGCGCTCCGCGGGCAAGACGCTCACGTTCCGCAACGAGCCCGTCGCCGTACGCGAGCTGACGCAGGGTGCGCTGCGGGGCGTCGACATTGCGCTGTTCTCCGCGGGGAGCGGCATCTCCCGGCGCCACGCGCCGATCGCGGCGGCCGACGGAACGCTCGTGGTCGACAACTCCTCGGCATTCCGCATGGATCCCGCCGTCCCGCTCGTCATTCCGGAGATCAACGGCGCGGCCGCCGCCGGGCACAAGGGGCTCATCGCCAATCCCAACTGCTCGACCATCATCTCCATCACCCCGCTGTGGCCCATTCACCGCGTGAACCGCATTCGCAGGATGATCGTCGCCACCTATCAGGCGGCCTCCGGCGCCGGCGCAGCGGCGATGGAGGAGCTGCGCGAGTCCACTCGAGCCCACCTCGAGGGCCGCGCGTTCGAGAACAAGGTTCTCCCTCACCCGTACGCCTTCAACCTCTTCAGCCACAATTCGGCGATCGACCCCGAGACGGGCTACAACGAGGAGGAGCGCAAGGTCGTCCACGAGACGCACAAGATCTTCGCAGACGATTCCATCCTCATCTCCGCGACCTGTGTTCGCGTGCCGGTGCTGCGTGCGCACTCGATCGCGATCCACTTCGAGTGCGAGCGGCCCATCACGCCCGAGGCCGTGCGCGATATCGTCGCAACCGCGCCCGGCGTCGAACTGGTCGATGATCCCGAACGCAACTACTTCCCCATGCCGAAGGACGCCTCCGGCCGTGACCCGATCCTCGTCGGACGGATCCGCCGGGACACGAGCGATCCGAGCGGACGGTCCGTCGCAATGTTCATCGCGGGAGATCAGCTTCTGAAGGGCGCCGCGCTCAACGCGGTGCAGATCGCAGAGCTCCTGCTTCGCTGACGCCGAGGCGGGCGCCGCTCAGGCGCTCTTCTTCGCCTCGTCGGCGCTGTCCACGCCGATGATCACCTTTGCGGGGCCCGAGAACGCGTACGGCATGATGTTGAGATTGAGCGGCGCCGGCGATCCGTCGAACACGCGGCCCGAGATGTCGTAGCGCGAGCCGTGGCACGGGCACAGCCACCCGCCTGGCCAGTACGCGCCGATTACCGGATCGTGGGCGTCGAAGACCGGCTTCGGCAGACAGCCGAGGTGCGTGCAGGTGCCGATGCAAGCGAACCATTCGGCCGTGCGCGACCGCATCGCGTTCTTGCAGTAGTCGGGCTGCGCCGAGACGGACGATCCGGCGTCCTTCAACATATTGTTGTGATTGCCGAGGAGGGCCATCATCTCCGGCGTGCGGTGCACGATGAAGATGGGGTTGCGCCGCCAAGAGGTGACGATCATCTGTCCCGGCTCGATCTTGGAGAGGTCCACCTCGGTCGGTGCTCCGAGCGCGATCGCGCGCGCGGACGGCAGCCACGACTCGACGAACGGCACGGCGGTAAAGGCGACGCCCACGGCGCCGACAGCCGCCGTCGCTCCGAGCAGGAGCTTACGCCGGCCCGGGTCGGCGACCTCCCCTTCCGCCAAGCCGTCCATCACTCCCTCTCCGATCATCTCCGCCATCTCGACTCTCCGTACCCATCGATCATTTTCAGCAGCAGCGATTGACGCCGCTCCATTTGCGCTGCAATTCCGCCCGGTAGAACTCGCGGCGCGTAGGCAGCGGCGCGCCCGGGTGCGCTGCCGCGAGGTGCCTAGTATAACGCTCATAGGCGTCGTCGCCGGTCGCCTCTCGCAACCAGCGCCAGGCAGCGCGCAGCCAGCTCATGGCCCCTCCCCCGCCGGCTCGAGCCCCGAGACCTGGTAGGGGGCCTCGGTGGTCAAGAGCGTCGGCATGCCGCGCACGCATCGCCAGGCGACCCGCAGCATGTCCACGATCACCACCCAGACGATGAAAGTGAAGAGGATGGTGAGCCAGCCGTCGAGCCGCTGGTTGAAGATGAGCTGCCGCGCGACCGCGGCGCGCGCCGGCGCGAGCGTACCGGCCACGAGCTGCTGCGCGAGAGTCGCCGCCCCCGCGAAGAACCCGAGCTGCGGATCGCCGCTCAGCACCTTCTGCCATGCCGCCGTCGTGGTGACGATCGCGAGCCACGCGAGCGGGGCTCCGGTCACCCACGCGTAGCGCAGCTTGCCGGATTTGATGAGGATGCCTGTGGCCACCGAGAGCGCGAGGGCCGCGAGCATCTGGTTCGCGATGCCGAAGAGCGGCCAGAGGATATGGATGCCGCCGTTCGGATCGATCACCCCGATATAGAGGAAATAGCCCCAGCCCGCGACGATCACGGCGCTCGCGATGAGCACCGACGGGTACCAGGAGGTGCGGCCGAGCGGCTTCCAGACATGCCCGAGCAGATCCTGGAGCATGAAGCGGCCGACGCGCGTACCGGCGTCGATGGTGGAGAGGATGAAGACGGCCTCGAACATGAGCGCAAAATGGTACCAGGCCGCGAGCAGCCCGCGCCCGAACGTCGAGCCGAAAATGCTAGCCATGCCCACCGCGAGCGACGGTGCCCCGCCCGTGCGCGCGAAAAGCGTGTGCTCCCCCATCTCGTGCGCCAGCGCCTGCATCTGCTGCACGGTCACCGGGAATCCCCACCCGGAGATCGTCGCGACGGCGGCCTGCGGCGTGCTGCCGACGACCCCGGCGCCGGTATTGATGGCGAAGAAGACGCCGGGATCGAGCAGGCTGGCCGCGATCATCGCGAGGATCGCGACGAACGACTCGAGCGCCATGCTTCCGTATCCCACCAGCCGAACATCGGTCTCGTTGCCGATGAGCTTCGGGGTCGTGCCGCTCGCGATGAGCGCGTGGAATCCCGAGACCGCGCCACAGGCAATGACGATGAACACGAACGGAAAGACCTTGCCGGCGAAGATCGGTCCCGTGCCGTCGATGAACTTCGTGAGCGCCGGCATCTTCAGCTCCGGATGGAGGATGACGACCGCGATCGCGAGCAGCGCTACCGTCCCGAGCTTGAGGAACGTCGAGAGGTAGTCGCGCGGGGCGAGGAGCAGCCACACGGGGATGATCGCCGCGAGCCAGCCGTACGCGATGACGAACTTCGCGAGCGCGGGCCCTCCCATGTCGAAGTAGCCCCTGAGCACGGCGCTTTGATCGATCCAGCCGCCCGCGAAAACGCCGAGCAGCAGGAGTGAGACGCCGATCACGGAGCCCTCGAGCACGCGCCCCGGCCGCACGCCGCGCATATACGCGCCGACGAGGACCGCGATCGGGATGGTGGCGAAGACCGTCGCGGTGGCCCAGGGGCTGTGCTTCATGGCATTCACCACGACGAGCGCCAGCACCGCGATCAGGATGATCATGATGAGGAGCGTGCCGATGAGCGCCGCGAAGCCGCCGATCGGTCCGAGCTCATCGCGCGCCATCTGCCCGAGAGTGCGGCCATCGCGGCGCGTCGACATGAAGAGGATCACCATGTCCTGGACACACCCGCCGAGCACCGCGCCGATCAGGATCCACAGGGTGCCCGGGAGGTATCCGAACTGGGCGGCGAGCGTCGGTCCGACGAGCGGGCCAGGACCTGCGATCGCGGCGAAGTGATGCCCGAAGACGATCCAGCGGTGCGTCGGCACGAAGTCCCGCCCGTCGTCGAGCCGCTCGGCGGGTGTCGCGCGGGTCGGATCGGCCGAGAGCACGCGTGCGGTGATCCAGGCGGCATAGAATCGGTAGCCGAGCGTGTAGATGCACACCGCCGCGACGATGAACCAGAGCGCATTGATGGGCTCGTGGCGATGAGAGGCTATGCCGGCGACGGTGATCGCACCGCCCACCGCCAGCAAGATACCGCTGAGGCGCTTCAGCATGAGTCCACCCCCTAAGCGGAATGCTGCGCAGGGGATGATGCCGCGACTTGCCGAGCCGCGCCAGTGGCACGGCCGCAAGGCGGCCGTGCCGCGGAGCTGGCGGCCGGCCGGGCACGGGGACCGTGCCGGCCGGTGCTCAGTACCGGTAGTGGTCGGTCTTGAACGGCCCCTGGCGCGCCACGCCGATGTAGCGCGCTTGCGAGTCGGTGAGCTCGGTGAGCTCGGCATTCAGGTTCACGAGCTGCAGGCGCGCCACTTTCTCGTCGAGATGCTTCGGGAGCGTATACACGCCGACCGGATACTTCGAGGGGTTGGTGTACAGCTCGATCTGCGCCAGCGTCTGGTTGGCGAACGACGAGCTCATCACGTAGCTCGGATGGCCCATGGCGCAGCCGAGATTCACCAGGCGACCCTTGGCGAGCAGGATGATCCGCTTGCCGTCGGGAAAGATCACGTGATCCACCTGCGGCTTGATCTCCTCCCAGGTGTACTTCTCGAGCGAGGCCACGTCGATCTCGCTGTCGAAGTGCCCGATGTTGCAGACGATGGCGTTGTTCTTCATCCGCGCCATGTGATCGTGCCCGATCACGTGGAAATTGCCGGTCGCGGTGACGAAAATGTCGGCCTTGTCGGCCGCGTACTCCATGGTGACGACGCGGTAGCCTTCCATCGCCGCCTGCAGCGCGCAGATCGGATCGATCTCGGTGACCCACACCTGCGCCGAGAGCGACCGCAGCGCCTGCGCGGAGCCCTTGCCCACGTCCCCGTATCCGCAGATGACCGCGATCTTGCCGGCGACCATCACGTCCGTCGCCCGCTTGATGCCGTCGAGGAGCGACTCGCGGCAGCCGTAGAGATTGTCGAACTTGCTCTTGGTGACCGAGTCGTTGACGTTGATCGCGGGGAACAGCAGCCGGTTCTCCTTCGCCATCTGATAGAGCCGATGGACCCCGGTCGTCGTCTCCTCGCTCACGCCCCGGATCTCGCGCGCCTTGCGCGAATACCAGCCGGGGCTCGCCGCGAGGCGCTTCTTGATGGCGGCGAAGAGGAACTGCTCCTCCTCGCTCGTGGGATTGGCGATCGCGGCAGGGTCCTTCTCGGCCTTGGCGCCGAGATGGATGAGGAGCGTCGCATCGCCGCCGTCATCGAGGATCATGTTGGGGCCGGTCGGCTTGCCGTCGGCGCCCGTGAACTCGAAGATGCGGTGCGTGAACTCCCAGTACTCCTCGAGCGACTCGCCCTTGTAGGCGAATACCGGCGTGCCGCTCGCCGCGATCGCGGCCGACGCATGATCTTGCGTGGAGAAGATGTTGCAGGAGGCCCAGCGCACCTCGGCCCCGAGCGCCTTCAACGTCTCGATGAGCACCGCGGTCTGGATGGTCATGTGGAGCGAGCCGCTGATGCGGGCGCCCTTGAGCGGCTGCTCGGCCGCGTACTCCTTGCGGATGGCCATGAGGGCGGGCATCTCGCCCTCCGCGATCGCAATCTCCCTGCGCCCCCAGCCGGCGAGCGCGAGATCGGCCACCTTGAAATCTTGAGCGCCCGCGACGGGCTCGAGTTTGGCATTCATGGATCTGGCTCCTTCGGGCGTTCAGGCGGCGCGCGCCTGCCCCTTCATGTCCTCGGCGAGCTCGGCGGCCTTGTCCGTCCGCTCCCAGCTGAACTCGGGCTCGGTGCGCCCGAAGTGCCCGTACGAGGCCGTCTTCTGGTAGATCGGCCGGATGAGATCGAGCATCTCCTTCAAGCCGTAGGGTGTGAGGTCGAAGTGCTTGCGCACCATCTGCGTCAGTCGCTCGGGCGACAGGCGGCTCGTCCCGAAGGTGTCGACCATGATGGACGTCGGCTCCGCGACGCCGATCGCGTAGGACACCTGCACTTCGCAGCGCTCGGCAAGTCCCGCGGCCACGATATTCTTGGCGACATACCGTGCCGCGTACGCGGCGGACCGATCCACCTTCGAGGGATCCTTGCCGGAGAACGCGCCGCCGCCGTGACGCGCGTAACCGCCGTAGGTATCCACGATGATCTTGCGGCCGGTGAGCCCACAGTCCCCGACCGGCCCCCCGACCACGAAGCGGCCGGTCGGATTGATGTGGTACTTGGTGCGCTTGTCGATCCACTTCGTCGGCAGCACGGGTTTCAAGATCTCCTCCATCACCGCCTCGCGCAGCACCTTGGTGGAGACATCCGGGCTGTGCTGGGTCGAGAGCACCACGGCCTCGAGCCCGACCGGCTTGTCGCCCTCGTACCTCAAGGTCACCTGGCTCTTCGCGTCGGGGCGCAGCCAGGGGAGCTTGCCGCTCTTCCTGACCTGAGCCTGACGCTTCACGAGACGATGCGCGAGCGTGATCGGCGCCGGCATGAGCACGTCCGTCTCGTTCGTGGCGTAGCCGAACATCAGACCCTGATCGCCCGCGCCCTGCTTGCGCTCGTCCTTGCGGTCGACGCCCTGCGCGATGTCCGGCGACTGCTTGCCGATCAAGTTGATGACGCCGCAGGTCGCGCCGTCGAACCCCATCTCGGAGGTGTCGTAGCCGATGTCGAGCACGACCTTGCGCGTCAGCGCCTCCACGTCGATGTGGGCCGTGGTCGTCACCTCGCCCGCGACCACCACGACGCCGGTCTTGATGAGCGTCTCGCAAGCGACGCGGCCGTGCGGATCGCTGCCGATGACGGCGTCGAGCACCGCATCAGAGATCTGATCCGCCATCTTGTCCGGGTGACCCTCGGACACCGACTCCGACGTGAACACGAAATTGCTTGCCATGGTGGGTCCTGCCGTGAAGCGAATGAATTACAACGCAATGGAGAAGCTTTGCTCGAAGCGCGCCGCGAATTCCTGCGCGGTGAAGCGGTGATTCTGCGTGCCGCGGGCCTCGATCTTGAGGGTGCCCATGAGCGAGGCGATGCGGCCGGTCCGCTCCCAGTCGAGACCGCGCAGGATGCCGTGGATGAGTCCGGCGCGGTAGGCATCCCCGCAGCCCGTCGGGTCGACGACGGCCCGCGGCCGCGCGGGGGGAATCTCGATGGCGCGTCCCTTGGCATGGATGACCGAGCCGTCGCCGCCGCGCGTGACGATGAGCGCCTCGACCTTGGCGGCGATCTCCGCGGCCGCCCAGCCCGTCTTCTGCTCTAGCAGCTGCCACTCGTAATCGTTCACGGCGACCCAGGTCGCCTGCTCGATGAACGCGCGCAGCTCCTCGCCGCCGAACATGGGAAGGCCCTGGCCAGGGTCGAACATGAAGGGGATCCCGGCCGCGGCGAATTGCGCGGCATGCTCGAGCATGCCCTCCCGTCCGTCCGGGGCCACGATCCCGAGCGCGATATCGGACGCATCCCCGACCTTGTTGAGATGCGACTGCTGCATCGCGCCCGGATGAAAGGCGGTGATCTGGTTGTTGTCGAGGTCCGTCGTGATGAAGCCCTGCGCCGTGTGCTCCGAATCGATGCGGCGCACGTGATCGAGCGGGATGCCGTTCGACTGCATCCACTCGGCATACGGCGCAAAGTCGCGCCCCACCGTCGCCATCGGATACCCGGCATCGCCGAGGAGCTTCAGATTGTAGGCGATGTTGCCCGCGCAGCCGCCGAACTCCCGGCGCAGCCCGGGCACGAGGAAAGAGACATTGAGGATGTGGATCTTGTCGGGAACGATGTGCTCCTTGAACCGCCCCTCGAACTGCATGAT
>JBOHZT010000155.1:0-7695 GCA_050738535.1 Steroidobacteraceae bacterium
ATCGACCCCGGTGAGCTTTCTATGCTGGGCCAACGCTACGCGCCTCTCGAGCTCTCGCACGGTGTCGAGGTAATCCGACATCCTCGCCCGGTCGCCCGGTCCGAGCGTCTTGTCGAGCGCCTTGGCGCGGTCGGTGACCATGTCGAGCAGGCTGCGGTTCTCGCGCAACAGCGCCGCACGCTGGGCCGCCGTGTCGCCCTCGCCGAGGAGCTCGACGTACACTTTCCTCGGGTTGTACTCCATCGGCAGCGGTGAGTGGGGGCCGGCATACGAGGTCGTCGAGGCATAGTAGCAACCCGCGCTGCCGCACGCGGCCACCTGGATGGTGGTCTCCGAGCAGACCTCGAGCGACGGCAGTGAGGTCGTCTGCCCGATGTGCTTGGCGACGATCTGGTCGAGCGTGATCGACATGTTCGCGCCCTTGTCCTGCGTCTCCGGATGCACGCAGGACAGCCAGGTCGCCGGGTTGTACGTGTGCACACTGCCGAGCGCCGCGAGATTCTCGAGATTGTCGAAAGTCGTGACGTACTTCTTGTACGGCTCGAGCGAGGCGAGCGTCTTGCCGAGCTTGAAGCTCGCGCCTTTGCCCGTGGAGCTCCAGGTATCGACCCGCGCCTTGTAGGGCGTGTTGTTCATGATCGCGCCGTGGGGCAGGTAGAAGAACCCCGCGCGCAGCTTCGGCGCCGCGTCGGTCTTGGCGAGCGCCGTGGCGGCGGGAACCATGGCGTCGAGGAACGGCAGCCCCAGCGCCACGGCACCGCCGCGCAGGAGCGTGCGGCGGGACAAATGCTTCTTGGTCAGAAATGTTGCCATCGCCGATTACTCCTGTCGCTGCTGCGCGCCGCCGCTGCCGCTTCCGAGGAGGGAAGCCACTTTCGTTGCAGGCCGTGGAGTCCCCTTCACGGGTGCTGCGCCCTGCCGCCTGAATTCATCGCTGTTGACGACCCCGGTGATGAGCGCGGCGAACGTATAGTTCTTCGCCGCCGCATCGCGCACGATCTTGCGGACTTCGGACATGTCGTAGTACTCGAGCTCGCGATTGAGCGCGTACATCATCAGGCGCTTGGCGACGACGGTCGGAAACCGGGCCGGCTCGCGCGTCAGATAGCGCCGCAGATCGGCAGGCGTGCGCAGCACCATACCGCTGTCGAGCTTCGTCACCGGATCGATGGGCACCTTGGTCTGCGGATCGATCGTGCGCCAGCGCCCGGTCACATCGAAGTTCGCCAGGACGAGGCCCAACGGATCGATCACCCCATGACAGGCATCGCATGTGGGATTCTTGCGATGGGCTTCCAGGCGCTCGCGCACCGTGGTCGGCGGCTGGCCCTCGTGGAAGGACAGATCCATCTTCACGCCCGGCGGTGGCGGGTGCGGCGGAGTGCCCATGAGCCGGTCGAGGATGTACTCACCGCGCAGCACCGGCGACGTGCGGTCCGCATACGAGGTTCTGAGCTCGAACGCGCCCTTGCCCAGCAGTCCCCACCGATTCTGGTTCTTGAGCGTCACCCGCCGGAACTGCGGCCCAAGGACACCGGGGATGCCGTACTGCCGCGCGAGCGCAGCGTTGACGAACGTCCAATTGGCCGTGATCAGATCGCTCACGTTACGGTTCTGGAGCAGCACACTCTCGAGGAACAGTCGCGCTTCGGTCTCGAAGTTCTTCGTCATGCTGACCTGGTACGACTTCTCGAGCGGCACCACCTGATCCAGGGTGTCGAAGTTGAGCCAGGAGAATGCGAAATCGGTGATGAGCGCCTCGGCGCGCGGATCCTTCAGCATGCGCGCGACCTGGGCGTCCAGGACCTTCGGGTCGTGGAGCTGCTGCTTCTCGGCAAGCCCGAGCAGCTCTTGATCAGGCCCCTGATCCCACAGGAAGAAGGACAGCCTCGAGGCCAGCTCGAGATCGGTCAGCGCGGCGGACTGGCCCGCTGCGGTGGGAGCCGCGAGCGCGCGATACATGAAATCGGGGCTCGCGAGGATCGCCGTGACGAGCTCGGTCACACCGGAGTCGAATCCGCCCGGCTGCGTCCGGCCGACAGCGTAGAACTTCATCAATCCCTGCACGTCCGCGTCGGTCACCGGACGCCGGAACGCCTCCGTCGCCAGATGCCGCGCGATGCGCTCCGCGCAGGGCCGCTCGGCAGCCGCGTCCTTGGGCTCGCAGATGAAGATCTTGGCGCGACTCAGGCTAGGAGACAGGCCGTAGGGCGGGTACGGTCCCTTGATCTCGACGCCGTCCCGGATGATCGGCATGCCGATGCCGAAGGTCCTGTTGCGGGCGCCCGTGGGATCGTTGCTCTCCGCGCGCGAGCGGTCGATGAAGGTGACCGTCACCCGGTGCGCGCCCGCCGTGACGTGGATCGGCACATTGGAGACTTGCGCAGTGATGGCGGCGCGGCCCTTGGGACCGTCGCGGTCAGCCAGGGTCAGGTCGGCCGGGCCACCGATCTCCCGGCGAGCCACCTCCTTGTCGTCGACCAAGAAGACCATGGTCGCCCGGGTCTCCATGCCGCGCGGATACAGGCCGGCATCGAGGCTGTCGCCGTCGTGGAAGCTGAAGCGATACAGCCCGTCCGCAGGGAACACATGCGTGAAGCTCACACCTCCGCGGGTACCCAGCGGGAAGCCGTTCCTGTGCTCGTACTGCTGCGCGGAACCGAGGCCGGCTTGCCCGCCGCCCCCTCCGCCGCCGCCGGAGAAGAAGTCCTCCGGTTTGGGCTGCGGGTCGCCGACGGCGGTCTGGGCGATGTGGCGCGCCGCGATCAGGTATTGCTGCATGAAGGTCGGCGAGACGGTGAGCGCGCGCGCGATATTGCTGAACCCGTCGACTTCGATCTCGGTGGGCAGCACCTGCTTGGGATCGACGCTAACCCCGAGCAACCCCTTCACCGACGCTGCGTACTCATCGCGGCTCAGGCGCTCGAGCGGGACATGGCCGACGCCGCGGTCGTTGGGTGCGGCGTCGAGTTTCGTCGAGAGATAGTTGATGAGATGGTCGACGACGGCCTCGCTCGGTTGCGGCTGCCCGGCGGGGGGCATGAGCCGGCCGGTGAGCTTGGTGATGGCCGTTTCCCACAGCTTCGGATTGCGACCGGGATGGCGCAGATCCAAGGTGACGAAGGCGAATCCTCCAGCCCAGTCCGTCGTGTTGTGGCATTTCTCGCAGATGCCGCTGAGCACCGCGTGAAACTGCTTCAGCTCAGCCGAGTTCGCGCCCGGCTGGCCATACGCCGTGCCGGACAGCGCCAACCCAAGCAGCGGCACGCATGCCGCTGCCGACATCAGCACCCGTCCGAACCCCATTCCGGGATTGCGCATCTCCCAATACCTCGCGCCCCGTTATATTGTTTAGCATTGTGCCGCCGACGCGCACGGCTGAGCAAATGTAATATTCTGTATCGTCGCAGCCGTGGGCTACGCGCCGATGGCTGGCGGGCTACGCGCCGATGGCTGGCGGGCTAGGCGCGGATGGCTGGCGGCGACGGCGGCCCCCCTGGCGCCTCGTGCTGCCGCCGAGCGCTCAGCAGCGATTTGATCTCCTGGGGCTCGACCGGCTTCGTCAGGTGCGCGTCGAATCCCGCGGCCAACGCACGGCGCTTGTCCTGCTCGTTGCCCCATCCCGTAATCGCGACGATGGCGAGGTCGGCTCCCCAGCTCTCCGCCCGCAGCGCCTCGGCAACCGCATAGCCGTCGAGTCCCGGCATATCGATGTCCAGGAGAGCCATCTGTGGACGAAAGGTCCGCGCGATCGACACGGCTGCGAGACCGTCGTAGGCCACACGGACTTCATGACCTGCCGCCTCCAGAAGGAGCGCGAGGCTGTCCGACGCATCCCGGTTATCGTCCGCGATCAGCACGCGGCGCCCATCCCCGCTCGAGGCGGCGGCATCACCGTCCGGGGTCACTGCAACGGCGGGCTCCGCCGCGCACAGCGGCAGACGGACGATGAACTCGCTCCCTCGCCCGAGCCCCTCGCTGCGAGCCTCGATGGTTCCCCCGTGAAGCTCCACGATGCCCTTGGCGAGCGCCAGGCCGACTCCCATGCCGCCATCGCCTGCGCGCGAGTTCGCCCCTTCCCATTGCAAGAACAGCGCGAAGACACGGGTCAGCGCCTCCGGCGGAAGGCCGATTCCGTCGTCCTTGACGCAAACGCTGAGCGTGCTGCCGGCGATCGAGGCCGTGAGCTCGACCCGTCCGCCAGGGTCGGTGTACTTGGCCGCATTGGTCAGAAGGTTCGAGAACACCTGCGGCAGGCGCAGCGGGTCCGCCCGCAGCATCGCCGACTCGGAGGGTAGGGATACGCTCAGCCGGTGATTCTTGCGATCGAGCGCCGGGCGGGCGACTTCGATCGCGGTGTCGATCACGCCGGCGAAGGCCACATGGTGCAAGTTGAGCGTCAGCTTTCCCTCCGCGATCCGTGCGACGTCAAACAAATCATCGAGCAGCCCCGCCATCCGCGTGCTTTGCCGCTTGATCATTGCGCTCGCCCGCTGCAGCCGCTCGGGACTGATACCCCCGCTTCCGAGAACGTCCGCCGCGTTGAGAATCGGCGCGAGAGGATTCCTCAACTCGTGGGACAGCATTGCCAAGAACTCGTCCTTGCGCCGGTCGGCTTGCTTGAGCTCATGCTGGGCGCGGACGGACGAAGTGATGTCGGGACTCAGGCCGACGTGGCCCAGGAACGCTCCTGTTTCCGAGAATCGCGGCACGCCGGAGGATTCGACCCAGCGCCATTCCCCCGAGGCGTGTTTCAGGCGCGCGCGGGCGTGAAAGGATTCTCGATTCGTCACGGCATCGGCATAGGCGCTGAAATACGCGTCGGCATCGTCAGGGTGGATGAACGGCTTCCAGCGGTCTCCCGTCACCTGCTCCTGGGTAACGCCGAGGAACGAGCAGTACTCGCGGTTGACGAACTCGATCGCGCCGTCGGCGTCCGTGACCCAGATCATCGCGGGTACGCCGTCCGCCATCACGCGAAAGCGCCGCTCGCTCAGCCGGGCCCTGGCCCGCGCCTCCCGTGCGGCGGCGCTGCTCTTCAGCATGCTCGCGATCATCATTGCGGCGACCCAGACGACGGCGAGCGCGGACAATCGGTTGATGACGTCCACCGCCGTGGTCGAGTGTCCTCGCGGCGCGAACTGATAGCCCACCAGCATCAACGGGGTGCACAGCCCTGCCACGTAGAGCGGCACACGCGCCGATCGCACGCGCAGACACACGAGGATGGGCACCAGATAAAAGTCGACGATCGGGCGCGGTGTGAAGAAGTCGACACCGAAAGCGATCAACACCGTCGCAAACGGAGCCCAGGTCGCCATCCCGAGCTGCGGTGGCGCACGAGCGCGCCACGCAGATCTGGATCCCGGGTGACCGTTATCGCCGACCTCGCTCATGAACCCGGTTCTCCCGGCGGCCGCCACTCCTCGGCGGGCAAACACCCGCAAAAGCATACGCCGAATCGTCACGACTGCAATTACGGTAGGGCACGAAGCTCGACGCCAAGGGAAGCGTGAGGGAAGCCTGCGTCGCTGAAGGCGGCGAGGAAACGATCCCGAAATGCGCTCATCGGCCAAACCGGTGCGTCCGGACTCGGCAGCATGCCGTCCTGCCAGCCCCAGCTGGATATTCGCGCCAGCACTGCGGGGTCGTGCGCGATGATCGAGACGGGCACGTCGTGACCTGGATGATTGCCCGAGACCTGCATCCACGGTTGGTGATCGCCCAGCACGATCAGAACCAGGTTGGGATCCGGGAACGTCGTCACATACGAAAAGATTGCGCTCAGAGTGTATTCAATGGACTGCCCGTAAAGTGCGCGCACGGTGTCGGGGTCCTCGAACACGACTGCCGGTGATTCACCTTGCGCCGGCATGCCGTCGAAAATCGTGCCGTTCCCAAGCTGGTCCCAAGGCACCAGTCGCGGGAGCGGGGTCCACGGGTCGTGGCTCGACACCAGATCGATCTCGGCCATGATCGGCGGGCGGTGGGTCTTTGCCAGTTCCAGGCGGTCGAACTGCGCGAGGGTGTACTGATCCGGCATCGTCGCGTAACTGAATTTCGGACCGCGGTAACCCACGTTGCGTGCGTCGTAGAGCTTGTCAAAGCGGTAAAAGCGCTTTCCTTGTAGCCACTCGCGGGTGTCGGCCGGCACATCGGAGACCGTCCGCCAGCCGGCTCGCTTGAACGCACTGGCCAGCGTCATTCGGTTGCTGGCGAGCAGTTGATCGTAGCGCTGCTGGCTGTCGACCCACAGCCCGGATTCCAAGCTGGAATGCGCCAGCCAACTGATGCCGCCAAAGGTCGGCGAAGTGAGAAATGCGCTGCGCGCGGAAAACCCGGCCGCTTGCAGCTGGCGGGTTCCGGTCTCGAGCACGGCATCGACGCCAGGTGCAAATGACGAGCCGTGCACGGCAACGCGGCCATAGCTCTCCACGAATAAGAGCAGGACGTCCTTGCCGCGCAGGCCAGCCAACAAGCGATTGCCGGGAAGAGCGGCCAGCGGATCGTGCGCAATCTGCGCGGCAAACACCTGCCGATCGGCGATGTCACGATCCAGTCCGTGCAATGTTCCGTAGACCAGACGGCTCGCGCTGGTGGAGGCCACCGGCGCGCCCGGCCCCACCCGCACACCTGCCACCGCACACACGATCCACAGGACGCCCAATGCGGCAATGGCGCGCAGTGACCCGTGCCGGTGGTGTGCAGCGGCGCGCAGCAATCGCGCGACGGCCCACGGCAGGACGACCCCCACGACGGCGACGATCAGCAGCGCCGCTGCGGCGGCCACGACCAGCGCTCCGAGGTGGCCCACCGTATCGCTGAGAACACCCATGCCGGACCCAAAGTAAAGCCAGTCGCTCAGCACATCAAACGGACGATCGAAGACGACGAAGAACCCCATGTCGAGGATCTTCAAGAGCAACGACAACCCGAGCACCACCCCAAACGCCACGGCCACCACCCGTCGCGCAATTGACGGCAGATTCACGGCGAGCGCAACCATGATCAGCCCCGCAGCCGGGAGACGCACGAATGCCCCGGGTACGAACCCGGCGATCCGGATGGGCGCGAGCAGCGCAAACCAGGCCAACAGCCCAGCCAGCACGGTGATCGCCGCTGACCGGAACGTGATTCGGGCTGGCGCCACTTCCCGCGAAGGTCGGGCCACCTGCCGATGGCGCAACAGCCACGCCGTCTCGCGGCCAAACGACTCGACCAGCAGCGCCGCGGCTATCACCAGCAGCGCCTCGATGACGACACGAGGCAAGACGTCCGCCGCCGCCACGGTCAGCACGATGCCCTGGATCGCGGCGACCACCTTGTTCCAGTACCGGGGCGGTGCCGCTGCGCGCAGCGACGGCAGCAGTCCGCCCGCCGCGAAAAACACATAGCGTGCCGCGCCGATCATCAGCACCCAAGCGCCAACCCGTTGCGCGACATACACGCTGAGAACCAGAATGAGGCCGGCATCGACCTCCATGTCGAAGCGCGCACCGAGCGGGGTTGCCGTATCCGTGCCCCGCGCAACCCAGCCATCGACGGCGTCCAATGCGAGCGCAACCGCGGCCAGCGTTACCAGCGTCACCACGGAGACCGGCTGATCGAACGCGTCCGCAACCAGGGCAAAGACGCCGCAAAGGACGGTCGCGCGCAATAGGGTGACCCATTCCCCAGGTGTCAGCTCACCGCCCT
>JBOHZT010000156.1:0-7682 GCA_050738535.1 Steroidobacteraceae bacterium
TGCGGCAGGCACTGGAAGATGGCGTTGTGCTCGCTGTCGATGGGCAGGAGCTGCGCACCCGAGGCGCGCACCTGCGCGAGCAGGAGCGGCCCGGCCATCACGAGGGATTCCTTGTTGGCGAGGAGCAGGCGCTTGCCGGCCCGCGCCGCGGCGAGCGTCGACCGCAACCCGGCCGACCCCACGATCGCCGCCATCACATAGTCCACCTCGGCGAGGCTCGCGAGCTCCTCGAGCGCCTCGGGACCGGCCAGTAACCGTGTATCCACCTTGGCGCCCGCGAGGCGCGCCCGCAGCTCCTTCAGGCACGAGGCATCCGCGAGCGCCGCGTACCGCGGACGCCACCGGATCACCTGCTCGGCGAGCCGCGCGGCGTTGCGATGAGCCGCGAGCGCCGTGATTCGGAAGCGATCCGGATGGCGGCCGGCCACGTCGAGCGTGCTCATGCCGACGGAGCCCGTCGAGCCGAGCACCGCGATGCCGATCACGTCGCGACTCCGAGGGCGATGAGGCCGAAGAACAGCACCGGCACCGCGCCCGTGACGCTGTCGATCCGGTCCATGATCCCGCCATGGCCGGGGAAGAGCGTACCGCTGTCCTTCATGCCTGCAAAACGCTTCAAGAGGCTCTCCGTCAAGTCACCCACGATCGAGAAGGCCACCGCGACCACGCACAGCGGCACGAACACCCTGGCGGGAACGCCGAACCAGTGGCTGCCCCACACCGCGACGAGCGCGCTCACGGCGACTCCGCCGACCGCCCCCTCCCAAGTCTTGCCGGGCGAGACCGCCGGAGCAAGCCGCATTCTGCCGAACCGGCGCCCCACGAAAAAGGCGCCGATGTCAGCCACCCACACCAGGAGCAGTACGAAGAGCAGCCACTGCGCACCGCGGGTGACATCGAGCCGCAGCCGCATAAGCGCCGCCCAGGCGGGCACCAGCGCCAGCCAGCCCGCGAGGGCGGCGGACCAGCGCGCGGCCCGATGCGGCGCAAAGATCACCCACAGGAGCGCCACGACCCACCATAGCACCGCGGCGCCGATGACGGCGGCCGTTCCTTGCGGCGTCGCCATGAACCACCAGGCGAGGCGCAGGAGCACGGCCACGGCCACCACGTAAAGGACGCGCAGCGTCGCGCTCGGATCGCGCAGGAACGCCGACCATTCCCAGGCGCCGGCGAGCACGATGGCGGTGAACAGGACGAGCGTCGCGCGAGGCGGCAGGCACAGGACCACCGCGAGCAGCAGCGCCACGAGCACCGCGGCGGTGACGATCCGCGTCTTAAGCACCGGCCGTGCCCCGCCCGCTCTCGGCACACCGCCTAGGCACTCATCGTGCTCCGCTGCGCGTCGTCCGCGACGCGCCCGAAGCGCCGCTCCCGTTGGGCGTAGAACTCGAGGGCCTCATCGAGCGCCGCCGGCCCGAAGTCGGGCCAGTTGAGATCGCTGAAGTACAGCTCCGTGTAGGCGAGATTCCACAGCAGAAAGTTGCTGATGCGCCGCTCGCCGCCGGTGCGGATGAAGAGGTCCGGATCGGGCAGCCCCGCGAGCTCGAGCGCGGCCTCGACGCGCTGCTCGGTGATCTCGCGGGGATCCAGCGACCCCGCGCTGCACTCGGCGGCCAGGCGCTGCGCGGCTTTCACGATGTCCCAGCGCCCCCCGTAGCTCACGGCGATCTGCAGCTTCAGACCCGCGTTCGCCGCGGTTTGCGCTTCGGCCGCGGCGATCCGCGACTGTAGGCGTACGGCGAGCCGGGCGCGCTCGCCGATGAAGCGCAGCCGCACGCCGCTCGCATGCAGCTCGGCGACCTCGCGGTCGAGCGCATCGACGAACAGCGACATGAGTTTCGCCACCTCCCCCCCGGGCCGGCGCCAGTTCTCGCTCGAGAAAGCGAACAGCGTCAGCGCCTCGATGTGCCGCGCCGTACAGCGCTCGACGCACGCCCGCACCGCCTCGAGCCCCGCCGTGTGTCCGGCGTGGCGCGGCAGGCCGCGCGCCGCGGCCCAACGCCCATTCCCGTCCATGATGACGGCGATGTGGTGGGGCAGCGTCACGGCTCGAGCGCCCTCATCTTCTCGAGACCTTAGCAGGTGCGACCGGCGCGGCGCCGCGTCAGACCTGCAGGATCTCCTTCTCCTTCGCGGCGAGCGCCTGGTCGATCTCCCCGACGTAATGGTCGGTGAGCTTCTGGATCTCCCCCTCGGCTCTGCGCTCATCGTCCTGGGAGAGGAGCTTCTCTTTCTCCATCTCCTTGATGTCCGCGAGCACCTCGCGGCGGACGTTGCGCACCGCGACCCGCGCGCTCTCGGCGTCGCGGTGCAGCACCTTGGTGATGTCGCGCCGGCGCTCCTCGGTGAGCGGCGGCAGGGTGATGCGGATGACCGCCCCCGCGGTAATCGGATTCAAGCCGAGACCGGACTTGTGGATCGCCTTCTCGACCGCCTGAACCATGGTCTTCTCCCACGGAACGACGACGAGCGTCCGGCCCTCCTCCACGTTGATGCTCGCGATCTGCTGCAAAGGCGCCTCCGAGCCGTAGTAGTCCACCTTCAGGTGCTCGATGAGGCTCGGGTGCGCGCGGCCGGTGCGCAGTTTCTTCAGGTCCCCCTGGAAGGTCTGCACGCACTTGCCCATGCGCGATTGAGCGTCCTTCTTGATGTCATCCAGCATACGGGAGCCGCCTCCGACGGGGAATCCGCGCCGCGATACGCGACGTTACTCGAAAGTGACGAGCGTGCCTACGTCCTCGCCGCGCGCGATACGCGTCAGGTCGCCCGAGCGGTGCAGATTGAACACGCGCAGGGGCAAGCGGTTGTCGCGGCACATGACGATGGCCGTGGCATCCATGACGTTGAGCTTGTCCGCGAGGACTTTGTCGAACGTGAGGCGCGGGTAGCGCACCGCGCTCGGATGGCTCACCGGATCCCCGGAGTAGACCCCATCGACCTTCGTCGCCTTGAGCAGCACGTCCGCGCCGATCTCGATGGCTCGCAGGGCGGCCGCCGTGTCGGTCGTGAAGAAGGGATTGCCCGTTCCGCCCGCGAAGACGACGACGCGTCCCTTCTCGAGATGGCGGATCGCGCGGCGCCGGATGTAGTCCTCGCACACCTGATTGATGCGGATCGCGGACATGACGCGCGACTTCAGCCCCAGGCTCTCGAGCGAATCCTGCATCGCCAGGGCGTTCATGACCGTCGCAAGCATGCCCATCTGATCGGCGGTGCCCCGGTCCATGCCGGAGCGGGCGAGACCCGCGCCGCGGAAAATGTTGCCGCCGCCCACCACGAACGCGACCTCGACGCCCGTCTCGGCTATCGCCACGATCTCGCCCGCGATGCGCTTCAGGACCGCCGGATCGATGCCGTAATCGGAGCTCCCCATGAGCGCCTCGCCGGAGAGCTTCACGAGGATGCGCTTGTACTTGGGGGAGGCTGGCTCAGTCATGTTGTCTCGACCCTCGCGGACGTATCACGGCCCCTCGCCCCGCCGCGGCAGGGGCCCTCGGTACCGATAGCGAAGACCCCGCCGAGGCGGGGTCTTCCCAGGTGAGCGGCGACTTCCGGCTCGAGACTCGCTCGACTGCATCAATGCCGCGTGGGATCCGGGTCGCTCGAGCTGCCGCGGACCTGAGCCATCACTTCGGCGACGAAGTTGCCCTGGCGCTTCTCGATGCCGGCGCCGACCTCGAAGCGCTCGAAGGCGGCGACGCTCGCGCGGGCGGCCTTCAGCAGCTTCTCGACGGTCACGTCGGGATCCTTCACGAAAGCCTGCCCGGCGAGCGTCAGCTCCCCGAGCGACTTGCGCAGCCGCCCCTCGACCATCTTCGCGACGATCTCCGGAGGCTTGCCCTCGCCGCGCGCCTGCTCGACGAGGATCTCCCGCTCCTTCGCGATGATCTCCTCCGGCACGTCGGCCGCCGCCAGGTACTTCGGGCTGCTCGCGGCGACCTGCATGGCGAGATCGTGCGCGAGGCTCGCATCGCCGCCCTGCATGGCGACCAGCGCCCCGATGCGCCCGCTGCCTGTGCCGTGCACATACGCCCCGAGAAGCCCCGGCGCCGCGAGTACGGCGAAACGCCGCACCCCGACGTTCTCGCCGAGCTTGGAGACGAGCGCGCGGCGGCGCTCGTCGAGCGTCTCGCCGTTCACCTCGAGCGCCATCAGCGCCTCGAGCGAGCTCGGCCGCGAGGCGAGCGCGTGGGCGGCAACCGCCTGCGCAAAGCTCTTGAACTCCTGCTCGCGCGCGACGAAATCCGTCTCGCAATTGACCTCGACCATCGCGGCGGCATGGCCGTCGGAGGACTTCTCCACGACGATGACGCCCTCTGCCGCCACCCGCGTCGCCTTCTTGTCCGCCTTGGCGAGCCCCTGCTTGCGCATGAGCTCGGCGGCCGCATCGAGATCGCCCTTGGTCTCGACCAGCGCCTTCTTGCACTCCATCATGCCCGCGCCGGTGCGCTCGCGCAGCTGCTTGACCGCCTCTGCCGTGATGCTCATGCCGCCTTCCCGGGATCGGTGGGGTTCTCGGCGTCCGCGGCGCGCGCCTTGCGCTTGCCGGCAACGGCTCCGCCGCGGCCTGCCGCGGGCGCGGCCGTAGCGGGTGCGGCCGTAGCGGGTGCGGCCGTAGCGGGTGCGGCCGTAGCCGGCTCGGCGGCGGGTTGCGCCGCGTCCGGCGCAGCAGCCGCTTCCCCGTCGACGGCCGCCTCGGGCGCAGCCGGCGCGGCCGCAACCTCGCCTTCGGCGCCTGCCGCGATCGGCTCCTCACTCTCCTCGAGATCGTCGAAATCCGCGCTCCCGCCGCTGGCGACGACCTGCGGCGTCTTGATGAGCGGCAGACGCCGACGCTGGGGCGTTTTCTTCTTCACGGCGGGCTGGGGCCGCTGCCGGCCGCGCGCCGACTTCTTGCGCGGCTGGCCGGACTCGTCGAGCTCCACGAACTCGTCCTCGCCGACCGCGACCTGCGGCACGGACGCCTTGCCCTCGAGCACGGCATCCGCGATGCCCGTGGTGTAGAGCTGGATGGCGCGCATCGCGTCATCGTTGCCGGGAATGATGTAGTCGATGCCCTCGGGCGAGCAGTTGGTGTCGACCACCGCCACGACCGGGATCCCGAGCTTGCGCGCCTCGTGGATCGCGATGCGCTCGTGTCCTACGTCGATGACGAAGAGCATGTCGGGAAGCGATTCCATGGCCTTGATGCCGCCCAAGCTGCGCTCGAGCTTGTCCATCTCGCGCCGCAGCTGGATGGCCTCCTTCTTGCCGCGCCGGTCGAGCGCGCCGCTCGTCGAGAGGTCCGTGAGCTCCGTCAGGCGCTTGATGGACTGCCGGATGGTCTTGAAATTGGTGAGCATGCCCCCCAGCCAGCGCTGGTTGACGTAGGGCATGCCGCAGCGCCCGGCCTCTTTCTGCACGGCCTCGCGCGCGGAGCGCTTGGTGCCGACGAACAGGGTCTTGCCGCCGTCGGCCACGATCCCCTTCACGAAGCTCGCCGCCTCGACATAGAGGGGCTGGGTCTTCTCGAGGTTGATGATGTGGATCTTGTTTCGCTCGCCGAAGATGTACGGAGCCATCTTCGGGTTCCAGAAGCGGGTTTGATGTCCGAAATGGACCCCCGCTTCCAGCATCTGTCGCATGGACACGCTGGACATGAAAGCTCCTGAAGCTTGGGTTGGGCCTCCGCGTATCCCAGACTGCCATTCCCGGGAGCGGGCCGAGGCCCGAGCCGCGAGAACACCCAGCCGCCTGGATCTCGATACGCGTGTGGGTTTACCTCGTTGCCAACGAGGTCGGCGCTTTATACCATGAACATCCCGCTCGAACAACGCCTTACGGCCCACGAAATACCGACCATGCACGTCACCATCAAATCACCGGAAGAACAGACCCAGATGCGGGTTGCAGGACGGCTCGCGGCGGAAGTCCTCGACATGATCACCCCGCACGTCGTGCCGGGTGTGACCACCGAGGAGCTCGACCGGCTCTGCCACGACCACATCGTCAACGTCCAGGGGACGATCCCGGCCAATCTCAACTATCGCGGCTTCCCGAAGACCCTGTGCACTTCGGTGAACCACGTGGTCTGCCACGGCATCCCGAACGAGAAGCACTTGAAGGCGGGGGACATCGTCAACATCGACGTGACCGTCATCAAGGACGGCTTCCACGGCGACACGAGCCGGATGTACTACGTCGGCCGCCCGCCCGTGCAGGCCCAGCGCCTCGCGGAGATGTGCCGCGAGGCCATGTGGCGCGGCATCCGGGTGGTGCGCCCCGGCGCGCGCCTCGGGGATGTGGGGCATGCCATCCAGACCTTCGTCGAGCCGCTCTCCTACTCCGTAGTGCGCGAGTACTGCGGCCACGGCATCGGACGGATCTATCACGAGGACCCGCAGGTGCTGCACTACGGCGAACCGGGCACCGGGCTCGAGCTGCGCCCCGGCATGACGTTCACCATCGAGCCGATGGTGAACGCGGGCAAGCGGCACGTGCGGCTGCTGCCGGACGGCTGGACCGTCGTCACCAAGGATCACTCGCTCTCCGCGCAGTGGGAGCACACGGTGCTCGTCACGGACAGCGGATTCGAAGTGCTGACCCTCGCCGCCGGCGAGCAGGCCTGAGCAGTCGGGCGCCGGTCCCGGACGCCCGATGGCCGCCATCGATCCCGACGTTCTCGACGAGGTACAGCCCCGTCGCGCGCCGGCGCACTGGCCGCTCCTGGCCCGGCTCCCCACCCTGATCACGGCGAACCCGCGCTCCCGGGAGCCCTATCGCCAGATCCTGCGCGAGGCGCAGGAGGAGCTCGGTGCGCGTTTCCTCGCCGAGGAGCCGGTGCAGGAGCTCGTCCGCGCGCGGGCCGCGCTCGTCGACGCGGTGCTGCGCCAGGTCTGGGGCGAGCAACTCGCGCAGCACGCGGCGCACTGGGCGCTCGTCGCCGTCGGCGGCTACGGGCGCGGAGAGCTGCATCCCTGCTCGGACGTCGATCTGCTGCTGCTCGTGTCGGCTGCGCCCGATGCCGCCGAGCGCGTCGAGATCGAGCGCTTCGTCGCCTTCCTGTGGGACATCGGACTCGAGGTCGGCCACAGCGTGCGCACCGTCGCGCAATGCGTCGAGGAAAGCGCCGCGGACGTGACCGTGATGACGACGCTCCTCGAGGCCCGGCTCCTGGCCGGGGACGAGGGGCTGCTCGCCTCGATGAGAGCCGCACTCGCCCCCGAGCGCATCTGGCCGGTCAAGGAGTTCTTCGAGGCCAAGCTGCGCGAGCAGTCCGACCGGCACTTGAAGGCGAACGACACCGCCTACAACCTCGAGCCGAACGTCAAGACCGGCCCGGGCGGCCTGCGGGACATCCAGACGATCGGCTGGGTCGCCAAGCGCCACTTCGGCGCCGACTCGCTCGATGGCCTCGCGCAGCGCGGCTTCCTCACGCCGAGCGAGCTGCGCCGCCTCGAGCAGGCGCAGGCGTTCTTGTGGAAAGTGCGCTTCGGCCTGCACCTCATCACCGGGCGGCGCGAGGACCGGCTGCTGTTCGATCACCAGATCCGGCTCGCGCAGATGTTCGGCTACGAGGACGGCTCCTACACGCTCGCCGTCGAGCAGCTGATGCAGCGCTACTACCGCACGGTGATGGACGTGAGCCTCCTCAACGAGCTGCTGCTGCAGCTGTATCGCGAGGCGATCCTCACCGAGGA
>JBOHZT010000157.1:0-7642 GCA_050738535.1 Steroidobacteraceae bacterium
GCTCTCGTCCACGCTCGTATCCGCGAATTCCAGCTTGCCGGCGAGCGGATAGTGGGTGCCATCGCTCAAAGTCAGCTCGACCTTTGCCTGCTGGTGACCCACGCGCTGCAGCTCCCCGGCCGCGTATTCGCGCTCCAGCCGCAGCAGCGTATCGCTCGGTTGTGTGGCGTCGACGTAAATCGGGTCGAGTTGCTGCACGGTCGTGAGCACGGTGGTCTGATTCGCGGTGACCAGCGCGCCCTCGGTCACCAGGGACTCGGAGCTCCTTCCGGGTATCGGCGATACGACCTTGGTGTAGCCGAGATTGATGCGCGCGGCTTCCAGCGCCGCGCGTGCGGAGGCCACGTTGGCGACGTCTTGCTTCACCGTCGCTTGTGCGGTGTCATAAGTGAGCTGGCTGACGGCGTTTGTCTTCACCAGCGGCGCATAGCGCCGTACCGTAATCCTGGCGAGTTGCAGGGCCGCCTGTGCATTCATCAGCGCTGCTCGGGCGCTGTCGTCGGCTGCCTGATAGAGCGCCGGATCGATCTGATAGAGCTGCTGGCCGGCCTTGACCGTACTGCCCTGGACGTAGGTGCGCTTGAGGATCACGCCGTTGACTTGCGGCCGAATTTGCGCAATGCGGTAGGCCGTGGTGCGGCCCGGCAGCTCGGTGCTGATCGTCACCGGCTGCTCCTTCACTGTCACGACGCCGACCAGCTGCGGCGGCGCAAGCATTGCCACGTGCTTCTGGCTGCACCCGAGCAAGAGCACCGGTGCGAGGAATGCGAGGCAACGGCCGGCACGACAGTGAAAAGCCGGTCCGACGCGAAATGTGCGGATCTTCATGGGAAGCTCAGGTGAAAGTCTGATTTGGCCCACCGCGATGATGCCGGCCGCCCGCCGTTGCTACGCATTCAGCGTGGGTCGAGAGTAGCCGCGGGTAGGGTACAGCTTGGCGGAGAGGCTAGCCAAAAACTCGCGTGCTTGCGGGAGTGGGGAAGCGCGCGTGGACCGTAGTGCGAACGGGCAGCCACGCCCGGGGTAAACACGCCGCTGATCAAAAGGACCGTGACGCGGCGGCACGGCACTGAGGCCACGGCCGGCTATGCCTGACTTTCAGACGCAGCCGCGGCCGTCCGTGCCGTGTGAGGCAGCGCGTCGTGATCGCGCCCGATCCCACCCCTGCGAGCCGCCGACGAGCGAGCTCGCCGTGCCGCGAGAGAGCGCTCGCCGAGAATGGCGCGCCCGGCGGGATTCGAACCCACGACCCCTGGCTTCGGAGCAGTAGCGGATCATTCCGCTCATGCACTCCCGAACTCGCCGGACTTGGTTTTTCAAGCGCTTAGCGGATCGTACACTGCGATCGTACCCCCGGCAATTCGCCGGATTTCGCCCTGCGTTGGTCACTCTCTGGTCACTCCTTTTGAGCGAAAAACAAGCCGTCTTCGCGTCGAAGGGGGCGTTCCCTGGTCACGCTTATGGGAGCGACATGCCGTGCCTCAGCTGAAACTGCGGCAGGACAACGTGCGCACGGTCCCGTATCAGGGCCGGGGCGGCAAGCAACAGTGCGTGTACTGGGACGAGGCCCTGGAGTCATTCGACCTGCGGGTCTACCCGAGCGGTCGTCGGGTGTACGTGTGCGCCTATCGCGTGAGTCTGCGCAAGCGCCTGGCGCGGCTCGGCCGTGCCGACGTGCTCACGTTCGATCAGGCCCGCAAGAAGGCGATGAGCTACCTTGCCAGGGCGGCGAACCAGGAGGACCCGCAGAGCAACCTCGATGAGCACCGGCGACTGAAGACGCTCGACGAGCTGTGCGAGGCGTACATCGAGGGCCATGCGAAGAAGAAAAAGAAGACCTGGAAGGCGGACCAGTCCAGCCTGAAGCGCCACGTGCTCTCGAAGCTCTCGGGACGCCTGGCTGTGAGCCTCGTCACCGCCGACATCGAGGCCATTCACGCGCAGCTCGGCGTCGCCCATCCCTACGCAGCGAACGACGTCCTGAAGCTGATCCGCAAGATGTTCAACTGGGGCAAGGTCGCCGGCTTCGTGCCGAAGGATCACCCGAACATCGTTGCGGGCATCGTTCGATTCCCGGAACGGGCCCGCAAGCGGTTCATCACCACCGTGGAGATGCCGCGGCTTCTACAGGCGCTCGAGCAGGAAGATAGCGATTATGCGCGCCACGGCATCTGGCTCCTGCTCCTGATGGGCCTGCGCTGCAACGAGCTGCTCAAGGCGAAGTGGGAGGACATCGACTGGGACATGGGGACGCTCTTCATCGGGCTGACCAAGAACGGTCGCCGCTGCTCGCGCCGATCAGCGAGGCGGCGATGGATCGGCTGAAGGTCATCCCTCGGATATCGGATAACCCCTACATCATCTGCGGCCGGCGCAAGGGGCAGCATCTCCACGGCCTCGGCGAGCCCTTCTGCCGCACGCTGAAGCGCGCCGGCCTCGTGAACCTTCGGATCCATGACCTGCGGCGCACCGTCGGTTCCTGGCTGGCCCAGGAGGGGCGGTCGTTGCATCTGATCGGCGATGTTCTGAACCATCGCGATCCGAAGACGACGGCCGGCTACGCCTACTTCCAGACCCAGCAGCGCCGCGACGCACTGACCGGCCACGGCAATCGTGTGCTGGCGTTCACGCCGCCCCAGTTCCGCAAGCCTGCGCCGCCGGCCGGCATCACGGTCGGCGCGCTGTTACCGGCGATCCAGAGCACGCCAGTGGTTGCCACCGAGAATGGTGTTGTGCGCTATCGGCACTATTTCCGGCGGGACGAGCTTCATCGGCTGGTGTGGACCTCGCCCGTCAGTGAGATCGCGGCGCGTCTCGGGATGTCGGACGTGGCGCTCGCGAAGGTCTGTCGCCGCGCGGCGATTCCGATCCCCGGGCGGGGTTACTGGCAGCGAGGCGAGGCGGGTCAGGCCGTCGAGCCGACTCCGCTGGGCGAGGCGCCCAAGGGACTGCCGGAATGGCTGCGCATCCGGGGAACGAAGCCGGTGATGGGTTTCCCGCCTCGGGGCGACAAAGTGGTCAGGCAAACGCAGAAACCGGAGGATGTGCCCGGCTTGCAAGTGGTGGGAGAGACGACCGCCGCAGTCGCGGACGTCGCTGCTGCGTCAGGTGGCGCATCAGATTTGTGTGATAAATGAGGGGCTTATGGGAGGTCTACCAGGAACGATTTCCGCGACCCAAAGCCCTTGCACCGGCGGTCGCGAAGTTTCATATTGCGTGTCATGGCGAAAACAGTGAAGAAGGCCGGATCGAAGCGCTCCGCGACGAAGTTCGAGCGGACGGTCGTCTATCGCGGCATCAAGATCCCGCCCATCAGCGGCAAGCCTTCTGCCACTGCTCTCGCCATTCGCGACGCGCTGCGGATGAAGTCCGAGCAATCGCGTGGCGACGCAGCGCACGGCTAAGCCGCCAGCCTCCAAGGCCGTTTTCATCAATTGCCCGTTCGACGACGGGTTCAAGCCGATTTTTCGCGCGGTGATCTTTGTGATCATCTCATCGGGCTATTACCCTCGGTGTGCACTCGATGCGACGGACGGGGCGGAAGTACGGGTCAGCAAAATCGCCCAGATGATTGGCGAGTGCGACTGGGGTATCCACGATCTGTCGCGAGTGGAGGTCGGCGCGACCGGAGTACCACGATTCAACATGCCCATGGAGTTGGGCCTTCATCTCGGCGCTCGACTGTTCGGGGTGGGTCGTCACCGACGCAAGCGCGCTCTGATCCTGGAAGCGCAACCCCATCGCTATGACGCCGCTCTCTCGGATATCAGCGGCCAGGACATTGAAGTCCATTCCAACGATCCGGGCGAAGCGGTCCGCTGCGTGCGCAATTGGTTATCGGAGCATCGCTCGGGGGACGAGCCGCCGCTTTCCGGCGCCGTCGCCATGCTTGCCGATTATCGCTCGTTTCAGGCAGAAGTGGGCGCGCTCCTCACCGCCCAGCGCCTCGATCCGCTCGATGAGCTGACACACAGCGACTTTCTCTTCGCGGTGCGATACTGGATTGCATCGCGGGGCCGGGCGCTCGATTCCCGCTGATGAAGCCGACCAAGACCCGATGGATCATTCAGGCAGCGGCCGGCTGCGGTAATCAGCGCAGACGGCGCGCCGCCCTCGCAGCCCGCTCGCCCTGGAGATCGGCAGCAAGGGCTATCACGACCGGTCCTTCGCAGAGGGTCCTCATCCTGTCGAATAGCGCGACCGCTGGCAGGGCGTGGTACAGGCGGCCTTGAGACCGACGGCGCCGTTCATGAATCTCATCTTCGATCTCGACGGAACGCTCACCGATCCCGAGCTCGGGATCACCCGCTGCATGGTGCACGCGCTCGAGCGGATGGGGGTCGCGGTGCCGGACCGCTCGCAGCTGCGGCGGTACATCGGACCCCCGTTGAGGGAGCTGTTCGGGGCGCTCCTCGCCACTGCGGATCCGGTCCTCATCGAGCGTGCGGTGACGCTCTACCGCGAGCGCTTCGGAGCCGTGGGCTTGTACGAGAATGAGCTGTATCCCGGGACAGTCGAGAGTCTGGAGCGCCTTGCCGCAAAGGACCACCGCTTGTACGTCGCGACCGCGAAGGCTGAAGTCTACGCGCAGCGAATCATCGACCACTTCGATCTCGGGCAGCACTTCGTACAGGTCTATGGCGCGGCGCCCTCTGGAGCGGGATCGCACAAGGCGGAGCTGCTGGCGCGGCTCATCGCGGAGCAGGGCATCGAGCCCGATGAATCAGTCATGATCGGGGATCGCGCCGGCGATGTAGCGGGCGGTCGTGCGAATGGGATGCGAACCGTCGGGGTCCTGTGGGGATACGGGACCGCGGAGGAGCTGGGGGAGGCTAATGTGCGGGTGGCGACGTGGACGGACCTGATCAGAGCGGTGGAGCGGATGATGCGCGACGAGCCATGAGCAGACAGAATACGGGGCGGCGTGGACGGAAGTTTTCTTCCTGTAGCTCTCTTGGCGTGGGTCTTTGAGCGATGCCCGGACAGCCACCGGTCATCATCGAGCCCTATGATCCCGCTTGGCCTGATCGGTTCGAAGCCGAAAGGGAGGAGCTTGCGAATGTGCTCCAGCCGTGGCTCGCAGGCCCGATCGAGCATGTCGGAAGTACGGCTGTCCCCGGTCTTGCCGCCAAGCCCGTCATCGACATCATGGTCGGAGTTTGTGACTTACCCGGCTCGCTGCGCGCCATCGACGCTCTGCAGCCGCTGCGGTACTGCTACTTCCCGTACAAGGCAGATGTGATGCATTGGTTTTGCAAGCCGAGTGATCTCGAGAGAACGCACCATCTTCACCTGATTCCCTTCGGAAGCCCGCTGTGGCACGAACGTCTCGCGTTTCGCGAGTGCCTCCGAAGCGACGCGACGACGAGGGAGGCATATCTGCGGCTCAAGTTGAGGCTCGCGGGTGAATTCAGGGACGACCGCGAAGCGTATACGCAAGCGAAGACATCGTTTATCGAGTTCGTTCTCTCTACGCTCAGCTGAGGGCATGTGGTGTGCGATGAATCGACCATTCGGCGGGCGACGCTCGCAGACGCGCCTCGGCTTGCCGCTGTGCACGTGGCGGCCTGGCGTGAAAGTTACGCCGGTCTGGTACCGGACGCGATGCTGTCGTCGTTATCCGTGGAAGGGCGTACAGCGATGTGGGGGAATATTTTGCGCGAGGCACGAGCTTCGGCATCCACCGTCGTCTACGTCGCGGAGCACGACGAGGAGCTCGTTGGATTCGGGTCGTGCGGCGCTCAGCGGGCCGGAGAGCTGAGAGTGAAGGGATATGATTCGGAAATCAGCGCCCTTTACGTCCTGCGCGCGTTTCAGCGGTGTGGAGTGGGGAGCCGCCTGGTCAATGTGATGGCGACAGACTTATCGCGACGGCGGTTCAGGGCTGTCGGCTTGTGGGTGCTGCGCGACAATCCAGCGGGTCGCCGCTTCTACGAGCGGTACGGCGGCCATGTCATGAGCGAGCGCGAGGAAGTGAGCGAAGGCGGCGCGCTGGTCGAAGTGGCTTATGGCTGGACCGATCTGACAGTGCTTGTTCGGGCAACGGCTCGATCCCGGATGTTCGATATCCGGGTAGACGACCTCTCGGGTCATCCCGCCCGTGAGCTGCTCGCCCAGCACCTTGCCGGCATGCACGAGACCTCTCCTCCGGGGCACGTCTTTGCGCTCGACCTCGCAAGCTTACGGGCGCCGAACGTCACGGTCTGGTCTGCGTGGGAGGGACCCGCGTTGGCAGGCATTGCCGCCCTGAAGGAGCTCGGCGACGGCACGGGCGAGTTGAAGTCGATGCGGACTCATCCACAGCATCTCAGGAAAGGCGCCGCCATGGCACTCCTCGAGCACATCATCGGCGAAGCGCGTCGGCGCGGTCTGCGTCGGCGTCGGCTGAGCCTGGAGAAATCCCATGACTTGTTGATTTGGTTCTGTGGACTGTCATCGCCAGAGCTCCACATTGCGCGTGTCAAGGCACGCGTTGCGGCGGGTGGGCATCCCATTCCAGAAGAGAAGATTCGGGAGCGCTACCCGCTGGCGCAACTCAACACCATCAAGTTGATGCCGCATGCCGCCTACATCCAGGTCTATGACAACAGCGCCGAAGCGGCCGCCGATGGAACGGGGCCTGACCCGCTGCTGGTGCTGGAGATGGAAAACGGCCGAGTGATATTGCCGGCATCGGACGATCTCAAATCATTGCAAAGAGCCCCGGAATGGACGAAACCCATTCTTGAGGCCGCGTTCAGCGGCAGCGGCCATCCACTGTGTGGTGTGTGATCGCGGCGAGGTCTGCGCCTTCCACGCAACGCGCCTTGATGGCAACCATATCCGCCCCTTGACCGACGTGAGGGGGCAGATGTGGACGTCGCCGCGTCCCGCGCGCACCCATCGTAAGCCGCCTGCCCGGACAAAAGCTAGTTGGGACGACAATCAAGAGCACACCCGGTGCTAAGGTTGACCTGGAAGCTCAGTCGCTCCTGGTACGGCTCCAGATCGGCGTGTACTCGCCACGTGGAAGGGGCCCAGAGAGCCACTCATCGGGGTACGCAGAGGTGAGGTGCGCGCGCCTCTGAACACCACACCAGCCCTTACTTCGCGCCTAAAGATTCCTGGCTGCGCTCCACTGTTTCGGTATCTGGGCCAGTGGCTCCACGCGCCACTCCCATCAGCGTCCTCTGGCTCGGCCCTTCGGTGGGCGGCCTTGTCGAAATCGAGGTAGGTCCTTAAGAAGCGGTTCAATCGCAGATGAGGATTGTGTCGAGAGCAAGCGCAAACCCAACCGGATCACTTCGCTTGCATTGAGATGGCGCTCCTCGGTGGAGAGCCGATGGCGATGTTTCGCCACAAGCTTCAGGTCATCAGATCCTAAAGAGAAGGTTACATGTCTTGCAGGCTCGCGTTGGTTCTTGTTTGCCATTTACCTACTATACGTATGATAAATATCATACGTATAGTAGGTGTGATAAAATAGCTGCTGCGTGATGGTCGATGACCGGAGAGTTTGCGTGGAGATACGATGTTACTTGAGAGTACCGGTTTCGCAGAGGGTTGCGGCACCTCCCGACGGTCTGTCTCGGGCATTGAGGGCATGGGAAGCGCCGCTGAAGGTCTGGATTTCAGCCTACCCGGCGAGGCGCAGGGGCTGAGA
>JBOHZT010000158.1:0-7620 GCA_050738535.1 Steroidobacteraceae bacterium
GTCTTCGTCCGAAATGGCCCCGAAGAGTCCGCAGCGCCTCCGATCTCTGCCGCGCCGGCGGCTACACGCGCACCGCCGCCCCGCGGATGTCGATGAACTGCAGAAACTCCGCCCGCGTCCGCGCGTCGCTGCGGAACACGCCCGCCATCCGGCTCGTGACCATCGATACGCCGCGCTTGTGCACGCCGCGCGTGGTCATGCACTGGTGGGAAGCATCGACCACCACGCCGACGCCTCGCGGCTTCAACACCTCGTCGATGCACCCGGCGATCTGCGCGGTGAGCTTCTCCTGCACCTGGAAGCGCCGGGCATAGCTCTCGACCACGCGCGCGAGCTTGCTGATCCCGACGACCTTGCGGCTCGGCAGGTAGCCCACGTGGACCCGCCCGATGATCGGCGCCATGTGATGCTCGCAGTGCGACTCGAACGAAATATCGCGCAGCACCACCAGCTCGTCGTAGCCGTCGACCTCCTCGAACGTGCGCTGCAGATACTCGCGCGGATCGCTGGCGTATCCCGAGAACCAATCCGCATACGCATTGACCACGCGCTTCGGCGTGTCGATGAGTCCCTCGCGATCCGGATCGTCGCCGGCCCAGCGCAGCAGGGTGCGGACGGCTTCCTCGGCTTCGTGACGCGAGACGCGCGCCTTCGCGGCCCGTGGCATCTCAACCGTTCCTCGCGATGACGAGCTGCGGCGGACGCTTGCGAGGAATGCGCGTGCCGTCACGGCCGGGGAAACGCGCGAGCACGGGGCCGTCCCAGAGCCGGATGGTCCGCTCCTCAAACCGCCAGACGCCGCGGGACTTCACCGCGAGGTCCTCGTAGTAGCCCGCGAAGCGCACCACGTAGGGCGGCTCGCCCCGGCACTCGGTCACGAACGTGAACGAGCGGATCCGCGCGCGCTCGCTGTCGCCTTCGACCAGCACCTGGCTCACGTGGTGCTGGCGGCCGGGGAAATCCGGCACGGACTTGTAGTGCTCCGCGAGCCGCCGGAGGTTCGCATGACCCTCCCAGCGATCCGGCTCCTCGAAGACCTCCTCGATCACGACCGCCTCGGGCGTGAAACACTCGAGGAAGCCGTCGACATCTCCCGTATCGAGAGACCAAGCATAGCGAGCGAGCAGATCGTCGAGAGCCACTCGGTCGTGAAGGGTCAAGCGCTTGCTGCGTGCCACCCCGTGAATCCTCGCATGCAGGACTTGACTGCGATGTGACGCAGAAGCTACTAGAACGGACGAGCCGCGACAAGCCGGCGCACGAGGAGCGCGAGTGACCGCCCCGGAACGACCGAGTACCCCTACCGAGGGCGCGAGCAGCGGCCCCCACAGCGCCAACGAATCACTGCGAGACCCGCACGAGCGCGCACGGCGTGCGAGCGGTCCCTTGCAGGGCGTTCGCGTGGTGGAGCTCGCGGCCGTGGGGCCGGCGCCCTTCTGCGGTATGCTGCTCGCCGACATGGGCGCACAGGTCCTGCGCGTGGCGCCTCCGCTGCGCGGTCCGCCGCTGTTCCCCCTGCCGCCGCGCGAGGATCCCCTGTGGCGCGGCCGCAGCTGGCTCACCCTCGATCTCAAGCAGCCTCGGCAACGAGCCCACTTCCTCGCGATCCTTCCGCACGCGGACGTGCTGATCGAGGGCTTTCGGGCAGGAGTCCTGGAGCGGCTCGGCATCGGCCCCGACGTGTGCCTCACGGCCAATCCGAGCCTGGTGATGGGCCGCATGACCGGCTGGGGCCAGACCGGGCCGCTCGCGCAGTCGCCGGGACACGACCCCAACTATCTCGCGGTCACCGGCGCGCTGCATTCCATTGGAGGGGCGGGCGCGGCCCCCTGCCCGCCGCTCAACCTCGTGGCCGACATGGGCGGCGGCGCACTCTATCTCGCCATGGGCATTCTCGCTGCGCTGCTGCACGTGCGCGCCGGGGGTCCGGGACAGGTCATCGATGCCGCCATGGTGGACGGCGCGGCCTCGCTCATGACCATGATCTACGCGCTGCGCAGCCACGGCCTGTGGACGGATGAGCGCGGGAGCAATCTCCTCGACGGCGGCTGCCCGTACGGCAGCACCTACGAGACGGCCGACGGCAAGTACGTGGTGGTGTGCGCGCTCGAGCCGCCGTTCTACAGCGCCCTCGTGCGCGCGCTCGGCCTCGATGAGGCGGCGCTCCCGCCGCGCGAGAATCGCGCGAGCTGGCCTGCGCTGCGTGAGCGCTTCGCGAGCATCCTCAAGACGAAGACGCGCGACGAATGGCAGCGCCTCCTCGAAGGGACCGATGCGTGCGTGACGGCGGTGCTGAGCATGGCCGAGGCGCCGCATCATCCGCATAACGAGGCGCGCGGCATCTTCGGCGGCGCGCAAGAGGAGCCGCCCACGCCCGCCGCGGCGCCGCGTTTCTCGGCGACCCCCACGGCACGGGCGCCCGCGAGCGGACCCGATCCCTCCGACCTGCTCGCCACGTGGGGCATGCCGGCCGAGAAGGCTCGGGCGGTCGCCGGCGCGACGGCCGACTCGTAGTGGATGGCGCGCACCTTGCGCCAGTGCCGGATGCGGCGCGCGGGCGCACCGCCGCCGAGATCACGCGCCGTCTCGCTTCGGCCGCCCTCGCGGTCGATGCGAGACGGTCACATCGGGGATCGGCGCGTAGGCTGCTCGCGGCTCGGAGAGGCTGAGCTTGAGGGGGCTGCGCACGGTGACGCTCCCGTAGACCGCGCCGTCCTGCAGGTCCTCGCTCAGCAGCAGCGGGCAATTCTGCAGCTGCGCGCTCGCCACGATCAGACAGTCCCACCAGGCGAGCCGGTAGCGCGGCTCGATCTCGCGGGCGCGCCGAATCACGGGCGCATCCACCGGCTTCGGATCCCACGCGAAGAGCGCTGACACATAGCCCCACGCAACTACGCCCGGAAGAGCAGGCTTGATCTTCCGAGTCAGCGTAACGTAGGTCTCCGAGACCACTTGCATGCTCGTGCGCCCGAGGCGGTCGCGCCAGAGCTGCTCGAGCCAGCGGGCACAAATCGGCTGCTTGATGGGCTCGTTGCCTTGCCTCGCGTAGACGAGGACATTCGAGTCAACGAAGACTGCTGCGGTCATGCAGCTCATCCCGCGCTGGGCGCTCGCCGCCGATGAACCGGAAATCGAAAGGCGGCTCCGCGAGAAAGCTTCGCATTGCCTCGTTATAGGAAAGCAGCCCCTGCATCCGTTCCTGCAACACCTCGCCGACGAATCGCGAGATGCTCATGCCGGATTTAGCAGCATGAGCGCGCAGCCAGGCGGCGGTCTCCTCATCGAGCGTAATGGTGATGTTCTTCATGTGCGAGCGTCCCCTCTCCAGCGGACGCGCGATATATACACTTATATAGTGTAATTATAAACCTGCGTACAGGACGAGGCGCCCCTCACGCCTGCGAATGCGCCACCCCTGGGCCGTCAGCGTGAGCTCGTCGTGATACTCGCCGATCCGCTGTGGCGGCTCGGCCGGCCGACCGCCGGCGCCCGCAGGCGTGGACGCATCGCCGGCGTAGAGCAGCAGATAGCAGCGCGCCGCGGCGTGCTCAGCGTCGAGCACGTCGATCTCGATATTGGTGCACAGATGGCGCGTGAGCCTGGCGGCCGGCCGCGCGGCGAGCGCCGCCAAAATCGCCTCGCGCCCCGTAAGCGGCGCATCCGGCGCATTGGCCCTGATGAATAGGCCATCCGGTGTGAAAAGCGCCGCGTAGCCCTTCCAATCCCGCTCGTCGAAAGCACGAATGGAGCGCAGCACCAAGCGCTCGCAGGCGTGCTCGATCGCCTGTCGAGCCGCCTCGCCGAGCGCCGCGCTCACGACCGCGCGCTCGGGGCCGCCGCGCCTCGCGCCCGCGCTCGAACGCTCGCCGGCCCCGAGCGGGGCGTCGCAAGCATCGCGCTCACCGGCTCGCGCCCCTCACCGCCACAGCCGCGCGCTCGCGAGCCGCGCGCCCTCGACGAGCGAGCGCAGCTTCTTGAACGCGACGGCCGGATCGATCTTCCCGTAGCCGGCGAACGTGCCGAAGCCGCAATCGGAGCCGGCCAGAACGCGCTCGCGCCCGACGATGTCCGCGAAGGTGCGGATGCGCTGGGCGACGAGCTCCGGATGCTCGACGAAGTTGGTCGAAGAGTCGAGCACCCCGGGGATCAGCACCTTCGTGTCCGGCAGCTGCGCGTCGCGCCAGATCGTCCATTCATGCGCATGCCGGGGATTGGAGGCCTCGAAGGAAATCGCCTGCGGCTTCGCCTTCAACACGATCGCGAGGATGCGCTCCAGCGGGATGTCGTGATCATGCGGCCCCTCGTAGTTACCCCAGCACACGTGCATGCGCACGGACTGCGCGGGGACGTTCCGCAGCGCCGCATTGAGCGCCTCGACGTGGCGCTCGGCGCGGCTCAGGAACTCGGCCTCCGTCAGGTCCTGGAAGCCGGTGTGCCGCGACATCGCGAGATCCGGGCAATCGACCTGCAGCACGAAGCCCGCGCCGACGATCGCCTCGTACTCCGCGCGCATCACCTCCGCGACCGCCTCGACATAGGCCTCGTGGGTCGGGTAGTAGCGGTTCGGCTGGAACGAGGACACCACGCCCGGGGACGCCGCATTGAGGAATGCGTCGACGGCCGGCGTGCGCGCCAGTGCCGCGCGAAAGTGCGCGATGTCGAGCTGCACGGCTTCGGGGTCCTTGAGCTCGATCGGCCCGATGCAGCACAGGCGTCGAAAGGTCTGCGGCCCCGTGAAGGCCGTCATGCGCTTGCGCAGGTCCGGGTGGTCGCGCAGGTCGAGGTGCGGCCGCGCGGTGTTCTCGCCGCCGAAGCCGGTGAGCCGGTCCTTGATGTACGTGGCATAGCCGATCTTCGCCGTCTCGCCGTCGCTCACCACATCGATGCCGGTCTCGACCTGACGCGCGACGATGTCCGCCACGGCATCCGCCGCCACCCGCTCGAGCTGCGCCGCGTCGTAGGGCTGCTGGCGCTCCTTCTTGAGCAGGAGCTCCGTGATCGGCCCCGAGCGGGGCAGACTCCCCACGTGGGTGGTGAGAATGCGCGCTGTGCTGGTTCTCATTCGGTGTCCTCGAAAATCACCTGCGCATAGCCGGTGAGTGTCGCGTGATAGTAGTTCCGGTGCAGGCAGCGAACTTCCCGCGACAGTGCGCCGCGCATCGCGAGCCACAGAATGACCTCCACGCTCTCGGCGCCGCCGCGCTCGATGTAGTCCCGGTGATCGAGCGCTGCGAGCGACTCGGGGTCGCTCTCCAGCCGGTCGAGGAATTCCGCATCCCAGCGCGGATTGATGAAACCGAAGCGCTCGCCGGCGAGCTGATGCGACAGCCCTCCGGTGCCGAGCGCCACCACCGCGAGATCGTCCTCGTACGAGGCCATGGCGCGGCGCACGGCCCGCCCGAGCTCGAAGCAGCGCCGCGGCGTCGGGATGGGAAAGTGCAGCACGTTCACCAGGATCGGAATGACCGCGACCGGCCAGCGCGGCGTCCAGCCGAACAGGGCCGAGAGCGGCGAGAGGCAGCCGTGATCGAGCGGCATGCGGTGGCAGACCGTCGGGTCGAAGCCCTCGTCGACCAGCGACTTGGCGAGATGCCACGCGAGGTCGGTATCCCCCGGCACCGGCGGGAGCGGCCGCTTGCCCCAGCCCTCGTCGGCGATCTCGTGCGAACCTGCGACGCCGATCGCGAACGTCGGGACGGCATCGAGGAAAAACGACGTGAAATGATCATTCGAGAACAGGATCACCACGTCCGGCCGTGCGCGCTCGAGCCACGCGCGCATCGGCGCGTACCCGTCGAAGAGCGGCTTCCAGTAGGGGCTTTGCTCGTCGTGCCGGTCGACGGCCGCGCCGACCGCCGGGGAGTGAGGAGAGCCGAGCCCCGCGATGATGCGCGCCATCAGCGCTCTTCCCAGACCCGCCGGGTCCGCTTGAACTCCTGGAGGCTCTCTCCGCGCATCTGTGCCGCCGTCCCGACGAGCCCCACGCCGAGCGTGCCGGCCGCGCGGAAGACCAGGAAGTGATTGACGCCGTAGCGCACCATCGCGAGCCAGTCGCGCGCCCGGATCATCGCCTTCTCCGTGTCGTCGAGTCCGAACGCGCTCATCGCGCCCTCCTCGTCGGCCTTGAAGGCCTCCCGGTGCTCGGGGCGCATCAGTGTGCGGCAGAAGGCACTCAGCCGATAGGCCTTCTGGGCCAGGGAGATCGTGAGCAGGTACGTCCCAGGTACGGGCTGAGCGAAGCGGCGCTCGGCGTCCTTCATCCGCGCATCTCGACCGGATTCTCGAGCGTCCCGAGCCCCGTGATCGACACCGAGACCGGCCCGCCGAGCTTGTCGAGCTCGATGTTTTGCACCGCGCGCGTGCCTGGGCCCGAGCGCTTGAGCGCCGTGCCGAGCGAGACCACGTCCCCCGGCAGGAGCGTCATGTACTGCGAGAGGAAAGCGAGCACCTCCGGCACTTTGTAGAAGAGGTTCGCAGTGCTGTCTTGCGTCACGAGCTCGCCCTTGTGGCGGCAGCTCACCGTGAGCGCGTGAGGATCGGGAATCTCATCGCGCGTGACGAGCCACGGACCGAGCGGCGAGAAGGTATCGCTTCCCTTGTACCGGCCCGGATAGCTCACCCAGGTCTCGACGTACTCGATCCTCGCCGGGTCGTCCTTCGCCGGATGGATCGCCCGGTAGTGGAACGTGTCCTCGCCGCGCATGGCGGGGGAGGTGATGTCGTTGTGGATCGTGTAGCCGAAGACGTGCTCGTAGGCGTCCGCGGCGGAGATCTCCTGGGTCGGGCGGCCGATCACCAGCGCGAGCTCGGGCTCCGGATGGCAGCGGCCGTAGATCCGCTTGAGCACGATGGGCTCGCCGTGGCCGGTCAGCGCGTTCGCGCCCTTGATGAAAGACGCCGGATGCTTCGGCCCCGAGAGGATCCGGTCCGCATTGGCGCTGTTGTTGAGCGCGAGACACACGAGCTTCGAAGGCCGGCGCACGGGCGGGTGCCAGCGCACCTCGGAAGTGCGGTACGCCGGCAGATCCCGGGGATGCTCGCGCGCGTGGCGCACGGCCCGCGCCGCGAGCTCGAGCAGGAACCCTCCCCCCTCGATGAGCGCGATCATGTCCGCGAGCCCCGTGGGGCCGCGAGCCTCGATCCCGGCCGCCGCGGCGGCCTCCGCGAGATCGATCAGCACCTCATCGGCGACGGCCGCCCCGATGCGGTCGCGCCCTGCGGCATGGAAGCTGGCGAGTCTCATGCGCTCATCCCTCGTTCATCGCACCCTCCCGGTCAACGCGGCGGCGCGCGCGTGCCGGCATCGATCCGGATCACCTCCCCGTTGAGATAGGCATTCTCCACGATGTGCGCGACGAGGGATGCAAACTCCGCAGGCGCGCCCATCCGCTTCGGAAACTCGAGCGTCCCGACCAGCCGCTCCTTCACCTCGGGAGGCACGCCGGCGCCCATCGGCGTCTCGAACAGCCCCGGCGCGATGGCGCACACCCGCACGCCGAACTGCGAGAAGTCGCGCGTCATCGGCAGCGTGAGCCCGACCACGCCGGCCTTGCTGGCCGAGTAGGCGCACTGACCCATCTGCCCGTCGAAGGCGGCGAGCGAGGCCGTGTTCACGATGAC
>JBOHZT010000159.1:0-7600 GCA_050738535.1 Steroidobacteraceae bacterium
GTGATTCGCGCCGGAGATCTGGTGATCGATGGGTCCATTCGCGGGAAACTTGAGCGCCTGACCGCGGCAATGAGCCAGTGACCGCGGCGATGAGTCATCAATCGAGGTAAAGCGATGCAACTCAACCCTTCGGAAATCAGCGAGCTGATCAGGCAGCGCATCGAGAACTTCGATGCGGAGGCGCAGGCGCGCGAAGTCGGCACGGTCGTCAGTGTCACCGACGGCATCGTGCGGATCCACGGTCTGAACGCCGTGCAGTACGGCGAGATGATCGAATTTCCCGGCGGAATCTACGGGCTGGCTCTGAATCTGGAGCGCGACTCGGTGGGCGCCGTGATCATCGGGGATTACACCGCGATTTCCGAGGGAAATACCGTCAAGTGCACCGGCCGCATCCTGGAAGTGCCGGTCGGCGAGGCGCTGCTCGGCCGCGTGGTCGATTCCCTCGGCCGGCCGATCGACGGCAAGGGTCCGATCGAGACTCAGCTCAATTCTCCCATCGAGAAAGTCGCGCCGGGCGTCATTGCGCGCCAATCGGTGAGCCAGCCGGTACAAACCGGCCTCAAGGCAATCGATTCGATGGTGCCGATCGGCCGCGGCCAGCGCGAGCTGATCATCGGCGACCGCCAGACGGGCAAGACGGCCGTGGCGGTCGACGCGATCATCAACCAGAAGGGCACCGGCATCAAATGCATCTACGTGGCGATCGGCCAGAAAGCCTCGTCCATCGCCGGCGTCGTGCGCAAGCTGGAAGAAGGAGGCGCGATGGGGCACACGATCGTCGTCGCGGCCGCGGCGTCGAAATCGGCGGCGATGCAGTACATCGCTCCCTACGCCGGTTGCGCGATGGGCGAGTACTTCCGCGACCGGGGCGAGGACGCGCTCATCATCTATGACGATTTGACCAAGCAGGCGTGGGCTTACCGGCAGATCTCGCTGCTGCTCAAACGGCCGCCGGGCCGCGAAGCCTATCCGGGCGACGTATTCTACCTGCACTCGCGCCTTTTGGAGCGCGCGGCGCGCGTCAATGCCGAATTCGTCGAGAAGGAGACCCATGGGAAAGTCAAGGGCCGGACGGGCTCGCTGACCGCGCTGCCGATCATCGAGACGCAGGCCGGCGACGTGTCGGCCTTCGTGCCGACCAACGTGATCTCGATCACCGACGGCCAGATCTATCTCGAGACCGAATTGTTCAACGCCGGTATCCGCCCGGCGATCAACGCGGGACTCTCGGTGTCGCGGGTCGGCGGCGCCGCGCAGACCAAGATCATCAAGAAGCTCGGCGGCGGCGTGCGCCTCGCGCTCGCGCAATACCGTGAGCTCGCCGCGTTCGCACAGTTCGCCTCGGACCTCGACGAGAGCACCCGTAAGCAGCTCGAGCGCGGCCGGCGCGTGACGGAGCTGATGAAACAGAAGCAATATGCGCCGTTGACCGTGGCCCAAATGGCGGTGTCGCTGTTCGCGGTCAACGACGGGTTCCTGGATGACGTCGAGGTGGGGAAGACGGTCGATTTCGAAGCCGCGCTGCACAGCTACATGCACGCCGAGCATCGGCCGCTGCTCGATCGAATCGATTCGAGCGGTGACTACGACGCGCAGATCGAGCAGGACCTGCGCAAGGCGTTGACCGACTTCAAGGCCAACGCGGCGTGGTGATCAACGCGGCTCGCATGCACAGAGCGTAGAAATGGCCAGCTCGAAAGAAATCCGCACTCAGATCGGCAGCATCCGCAACACGCAGAAGATCACCAAGGCGCTCGAGATGGTGGCGGCGAGCAAGGTGCGCAAGGCGCAGTTGCGGATGGCGGCTTCGCGCCCGTACGCGGAGAAGATCCGGACCGTGATCGGCCATCTGTTCGAGGCTCATCCGGCCTACAAGCACCCCTTCCTGACGGAGCGCGGCGCGAAGCGCGTCGGTTTCATCGTGGTAGCGAGCGACCGCGGCCTGTGCGGGGGCCTCAACGTCAACCTGTTCAAGGCCGTGCTGGGCTCCATCCGGGAATGGCGCGAGCGGGGCGCGGAAATCGACGTGACCCTCATCGGCAAGAAGGCGGTGTCGTTCTTCCACCGGCACGGCTTCAACATCGTGTCGCAGGTGACCCAGCTCGGCGACACGCCGCACGTCCGAGATCTCATTGGGCCGGTCAAGGTGATGCTCGACGCCTACCGAGAAGGCCGCGTCGACCGTGTGCTCGTCGCCCACAATGTGTTCGTGAGCACCATGTCCCAGAAGCCGCGCATCGTGCAAGTCGTGCCGGCCGTGGCCCAGCACGACCCGGAGATGCAACAGCGCTGGGACTACATCTACGAGCCGGATTCACCGGACCTGATCGACGGCGTATTGATGCGCTACGTCGAGTCGCAAGTGTATCAGGCCGTCGTCGAGAATCTCGCTTGTTTCCAGGCCGCGCAAATGGTGGCGATGAAGAGCGCGTCGGACAATGCCGGTGAGCTCATCGACGAGCTGCAACTGGCCTACAACAAGACGCGCCAGGCCGCGATCACCAAGGAGCTGGCGGAGATCGTCGGCGGCGCCGCGGCGGTTTGAATATTCTCTTCATACGGTAAGTCAACATGCTAGACCGAACCAAGGCAACCACCGGCAAGATCGTGCAAGTCATCGGTGCCGTCGTCGACGTTGAGTTTCCTCGCGACGCCATTCCGGAGATCTACCACGCGCTGATCCTCGAAGGCAGCGGGCTCACGCTCGAGGTGCAGCAGCAGCTCGGCGACGGCGTGGTGCGCACCATCGCGATGGGCGCCAGCGAAGGTCTCACCCGCGGCATGAGCGCGAAGAACACCGGTGCCCCGATCTCGGTGCCGGTCGGGAACGGGACGCTCGGCCGTATCATGAACGTGCTCGGCGAGCCGATCGACGAGGCCGGCCCAGTCTCGAGCGAGACGCGCTGGCCGATCCACCGGGAGGCGCCGAGCTTCGAGGAGCAGGCCGGCAGTACCGAGCTGCTGGAAACGGGCATCAAGGTCATCGACCTGCTGTGCCCCTTCGCGAAGGGCGGTAAAGTGGGCCTCTTCGGCGGCGCCGGCGTCGGCAAGACGATCACCATGCTCGAGCTCATCAACAACATCGCGAAGGCCCACTCCGGCCTCTCCGTATTCGCCGGCGTCGGCGAGCGTACCCGCGAGGGCAACGACTTTTATCACGAGATGAAAGACTCCAATGTGCTCGACAAGGTGGCGCTGGTGTTCGGTCAGATGAACGAGCCGCCGGGCAATCGGCTGCGCGTTGCGCTCGCGGGCCTGACGATGGCGGAGTATTTCCGCGACGAAGGCCGCGACATGCTGCTGTTCATCGACAACATCTACCGCTACACGCTCGCCGGCACGGAGGTCTCGGCACTCCTCGGCCGCATGCCGTCGGCGGTAGGCTACCAGCCGACCCTGGCCGAGGAGATGGGCGTGCTGCAGGAGCGCATCACCTCCACCAAGAAGGGCTCGATCACCTCGATCCAAGCCGTCTACGTGCCAGCAGACGACTTCACCGATCCCTCACCGGCGACGACTTTCGCGCACCTCGACTCGACCGTCGCGCTGTCGCGCCAGATCGCCGAGCAGGGTATTTACCCGGCGGTCGATCCGCTCGCGTCCACCAGCCGCCAGCTCGACCCGAACGTCGTCGGCCAGGAGCACTACGACACCGCGCGTGCGGTGCAGAGCGTCTTGCAGCGCTACAAGGAGCTGAAGGACATCATCGCGATCCTCGGCATGGACGAGCTCTCCGAGGAGGACAAGCTCTCCGTGTACCGGGCGCGGAAGATCCAGCGCCTCTTCTCGCAGCCCTTTTCCGTCGCGCAGGCGTTCACCGGACAGGAAGGCAAGTACGTGCCGCTGAAGGAGACCATCCGCGGCTTCAAAGGTATCCTCGCCGGCGAGTATGATCAGCTCCCGGAGCAGGCGTTCTACATGGTGAGTACCATCGACGAGGCCGTCGCCAAGGCGAAGACGCTCCAGTAGCGTCCGTACGCCGGAGAGAGCCGTGGCAGAGAGCCTCGAGACCCCTGAGCACCGCGAGGGCCTTCACGTCGATATCGTGAGCGCCGAAGGCGCGATCTTCTCGGGACCGGCGCGCACCGTGTTCGTGCCGGCCTCGCAGGGCGAGCTCGGCATCCTCGCGCAGCACGCGCCGCTCCTCACCCTGCTCAAGCCCGGCGAGGTACGGGTGCAGTCGCCGGACGGCGTCGAGCACCCGTTCTATGTCGGCGGCGGCGCGCTCGAGGTGCAGCCGCATCGCGTCACGGTGCTCGCCGACACGGCGCTGCGCGCAAAGGACATCGACGAGGCGGCCGCGCTGGCCGCGAAGCAACGCGCCGAGGAGACCTTGCGCACCAAGGTGGACAAGATCGGGCAGGCCGAGGCGCTCGCGGAGCTCGCCCGAGCGGTGGCCCGGCTCAAGGTGGTGCAGCGGCTGCGGAAGCTCCACGGCTGACCCGGCGTGGCCCGGAGAGAGCAACAGGTCGGTAAGAGGCGAGCTGCCGCGCCCCGCAAAGGCAGCCCAGATGATCCCGGCCCGCTCGCCGTCGTGATCCTGGCGGCCGGGCAGGGCAAGCGCATGCGCTCGGAGCTGCCGAAAGTCCTGCAGCCGCTCGCCGACCGTCCGCTCCTGATACATGTGATCGATACGGCGCGCACGCTCGGACCGGTCTCCCTCCATGTGGTCCACGGTCATGGCGGCGATCGCGTGCGCGCAGCGCTCGCGCACGAGCCAGTTTCGTGGATCGAGCAGGCGGAGCAGCTCGGCACGGGACATGCCTTGAGGCAGGCCGCGCCGCTCTTGGCCGACGGGGAGCGAGTGCTGGTGCTCTATGGCGACGTGCCGCTCATCCGCGCTGCGACGCTCGAGCGGCTGCTCGCGGAGGCGCCGCCGAACGGGATCGCGATTCTCACCGTGAAGCTCGACGACCCGAGCGGGTACGGCCGAGTCATCCGGGATTCGCGCGGCGGCGTGCGCCGCATCGTCGAGCAGCGCGACGCCACGAAGCGCGAGCTCGCCATCCGCGAGTGCAGCACGGGGGTCCTGGTCGCGCCCGCGAAACGGCTCCGGCGGTGGCTCGGGCGCTTGAAGAACGACAACACGCAGGGCGAGTACTATTTGACGGACGTCATCAGCATGGCGGTCAAGGAGCGCGCCCGCGTGGTGCCGCTCGTGGCCGAGAGCGCCACGGAGGCGCTGGGCGTCAATGACAAGGCGCAGCTCGCGCAAGTGGAAGCGGTGTACCGACGCCAGCGGGCGGCCGATCTGATGCAGGCCGGTGTCACGGTGATCGATCCGGCGCGGCTCGACGTACGGGGCTCGGTCGAGGCAGGGCGGGACGTGACGCTCGATGTGAACGTCGTGCTGCAAGGGCGCGTGAGCCTCGGCGACCGAACTCGCATCGGCGTGGGCTGCGTGATTCGCGACAGCGAGATCGGAGCCGACACGGAGATCCTGCCGTATTCCGTGATCGACGGGGCGACCCTCGGCGAGCAATGCCGCATCGGACCTTTCGCTCGCATCCGGCCAACGACGGCGCTGGGGCGTGAGGCGCACGTCGGAAATTTCGTCGAGGTGAAGAACTCGCGGATGGGGCCGGACTCAAAGGCGAACCATCTCTCCTACGTGGGCGACGCAAAGGTCGGAAGCCGGGTCAACATCGGCGCCGGAACTATCATCGCCAACTACGACGGCGCGAACAAGCATCGCACCACGATCGAGGACGACGCGCACACCGGATCGAACAGCGTGCTCGTGGCGCCGATCACGGTGAGAGCGGGCGCCACGATCGCCGCGGGGTCGACCGTGACGCGCGAGGTGACGGCGGGGAAGCTCACGGTCGCGCGCGCGCGGCAGGTGGTTGTCGAGGGGTGGGTGAGGCCGCGGAAGCGCCCGAAGGGCTGAAGGGCTGAGCGGGGCACGGCTGCGCCTCTTTCAGCATCCCGCCATCAACGCAACGCGGATCGCTTTTGCGTACGCGGACAGCTTGTGGTCGGTCGCTCGTTCGTACTCGCGGAGTCGAAGTAGCGCTGCTGGGTAGGAGAGGGCGAAGCAGCGCAAGGATTGAGGGGCCGACGGTGACTACTGCATCAGCCCAATTGGAAAGACAACGTCGCCGCCGTTCTGGGTGAAGAACTTCGAGAACGTCTGGAGCGGTACCTCGTACGTCGACGACCCGAGGAGCGCATCGCCGGCAGGGTCGTTTACCCGGAATCCGGTGACATCTCCCAAGTGATTGCGTGTGATCCCCGTCAATTCAATCCAGTGCCCCCTTTTGCCTCCTGTGGGGCCGATCCCAACGACCACGGGCAGTGCGTTCTTGATGCTGAGGGCCTTCACGAGCCGAGCCACGGGCACGGCTCTTTTCGCCGTGGCAAAGATATGTTGGGACTTGAACAGAGTGACGACCTCCTGCGGAGATGTCGCAAAACGGTTGAGCTGATCCGCCAATTGCTGTACGCGTGCGTTGAATTGCTTCGGCACGCTGAAATGCTCGTAGGGCTTGAAGTGCTCGGCCGCGCTCGCGCAAGCGAACTGTCCGCAGCCACCTGCGCTGGGCTGAGCCATCTTTCCCGTGTACTTATGGTTGCGGACGCTGCCGTAGAACTCCCTCTCCCATGTATTTTTCAGCAGCGCGATCCGTTGCTTCGATACCGCTTGCAGGCCGGCAACCACCTTGCGTAGCTTGCTGTGCGCATTCGCCAACACCTGGCGGCCAGCGAACGCCCGTGTGCCGAGCGCGGTCACCGCACCCTGCTGGACCGACGGTGGCTGAACGGGGCTCTCGCTTGCGACAGGCGTGCGGGGCGTGAATGGGTTCTCGGCCAGTCGCGCGACGCCACCGCCTCGAAGGCTCTGCGAGCCTCTCCTCGCCGTAGCGGCGAATCCCTGACCGCGCGAGGACGACAACGGCGTTGCGATCCAGCCGGAGGACGGTGATGCCCTTGCAAGAGGCTGAGTGAGTTGTCTTGCCTGCGCGGCGAGCGCGGTACGGCCCGCCGCCGTCAGGGATCGGGTGGCGACGCCCGCCGCTGCGCCAACGGCTGCTCCGCCCAGCACGCCGACTACCTGGCGCACCCCGCCATCCGATCGTTCTGTCCAGTCGGCGCCGAGATCGTGCGCAATTTTCTCGGTGTTCTTCGATGTGAACTGCAGGCCCTGCGGCAGGCCGGGCACGTTGTTGAACGCATCGTTGGCTGTCTGTAGGACGTCGCCGAACTTCGGCTGCTGGAACGGTTGCGGTGCGGTGATCGGCGCCGCATTGGGAAATTCCAGGCCGCTCTTCCCGCGAGCGCTGATTTCCGTCGAGATCGCACGCGAAGCGGCTTGAAATTGCTCCGCGCGAGCCGCCATTTTCGCCGAGGTCGCACGAGAAGCAGCCTGAAACTGCACCGCGCGAGCGGCCATCTGTCGCTCGATTTCCAGGTATCGCGCCTGCCATTGGCGGGCGACGCTGTTGCAGTCCGCAGTAGATCTCGCACATGCTTCGGCGATGTCCGGATTCCCTTGTTGTTCGAGCGCCGCACTTTGCCGCTGAAGCGCCTTCTCGTCCGATAGGTAGCTGTTGTATTCGGCTGCGGCACTCCGCTGTAGCGTCTTCTCGTCCGATAG
>JBOHZT010000160.1:0-7573 GCA_050738535.1 Steroidobacteraceae bacterium
CGTCGTAGTAGATGAACTCGTCGCAGCTCGCGATGAGCAGGTCGGAGGTCGAGTTCTTGACCCCGAGGCCGATCACGCCCTTGTTGTTCTCCCGCAGCTTCGCGACGAGCGGCGAGAAATCCGAGTCACCGCTGATGATCACGAACATGTCGACGTGCGGCTTGGTGTAGCACAGGTCGAGTGCATCCACCACCATGCGAATGTCGGCGGAGTTCTTGCCCGACTGCTTGACGTGCGGGATCTCGATGAGCTCGAAGCCCGCGTGGTGCATCCCTGCCTTGAACTCCTTGTACCGCTCCCAGTCGCAGTAGGCCTTCTTGACGACGATGGAGCCCTTCAGCAGGAGCCGATCGAGCACGCGCTTGATGTCGAATTGCGCGAGGCGCTCGTCGCGCACGCCGAGCGCGATGTTCTCGAAGTCGCAGAAGAGGGCGAGATTGGCGGTGTCGGGATCGTTGCTCACAGGGTTTCCGGTGCGAGCGCAGGAGGCTCGCCTAAGTCGAGCCGCTTGGGGAGCGGCACACAGTAGATGTCGATCGGCGAGGTGCGGCCGCGCAGCGTCATGGGCGGCAGCTCGACCGCAGGGATGTCGAGGCCCTGCGCATCGAGCGAGCGTTTGACTGCGCCGGAGAACACGATCTCGCCGGCGCGGGCGCGCTGGCACAGGCGCGAGGCGACGTTCACCGCGTCGCCGATCAGCGTGTAGTTCATGAACATCGAGGAGCCGACGTTGCCGGCGACCACGTCGCCCTCGTTGATGCCGATGCCGAGGCCGGTCTCGATCTGGTGGCGCTCCCGCCACGTCTCGGCGAGGCCGCCGAACCGCTCGAGCATTTCCCGTCCCGCGTGGAGCGCGCGCGCCGGGCTGTCGCGTTGCTCGAGCGGCACGCCGAAGCCGACCATCAGGGAATCGCCGGCCATGTGGAACACGGTGCCTCCGTGCTGGAACGTGATCTCGACGAGGAGCGAGAAGAACTCGTTGAGGATCGGTACCACTTCCTGGGGGCTCAAGCGCTCCGAGATGCCCGTGAAGCCGCGCAGGTCGGCGAACATCACCACCGCGCGGGTGCGGATGTCCGAGGACGCGAGAATGCTGTCCCGCAGCTCCGAGTTGCCGAGGATCCGGTCGGCGAGCTGCGGGGAGACGTACCGGCGGAAGGTGCGTCGGATCTGCTCGCGGCGGGTGACCTCGGCTTCGAGCGCCGCGTCGGCCGCCTTGCGGCGCGCCGAGCTCTGGCGCGCGAGCGCCGTCAGGCGCGTGATGACGAGCTCGCGCGGGATCTGGCGCGTGACGAAATCGTCGGCGCCGGCCGAGAAGGCCTCGACCCGCAGCTTCGAGCTGCGGCTCACCACGATGACCGGGAGCAGCAGGGTCGCGGGGTGCTCCTTCAGCTGCCGGCACAGGGCGAGCCCCTGCAGCTGCGGACAGTCGGCATCGACGAAAATCAGATCGGGAACATACTCGTCGAGACAGGCAAGCACCTCGGCCGCGCTGGCGAACGACTGCATCTCGAAGCGCGGTTCCGCGCTGGCCCCGATGCGTGCGATGGCATCGGCGCTCGCCCCGGTCCCCGCGCCCGCGACGATCGGCAGGACGGCGGCGCACTCGCCCGCGGCGAGCACGCGCAGCGCGGTGTCGCGGCGGACGAGGCAGCTGTGCTCGATTTCGTTCTTCATTCGGCTCCCTGGAGCCGGTGGATAAGCAGGTCGGTGAGCCGGCTCAGGAACTCCACCTCGAGCGGCGACAGGGACGCGAGCAGGAAGCTCGACATGCGGTCCATGTCGGGCGCGAAGGCGCGGCAGGCCGCCCAGCCCTTCGGGGTGAGCTTCAGGAGCTTGCGCCGGCGGTTCTGCGGATCGCGCCGCTCCGAGATCCGGCCCTCGCGCCGCAGTGCCGCGACCGAGCGGCTGACGTTCATCGGGTGCATGCCGGTCGCCTCGCACAGCTCGTGGGCGGCGGCCTCCGCGAGGGACGCGAGCGTCACGAGCACGCGCGCATCGTTGATGGTGAGATGGTAGCGCGCGGCATAGCGGGTGAAGAACGGGCGGTTGATGAGGTTGGTGAGCTTCATCAGCCGGTACCAGACCGACTGCTGCGACAGTGCGGGACTGCCCGCCGCGGGCGCGCGCAGGGCCGTCGGGACCGCGCTTGCGGCGCCGTCCGCGCCCACCGAGGCTTGCAGCAGTTGAGCGGCCTCCCGACCGTGTGCAGACCCCGCTCTATCCAACCGTTCGGCTTTGTGCATCTTGTCAGGGCTTCTTCGGTCCGGGATTATACGTCGCACCTTTGGCGGCGCGAACCCATGCAGCCGAGATTCAACGAGCGAGTGGCCGTCGTGATCGGCGGCAACAGCGGCATCGGACTGGCGTCCGCGCAGGCGTTCGCACGGGAAGGCGCCCACGTGGTGATCACGGGGCGCGATACGGCCACGCTCGACCTCGCCGCGCGGTCGATCGGCGGCGACGTGCTCGCGCTCGCGAGCGACATGACCGATCTCGCGGCCATCGATGCGCTCATGCGGCAGATCGTCGCGCGGCATGGCCGCATCGATGTCCTGTTCGTCAACGCCGGGGCCGGTGCGTTCATTCCGATCGAGGCGGTCACCGAACAGGACTGGGACCGGCTGATGGCGGTGAACCTCAAAGGAGTGTTCTTCACCGTGCAGAAGGCGCTGCCCCTCATGTCGCGCGGCGCCGCGATCGTGCTCAACGCGTCGATCGGCTGGAAGAAGGGCATCCCGACCGGTTCCGTCTACGCGGCGAGCAAGGCCGGCGTGCGCGCGCTCGGGCGCAATTTCGCAGCGGAGCTGGTGGCGAGGGGCATCCGCGTCAACGTCGTGAGCCCGGGCCCGGTGGAGACACCGATCATCGGACGCACCGCGGGACTCACGCCCGAGAGCATCCCGGCGCTGCGCGAGGAGATGATCCGCAACACCCCCATGCGGCGGATGGGCGAGCCGGAGGAAGTCGCGCGCGCCGCCCTGTTCCTCGCCTCCGACGAGGCCTCGTTCATCACCGGCGTCGATCTCCTCGTCGACGGGGGGGCCGCGAGCTTCTGAGCGCGCCGGCGCGCCCAGGCACAAGGATGTGCCCCGCCGCCGCAGGTGGCGGAGGCTTGGGCAAAAACCGCGCTTTTTGCCCAAGCCGCGCTGGGCCGGGCATGAGCCCGGATCCAGCGCCTTTACGAGAACATCCCGCGGAGGATCCGCTTCTGGACTTTGTCGCTCGCGTTGCGCGGCAGCGCCTCGAGGAACTCGACGCGGCGCGGGCGCTTGTAGGAAGCGAGCTGCTTGCGGCAGTGTGCTTCGAGCTCGTCGGCCGTTGCGGCCTTGCCCGGCCACAGCACGACGGCGGCGCACACCGACTCCCCATAGAGCGGATGCGGGATGCCGAACACGGCGGCCTCGCGGACCGCGGGGTGCGCGGCCAGCGCATTCTCCACCTCCTTCGGATAGATGTTCTCGCCGCCGCTGATGATCACGTCCGTGCGCCGGTCGACCAGCGTGAACAGGCCCTCCGGCTCCACCCGCGCGAGATCTGCGGTGTGGATCCAACCGTCGCGGATCGCCTCGCGCGTGGCCTCCGGGTTGCGCCAGTAGCCCATCATGCCCATGGTGCGCTGATTGACGATCACCTCGCCGATGCCGCCCACCGGAACCGGATTACCGCCTGGGTCGACGATGCGGCTCTCGGTGAGCAGTGCCTGACGCCCGGTCGTCTGCGACCAGCGCTCGTGGTCCTCGGAGCGCAGGACGCTCACCATGCCGGACTCGGTCGAGCCGTAGAGCTGGTTGAACCGCGCCTGCGGGAACATCTCCCGCGCCTTGGCGAGCGTCGGGGGTGTGATCGGCATCGAGCCGTAGAAGATCTTGTCGAGGCTCGACAGATCGAACTCGGTGAGCCGCGGATGGAACGCCAGCATGGCGAGCGTCGTCGGAACGAGGATGGCGAGCGTGATGCGGTGCGCCTCGATGAGCGGCAGGATCACGTCGGGGTCGAACGCGCCGCGATGGATGATGCCGGTCGATCCCATGAACAGCGCTTGATGCAGCGCCATGTTGAGCCCGGCGGCATGGAAGAGCGGCACGGCGATGAGATACACGTCCTCGTGGCGCATGCGCGTCTCGATCGCCGTGGCGAGATACATTTTGAAATACACCGCGTGCGAGACGAGGACGCCCTTCGGGAAGCCCGTCGTGCCGCTCGTGTACATGATCACGCAGGGCGATTGCGGGTCGACCTCGCGCGCAGGCTGGGTGGCGGGCTGAACCGCCGCGAGCTCGTCGGCGAGCGGCAGATCGTGCGGCCCGCGCGCGCCGCCGGCGCCGAACGCGATGAGGTCGGGCGCTGGCGCGCCTGTGGCGATCGCCTCGCGCACCGCGGACTCGAAGCTCGGCTCGAGGAACAGCACCTTGGGCTCGGCATTCGTAAGCACATGGCGGATCTCGGCGGCTCCGAAGCGGAAGTTCATCGGGACCAGGATCGCACCGCACTTGGCGACGGCCTGCGTGACCACCGCGTAGTCGAGCCGGTTGTACGAGAGCAGCGCGACCCGGTCCCCGGGGCTCACGCCGCGCGCGATGAGCGCGTGCGCGAGCCGGTTCGAGCGCGCGTCGAGATCCGCGTACGTGACCTCGACGCGATCCATGACGAGCGCGGCCTTGCGGGGATAGCGGATGGCGTTGAGCCGAGAGAGGTCACCGATGACGAGCATGGGCGGGACTCGTGGGGATTCGATCGATCGGGCGGGCGCGCATTCGGGCGCGCATCGCCCGGGAAAGGAGCGTATCAGGAATCCGTGAACGGCATGACGGCGCTCGCCGTCGCAACGGTCGCCGCGTCCGGCGCTCGAGCCCCGTCCTGCCCGCGAGCCGCCTCCGGCGCCGGCGCGAGAGCGGCCTCGGCGAACATGAGCCGTCTGCCCTTGCGGACGATCCGCCCGCGGGCGAGATAGCGGCCGGGCGGCGCGGGCTTCATGAGGCTCACTTGAAGCGTGGCTGTCGCGAAGGGCCGGTCCGCGCCGCCAAGCGCCGCGAGCGCGGCGAACGCCATGGCGAAGTCGAGCAGCGCGGCGACGATGCCTCCCTGGATCACCCCGGCGCCTTGCAGGAACTGCTGCGGCGGGGTGAAGGCGAGCAGGGCCGAGCCGCGCTCGGCATCGAGCTCGAGGAGCTCGCCGGCGAGCGCCCGCGCAAGAGGATTGCTGGCGAGGGGGAGCGGCTTGCCGCCGCCTTCGAGGAACTGAACCGCGAGGACCCTGTCCGTGTTCACTTGCGGAAATTATCGGCGGTCTGGTAGAAAGAAACAATTGTTACGATGCGGTGCGGCGGGCGCAAGTCCGCGACTCGGGCGCCGCAGCAGCCGGAGAGCCTCCCAGTGCGCGAAGTATTCATCCTCGGCGTCTCGATGACGCCTTTCGGTCGCCATCTCGACAAATCCTGCGCCGATCTCGGGCGGGAAGCCGCGCGAGCAGCGCTCGCGGACGCCGGCGTCGGCGTGAGCGACCTCGACATCGTCTTCTACGCGAACACGGTCCAGGGCGCGATCGAGGGCCAGTACGGCATGAAGGGCCAGCACGCCTTGTTGCCGCTCGGCGTGGACGGCACGCCCATCATCAACGTGGAGAACGCCTGCACGGGCGGCAGTACGGCGTTCAACCTGGCATTCAGCCAGGTGGCCGGCGGCTCGGCGGAGATCGCGCTCGCCGTGGGCGCCGAGAAGCTCAACACCGAGGATCGCGCCCGGCGGCAGGCTTCCTTCTCCCAGCCCGGCGATCTCGCCCAGATCACCGAGTTCCTGCGGCGCTACTCCGATCTCGTCAAGGATGTGCAGCCGCCTCCGGAGGCGGTGATCGACGAGAAGCTCCGCAGCCCCTTCATGGACGCTTACGCGCTCAATGCAAAGCTGCACATGAAGCGCTACGGCACGACTTGGCGGCAAATCGCCGCGGTGAGCGCCAAGAACCACCACCACTCGCGGCTCAACCCGCTCGCGCACTACCAGAAGGACATGACTGCGGAGGAAGTGCTTGCCGCCCGCATCATCGCCTGGCCCCTGACGCTGCCGATGTGCGCGCCGATCAGCGACGGCGCATCTGCCGCCGTCCTGTGCTCGCGGGAGGCCCTGAAGCGCTTCGGCGAGTCCCGGGCCGTGCGGGTGTGCTCGAGCGTCATCCGGGGCAACCGGCGGCGCGCGATCGAGGACTCCCCGAGCGGTGCGCTCCACGCCGCCGCGCGAGCGGCGTTCGAGGCCGCGGGCATCGGTCCCAAGGACATCTCGGTCGCCGAGGTGCACGATGCGACCGCGTACGGGGAGATCTCGCATCTCGAGATCGTCGGCCTGTGCGAGCCGGGACAGGGCGGCCCCCTGGCCGAGAGCGGCGCCACCTCGATCGGCGGGCGCATCCCGGTCAATCCGTCCGGGGGGCTCGAGTCGAAGGGTCATCCGGTCGCGGCCACCGGGCTCGGCCAGCTCTTCGAGCTCACGCAGCACCTGCGCGGCGAGGCGGGCGAGCGGACCGTGCCCGATGCCCGGTATGCGCTCGCCTCCTGCGGTGGCGGATTCTTCAACGTGGAGGAGGGCCTCTCGGCCGTGACGATCCTCGGCCGGGTGTAAGGTCCGGGTGAGGCTCGACCCATGCGCGTCATCGACTTCTTCGACAAAGGGGCGGCGATCGAGCCCGACCGCCCGTTCCTGATCGACGCTGCCGAGCGGCGCACCTATGCGCAGACGCAGGCGATGTCGCATCGCATCGCCAATGCCTTCGCCGCTGCCGGCATCCGACCCCGGACGAAAGTCGCCGTGCTGAGCGGCAACGCCGCACGGGCGTTCGAGTGCGTGATCGGCCTGCTGCGGGCCGGCTGTGTGTGGGTGCCGGTCAACGCGCGCAATACCGTCGAGGACTCGATCTACGCCCTGGAGAACACCGACACGGAGGTGCTCTTCTACAGCCGGGTATTCGGCGATGAGGTGCGGCGCCTCGCGGCCGCCTGCCCGCGCCTCGCCCACATCATCTGCATCGAGGAGACGGACGCGCCGTACCCCTCGCTCGAGAGCCTCGTGCAGGGGCTTGCCGAGCACTCGCAGGAGGTGCGCACCGCGCTCGACGACGTGGTGACGCTCTTCAGCTCCGGCGGCACGACCGGCAACCCGAAGGGCGTCATGATGACGCACCTCGCGTGGATGACGTGGATCGCGGCCTCCCAGCGTCTGCTCTGGCTCGACCGGGCCGTGCATCTCGTCGTCGCGCCGATGACGCATGCCGCCGGGGGCGTGACTTTGATGATGTCGGCCATGGGCGCGACGAACGTCATCCTGCCGGGTTTCGATCCGGTCCGGGTGATGACGGCGATCGAGCAGCACCGCATCACGCATCTGTTCTTGCCGCCCACGGCGGTCTATCGCCTCCTCGCGCATCCGGACGTTCGCAAGCACGACTACTCCTCGTTGCGCTATTTCAACTATGCGTCGGCGCCGATGGCGCTCGAGAAGGTCAAGGAGGCGATGGACGTCTTCGGCCCGGTGATGATGACCGGGTTCGGGCAGACCGAGCTCGGGCCGAACACGACGTTCT
>JBOHZT010000161.1:0-7567 GCA_050738535.1 Steroidobacteraceae bacterium
CCGCGCCGGCGAGCCCGTGCCGGACGGCCGGCCTCACGCGCCGCCGCTCGCAGCGCGCTCTTCAGGCGGCACGATGTCCCGAGCGCTGACGACACGCACGGCCTCGATCCTGCGCCGGTCGCCCCTCACGACCTGGAACTGCAGTCCGTCGATCTCGAGCGTCTCGCCGCGCCTCGGCAACCGCCCGAGGCGGCTCATCACCAGGCCGGCCACGGTGTCGAAGCCGGCGCCCACGAGGCGCGTGCCGAAGAACTCGTTGAACTCCGCGAGCCGCGTCACGCCGCGGACGGAGAACTGACAGTCCCCCTCCTTGCGGATGTTACGGTCGTCCTCGACATCGAATTCGTCGTCGATCTCCCCGACGATCTGCTCGACCACGTCCTCGATGGTGACGAGCCCCGCGATGCCGCCGTACTCGTCGACGACGATCGCCATGTGGTTGCGGCTGCGCCGGAACTCCTTGAGCAGCACGTTGAGGCGCTTGGATTCGGGGACGAAGACTGCCGGCCGCATGTACTCCCGGATGTCGAAGCGCTCGCCGCTGGAGTCCCCGAGGCGCAGCAGGTCCTTCGCGAGCAGGATGCCCGCGATGTCGTCGCGATCGCCGTCCATGACCGGCACTCGCGAGTGGCCGGATTCGATGATGATCGAGAGAATGCGCGCCGGGGGGTCGTCGCGGCGGACCGCGACCATCTGCGCGCGCGGCACCATGATGTGCCGCACCTGGAGGTCCGAGACGTCGAGCACCCCTTCGAGCATCGCCAGCGCGTCGGCGTCGATCAATCCATGCTCGCTCGCCTCCCGCAGCAGCGCGATCAGCTCCTCGCGATCCTGCGGCTCCGCCGAGAACGACTTGAGCCTGCGCCGCAGCCACTTCCCGGTCGTGCCTTCGCGCGGAATCACTCAGGCGCTCCGGTAGGGGTTCGCGAACCCCAGACGCTTCAGCACCGCGATCTCGCGCCGCTCCATGCGGCGCGCGTCCCGGGGCCGCTCGTGGTCGTAGCCTACGAGATGCAGCGCGCCGTGCACCACGAGGTGCGCCCAGTGCGCGCGCACGCTCTTGCCCTGGCGCCGCGCTTCCTCGGCGACGACGCGCGAGCAAATCACGAGGTCTCCGAGCGGCGTCGCCGGGACGCGCGGTCCACTCGGCTCGAGCGCAACCGCGCTCACGGGGAACGACAGGACGTTCGTGGCATGATCCCGGCCGCGGTAGTGCGCATTGAGCCGCCGGCTCTCCGCCGCGCCCACGATGCGCACGGCGAGCTCGCGGCCGCTCGCGAGGCGCCCGAGCGCCGCGTCCGCCCAAGTGCCGATCGTCGCGGCGCTCGGCGAGCGCATGCCCGCTCGCTTGAGCACGTCGACCTTGATGCGCGCGGCCTTCACGTGCCCTCGGTGCGGGCCTCGTAGGCCTCGACGATGCGCTGCACCAAGGGATGGCGCACCACGTCGCGCGCGTCGAAGAACGTGAACGCGACGCCCGCGACGCCGTCCAGCACCTCGATCACGTGCTTCAGCCCCGAGAGCTTGCCCGACGGCAGGTCGGTCTGCGTGATGTCGCCGGTCACGACCGCCTTCGAGGCGAAGCCGATTCGCGTGAGGAACATCTTCATCTGCTCGACGGTGGTGTTCTGCGCCTCGTCGAGGATGATGAACGAGTCGTTGAGCGAGCGGCCGCGCATGAATGCGAGCGGCGCCACCTCGATGACGTTGCGCTCGATGAAGCGCGCGACCCGGTCGAAGCCCATCATCTCGTAGAGCGCGTCGTACATCGGGCGCAGGTACGGATCGACCTTTTGGGTGAGATCGCCCGGCAGGAACCCGAGCCGCTCGCCTGCCTCGACCGCCGGGCGCACCAGCACGATCCGGCGCACCCGCTCGCTCTGCAGCGCTTCCACCGCGCACGCGACGGCGAGATACGTCTTGCCGGTACCTGCCGGACCGATGCCGAAGGTCAGATCCTCGGCACGGATCCTCGCAAGGTATTCCCGCTGATGCGCGCCGCGCGCGCGAATGGCGCCGCGCTGGACGCGCACCGCATTCTCGGCTGCCGCCCCGGATGACCCGGGCGCCCCAAGCGCCCCGGGCGCCCCGGCCGGCCCGGGGCCGTTCTCGACCTCGCGCAGCGTGAGATGCACGTGTTCCGGCGTCACCTCCTCTTCCTTGGCCACCCGGAAGAGCTCGCGCAGCGTCTCCTCCGCCTCGGACGCGCGCTCGCCCGTGACGCGGAAGGAGTCGCCGCGGCGCCGCACGACGACGCCGAGGCGGGATTCGAGCAGACGCAAATTTCCGTCGAGCGGGCCGCAGAGGTTCGCGAGCCGCGCGTTGTCGGCCGGCTCGAGGTCGAATTCACGCTGGCTGGCGCTGGGGGATACGGACACGGGTGTCAGGCGCCGGCCTCGGCACCGTCGCGAGCGGCCCCGGCCGCGGGCGCTTCGGCACCGGTGCTCAACCGGCCCCGCAGGCTGTGCCGCAGCGCGTCCGTCACGACCACGTCGGCATAACGATTCATGAGCTCGGGCGGCCCCGCGAAGTTCACCCAGCGATGATTCTCCGTGAGGCCCGCAAGCTCGCGCGCATTGCGCTTCGAGATTCGCATGACGAGCACACGCTGGCGCGTGCCGACCATTTGCCGGCTGATCTCCTGCGCTTGCGCCTCGAGCTCGGCTTGCAGCGCCTCGAGGCGCGCCTGCTTGACCTCGTGCGCAACCTCGTCGCGCAGCGATGCGGCCGGCGTTCCCGGACGGCGGCTGTAGATGAAGCTGAAGGACTGGTCGAACCCGACCTCGCGCACGAGCCTCACAGTGGCCTCGAAGTCCCGGTCCGTCTCGCCGGGAAAGCCGACGATGAAATCCGACGTGATGCTGAGCCCGGGACGCGCGTCCCGGAGCTTGCGGACCCGCGCTTTGAACTCAGAAACGGTGTAGCCGCGCTTCATGAGCGCGAGGATGCGATCCGAGCCGCTCTGCACCGCGAGATGCATGTGGCTCGCGAGCTTCGGCACGTTCCGGTAGGCCTCGATCAGGCTGTCGTCGAGCTCGTTCGGGTGCGACGTGGTGAAGCGGACCCGCTCGATCCCCGCAACCGCTGCGACGTGGTGGATGAGCGTCGCGAGATCGGCAGGCACGCCGTCTTGCATCGCGCCCGCGTAGGCGTTCACGTTCTGACCGAGCAGAGTGACCTCGGCAACGCCCTGCCGCGCGAGCTCGCGCACTTCCTGCATGACGGAGACGAACGGCCGGCTCACTTCCTCGCCGCGCGTGTAGGGAACGATGCAGAAGCTGCAGTACTTGCTGCAGCCCTCCATGACCGAGACGTACGCGGCCGCGCCCTCGGCGCGCGGCTCGGGCAGGGAGTCGAACTTCTCGATCGCCGGAAAGCTCACGTCGACGACCGGGCGCCCGGCCGCCTTCAGCTCGGCGATCATCTGCGGCAAGCGGTGGAGCGTTTGGGGGCCGAAGACCAGGTCGACGAACGGTGCCCGCTCGACGATGCCCTGCGCCTCCTGGGAGGCGAGACACCCGCCGACACCGATGATGACGTGCGGCCGCGCCGCCTTGAGCGCCCGCCACTCCCCGAGGAGCGAGAACACTTTCTCGGCGGCCTTCTCGCGGACCGAGCAGGTGTTCATGAGGAGCACGTCCGCCGTCGCAGGCTCGCCGGCCGGCAGCAGGCCGTCGCTGGCGCGGAGTACGTCCGCCATCCTGGCGGAATCGTACTCGTTCATCTGGCAGCCGAATGTCTTGATGTAGTACCGACCAGGCATTGCTCGGGGGCGGGTAGCGTTCGCGAATTCTAAGCCCTATGGCGCCGAGCTGCATCGCGCGCGGCGCAAAATGCCGCCCGCGGCGCGAGCTGCGGCGCTGCGCGAGCGATCGAGCAGTGCGGAAACTTCGTCCGATCAGGGACTTGGGCGCGAAGAACGAGAAACCCGACCGGGCCCGCGGCCCGGCAGCGTCGCTCCCGGCCGGAGCCCCGAAGCCCTAAAACGGAATGTCGTCGTCGAAATCCTGGCCCCCGGGCGCCCCGGGCGCCTCGGTCCCCCCGCCCGCCGCAGCGGGCTCCGCGCGCTCGCGCGTGAAATCGGACGATCCGCCGCCGGCTCCGCCGCCCCCGGCCCCGGCCCCGCCGCCTCGTCCGCCGAGCATCTGCATGTCGCTCGCGATGATCTCGGTCGAGTACTTGTCGACGCCCTGCTTGTCCTGCCATTTGCGGGTCCGCAGGCTTCCCTCGATGTAGACCTGCGAGCCCTTGTGCAGATACTCGGCCGCGACCTCGCCGAGCCGGCCGAAGAGCACCACCCGGTGCCACTCCGTTCGCTCCTGCTGCTCGCCCGATTGCCGATCCTTCCAGCTCTCCGTCGTCGCGATCCGCAGATTGCACACGTTCGAGCCCGAGGGCATGGCGCGCGTCTCCGGCTCCGCGCCGAGGTTGCCGACGAGAATAACCTTGTTGATGCCCCGTGCCATGACCGCCTACCTTTCGCGCGAGATGATGGCCGCATTGTAGACGGGGCAAAAATCGGACGCGACCCACAATAACGGTCGTATTCGCGCAGGAATGGCCAGACCTCCCGAGGAACGAGCGCCGCAGCGCACAACATCGGGAAACTCCAACGTGTGTGCACCGGCACCGGAACGAATCCCACCGCCTGCAACGCCGCGGGCCATGCCGAATCCGAGACGTACGACAGCCTCGGGCGCCGCGCGACCCGCGCGATCGCGATCCCGAGCGACACGACCTACACCTACACCTGGGGATATGATCCGAACACCGGGCTCTTGAGCACCTTGACCTACCCGACGGACTCCTACGGCTATGCCCTGAAACTCGCGTACGGCTACGCGAATGGGATCCTCGCCTCGATCACGGATACCTCGGATTCTCCGAACGTAACGCTGTGGACCGCCGACGCCGAGAACCCTCGAGGCCAGGTCACCCAGGCGACGCTCGGCAACGGCATCGTCGTCAACCGCGCCTACGATGCGGTGACCGGCTGGCTCGAGAGCCTCACTGCGGGGGAAAGCGGGGGCAGTACGATCCAGAACTCCGCCTACCTGTTCGATGAGATGGGCAATCTCACCCAGCGCCAGGACAACAACCAGGGCCTCACGGAGAACTTTTACTACGACGGGGACTACCGGGTGACAAGCGGGACCCTGAACGGGACCCAGAATCTGGCGATGAGCTATGCCCCGAACGGCAACATCGCGACCTACAACAGCAACGGTTCGGGGACCGGGACCTACGACTACACTACTGCCCAGTCCGGGTGCAGCTACTACGGCAATAGCCAGCCCCACGCGGTGCGCAACATCAACTGGGGCACGAACTACGTCCAGTCGCTTTGCTACGATGCCAACGGAAACAACTCGGTCGACATGCTCAACGGCCAAGTCGCCGGCACGATCAGCTGGACGAGCTATAACCAGCCCTCGGTCATCGACAACACCAACGGGACCGGGACGTTCTACTACGACGCGAACCACCAGCGCTGGGGGCTCGATCTCGACACGAGTGAGGGGCAGTCCACGATCACGTACATCGGGGGGCTGATGGAGAAGCTCGTAGCTTCGACTGGCACGAGCTTCCGCGACTACGTGCACGCCGGGGGGAGCGAAATCGTCTATCTCCACGGTGCCGGGGGCCGCGCCCCGTACTACATCACGACGGACAACCTGGGGTCGGCCACCAAGATCACCGACCCAAGCGGCAATCTCGTGGCGAACGAGAGCTTCGATGCGTGGGGGATCCCCCGCGGGGACGCCTGGACCGGCAGCCCCAATCCGACCGAGCAGGCGACCGCCGAGGCGGTGACCCGTCGGGGGTTCACGTTCCAGGAGATGCTGAGCCAGCTCAACCCCGATCTCGAGGACTTCAACGGGCGGCTCTATGCGGGAGGGTCGTTCCTTTCCCCGGATCCGACCCTTTAGGACGCCACGAATCCGCAGGACTACAACCGCTACGCCTACGCGCTCGATGATCCGCTCACCTACACGGATCCGAGCGGATACGACAGCTGCTTCGGGCTCACGAGTCAGATTCCGGGGGCATCCGAATATGGATGGAGCGGCGGCGAGCAGTATGTGACTTCGAACTGGGTGAATGTCCCCGTGGGTGCATTTACCCTCGCCAGCTCCGATCACCCACTCGGAATTGAAGAGAGGCGGTATTGGGTTACATATTTGACGCCGGAATCACAGAGGCTACTCCCGTTTCTAGCCTCAGCCCTTCACAGCTAGCGAGCGTACAGTACGGCCAGCAGCAGGCTGAGGGCTGCAAAGGAGGGACTGTCATCTGCGGCAGTGGGGCACCACCGGGTGGTAACGGCGCAGATATGGCCCGGCAAATTCGGCCAGGTGAGTGAAGGGTAAGGCTGCCGAGCTTTAATGCTCGAACGAGCTTCCTCCATGCAAAGAACATTGCGTAGCAGCGGGACCTTACCAGGGCGAAAGGCGCCCAGGTATTTTCTAACCTTGGTATCGGTGGCAGCGCTATGGCTAAGTTGTCAGACTGCGGCAAATGCCGTACCGACTCCGCAGCAGCCACTTGAGGCAGCCGCGGCACGTGAGGTGAAATCACGGCACCCTGCCGGGTGCCTAGCGGCGTGGCCCATCAAGCAAACCTTGGAAGGCAGCTTAATAGGCCTCGTGGTGGGAGGCGCTCCTGCGGAGAATCCGCCGTTGCACCCCGAAGCCTTCCTTTTTTTGTTGATGAATGCCCCAATCTCCGTATGTGCGTCGCCGGCGAATGGCTATCCGGCTTACGAGGACGTCACGCGAGTCAAGATCATTAGTTTGTCGCTCAGCGATTTTCAATACGTAATGCATTCTTGGGGAGCTGATGAAATTCGAATCACATCAACATTGAATACTGCACAGACATTCGAGCAGGAGCCTGGGCCCGTAATATTTGATGCCGGCAGCCTTAAGTTCTGCTGGAGATCAGTGTCAAGCGACACACATGGAAATTGGCAATGTTTGAATGGCGATGCGTGGTTTCAACGGTTACCCGGTCCGCATTTGCAATAGCATGCATATCGTCCGGTATCGAAAGGCACGCGCTGTTTACGCCTACGCGCTCGATGATCCGCTCACCTATACTGATCCGAGCTGGTTCGATGCGACGGCGGACATTTGCGCCACCGATACGGTTTGTGTGAATGCCAATCGGGCACTACCCCCGGTAGCCGCCGCCCTGCCGCTGTCTTGGTATGCGGGGGGATCTGCCTCCCCTCTCGCCGCAACGCTAGCCCAATGGGACGCGGCATTGGCGCAGCTCGCCCAAGCACCGCACCCCTCTCCGGCTCCCCCTACTTCCAGCGCGCCTCCGCCCCAAACCGTGACGATCTCGGCACCAACACTGCGCCTGGTGGCCAGGCATTGGACTTCTATCCGAGCAATGGCAACGCACCTTTTAAGATTAATCTCGGTGGTCCACCGTACACGCCCTAGTGTGGTGAACCTGAAATCTTCATACAGAATCTCTTGATGCTCTCGAAGATTTCATCGGCGGTTTTGCTCCAGACGAACGGCGTCGGACGGCGATTGTAGGTGTCGAGGTAATGGCG
>JBOHZT010000162.1:0-7545 GCA_050738535.1 Steroidobacteraceae bacterium
GGCCGTCGGGATCGCGAGCCTCTTCGGGATGGTGCTCGCCTGGGTGCTGCTCGGCTACTTCCTGATCGATGCGCATCGCGTGGGGCAGGGGCTGCTGTGGCTCGTGCCGCCGCGCCAGCGCCCGCGAGCGGCCGCCATTTGGGCCGAGCTCGATCCGCTGCTCAGGCGCTATTTCGTCGGCGTGGCGCTGGTCGTCGCCTACGCCTCGGTCGCGGCGTACCTCGGACTGGGGCTGGCGCTCGGGCTGCATCACGCGGTGCCGCTCGCCTTGCTCACGGGGGTGCTCGAGGTGATCCCGGTCGTCGGCCCTGCGGCCTCCGCGATCATCGCGGGGCTCGTCGCCGTGCGGCATGCGGTGAGCGCGTGGGATATCCTCGCCTACGTCGTCTACGCCATCGCGCTCAGGGTCTCGATCGATCAGTTCTTCGGGCCCATCGTGCTCGGGCATGCCGCTCGCGTCCGGCCCATCGTGATCATTTTTTGCTTCCTGGCCGGAGGGATTCTGTTCGGCGTCGTTGGCGTCATCTTGGCGGTGCCGGTGGCGATCGGCATCAAGGTCGTACTTGCGAACCTGTACGGCGAGCCGCACACTGGGCTTGGTTGAAGCCCAGGCATACGGCTTCGCACAATGTTCGCCCGGAGTTGCAGCATTGTCCGTAGAGCTCTCTGAGAAACGCGGTTCCGGGCTCCCTTGGCTGGACCACGCCATTTTCAGGCTGGACGGGTGGCTGCGCCGCCGCCTGGGAATCTTCGAGTACTCGACGGATTCGAACTGCATCTTCCGCCTCGAGCTCGGCCGGGCCGGGCACGGTCTCGCGCTCTCGGACGGCACGCGCGTGCGGGTCGGCGACCGGCTCCTCATGCTGCACTTCTGGAACGAGAACGTGCCCGCGATGGGGCAGGAGGGGCCGACCGTCGCGTGGGCGCGCGGGGTGAGCCGCAACGTCGAGTTCTCGCTGCGGGAGCTCGCGCGCTACCTGCAGCAGCAGCCGTCGCTGCAGGACTTCGTGGCGCTGTGCGGCGATATGCACCTCGGCAGCACGCGCAAGACCCAGCAAATCGAGCGCATCGTCGCGCATTACGGCTTCGAGGCGGTCGACGACGCGCACGCCGAGCGCCGCGGAGCGCTGCACCGGATCGGGATGAGCATCCTCATCTTCATGCTGCTCGCAGCCACCAATCCGGTCGCGCTGCGCAGCACCGTGCTGCGCCGCTATCACCGGCGCGTGTTCCTCTCTCGCGCGACGCTCGAGCGGCGCTACCGCAATTGATCCGTCCGCTGCCGCTTGCCGAGCCGCCACGATCCGTCGCGGTGCTCAAGCTCTCGGCGCTCGGGGACATCTGCCACACGCTGCCGGTGATCCGCACGCTGCAGCGCGCATGGCCGCAGACTCGCTTCACCTGGATCATCGGCAGCGCCGGGGCCGCGCTCGTGGGCGGCATCCGCGACATCGAGTTCATCGTGCTCGAGAAACGCACGCGGGCCGGCATGGCGGCCGTGCGGCGCGCGCTCGCGGCGCGGCGCTTCGAGCTGCTGCTGCACATGCAGTTCGCCTGGCGCGCGAGCCGGATCGCGCACCATGTGCGCGCACCCGTGAAGCTCGGCTACGATCGGGAGCGGGCCCTCGATCTGCAATGGCTCTACACCACTCACCGGATCGAGCCCGGCGGGCGCGAGCACGTGATGGACGGTCTGTTCGGCTTCGCGCGCCGGCTCGGCGTCACGACGCGCGAGTACCGCTGGGACATCCCGGTCCCGCACAGCGCGCTCGAGCATGCACGCCGGGTGATCCCGGAGGGCAGTCGGACGCTCGTCGTGAGCCCCTGCTCGAGCCATCCGGCCCGCAACTGGCGCCCGGAGCGCTACGCTGCCGTGGCGGACTATGCGTCCCGAGAGCTCGGGATGCGGGTGCTCCTGTGCGGCGGTGCCTCCGCGGCCGAACGGGAGGCCGGTGCGCGGATCGCCGCGGCCATGCGCGAGCCGTCCGTCGACCTCATCGGCCGCGACACGTTGCCCGAGCTGCATGCGACGCTCGCGCGAGCTTCCGTCCTGCTCACGCCGGACTCCGGGCCCGCGCACATGGCGACGGCGGTGGGCCTGCCGGTGATCGGGCTCTACGCGGCGACGAGCGCCGCGCGCAGCGGTCCCTATTCCAGCCGGCAGTGGTGCGTCGACCGGTTCGAGGCCGCCGCGCGCAAGTATCGCGGCACGAGCGCCGCAGAGCTGCCCTGGCGGACCAAGATCGAGCGCCCCGGCGTGATGGATCTCATCGAGCCGGAAATGGTGATCGAGCGGCTCGCCGCACTCATGACCGGGAGGCGTTGAGCGGTCATATTCCGGCGCGGCGGGCATTGCGCTCGGGGGCGCTCGAGGCGGAAGCTACGCGCCCAGGAGGCCGACCGGCTCGCCCGATCCGAACGATTCGCGGACTGGGCGGTCGAATGGGTCGGAAATTTCATCACTGCATTTGCGGGGGCGAGCCGTGGACTACCAGACAGCCGAGAACCAAGCCGTACAGCTCCAGAACCAGGCGAACCAGGTGGGCCAGGAGCTCAAAGCGCTCGTCGAGAAGCTGCAAGCGAAGATCCCCGATGCGACGCTCGCGAAGGAGCTGACGCTCGACCTGCGCGAGGCCGTGCTCGCGATCCAGCAGCAGAACCAGTCCTGCCTCGCGCTGATCCAGCAGATGGCCGAGTACATCCACGTTCTCGAGAGTCACGTGAACTCGCTTCCGCAGCAGAACTTCCAAACGCGCGGCTGGGCGGCGCAGCCCTACTACGGGCGCAGCGGCGGCTTCATGGGGAACGTGATGTCGGGCCTCGGCATGGGCGCGGGTTTCGGGCTCGCGAGCGACCTCGTCGGCAGCATCTTCAACGCCTTCTAGCCCCGCGCCCGCCAGGCGGACTGCCGGCGCGCAGCGCTCGCGGGGCGGGCCGCGGGCTGCGGCCGGAGTCCGCGCTTTGTGGTTACAATCGACGACTCGCAGCCGCAGGCGTGTTGCCGCCTGCGCGGCGCATTCATCAAGAACGGGTGGGGGATTCATGGCGACTCGTACCGCGGTGGGGCTGGGCGTTCTTTTGTGTCTGGTGTTGGCGGGCTGTGAGCAAGGCGGGTCCCACGCGACCGCGACTGCGGCCGCCAATGCGCATCCTGCGGCAAAGGCGGCGACGCTCGCGGTCGCCAAGGCCATGCCGGCCAACGTCGATGCGGAGCGCCTCGACGCGGCGGCTTCCAACCCCTCGCAATGGATGACGTACGGCGGCACCTACAGCGAGCAGCGTTACAGCAAGCTCGCGCAGATCAACACCTCGAACGTCCGCAATCTCGGGCTCGCCTGGTACGCCAACTACGACACGAACCTCCAGCAGGAGGGCCAGCCGCTCGAGATCGACGGCGTGATCTACGTCTCGACGGCCTGGAGCAAGGTGTACGCGTTCGATGCGCGCACGGGCAAGACGCTCTGGGAATACGACCCGAAGACCCCCGGGCAGTGGGTCGTCAACGTGTGCTGCGGGATCGTGAACCGCGGCATCGCCGCCTGGAAGGGCAAGATCTATATCGGTACGCTCGATGGAAAGCTCGTCGCGCTCGATGCACGCACCGGCAAGCCGGTCTGGTCGGTGCAGACGACGGACAGATCGAAGCATTACTCCATCACCGGGGCTCCGCGGGTCGCCAAGGGCATGGTGCTCATCGGGGAGTCGGGCGGGGAGTTCGGCGTGCGCGGGTACGTGAGCGCCTATGACGCCGAGACCGGCAAGCTCGACTGGCGCTTCTACACCGTGCCCGGCAATCCGAAGGACGGCTTCAAGAGCGCCGCGATGCGCGCGGCCGCGAAGACCTGGGGCGGCCACTGGTGGACGCTCGGAGGCGGCGGCACCGTCTGGGACGCGATCCTCTACGATCCCAAGACGGACCTCATCTACTTCGGCAGCGGCAACGGCTCGCCGTGGAACGATCACTATCGCGATCCGACGGGCGGTGATGACCTGTATCTCGCGTCCATCATCGCCTTGAAGCCCGAGACGGGCCGGCTCGTGTGGTACTACCAGGAGACCCCGGCGGATACCTGGGACTACGACGCGGTGAGCCCGATGGAGATCGTCGATCTGAAAATCCACGGCAAGCTGCGCCACGTCATCATGCAGCCCTCGAAGAACGGCATTTTCTACATGCTCGATGCCGCGACCGGCAAGCTCCTCGCCGCGCGGCCCTTCACCGAGGTCAACTGGACGACCGGCGTCGACATGCGCACCGGGCGCCCGCACGTCATCCCCGCGGCGCGCTACAGCAACGGGCATTCCTTCGATGGGCTGCCGGGCGCGCAAGGCGGGCACAACTGGAACGGCAACGCCTGGGATCCGCACACGGGGCTGCTCTACATCCCGACGCAGCACGCCTACTACATCTGGCAGGCCGACCCGCATTACAAGCCGAGCAAGGTCGGCTACAACCTCGGCGTGAACTTCATGGCGCAGTTCACCTACTACCGCAAGCATCCGCACGCGCCGCACGGCTTCGTGAGCTATCTCGAGGCCTACGATCCGATCACCGGCAAGATCCTCTGGCACGGCCCGTCGGACAAGGGCGAGACGGGCGGGGCGCTCGCGACGGCCGGGGGCCTCGTGTTCGAGGGCGGCGGGAGCTCCGATGAGTTCCGCGCCTTCGATGCGCGCAGCGGCAAGATCCTCTGGAGCATGAATGCGGACACCGGCGTGCTCCCCGCGCCGATCACCTACGAGCTCGACGGTAAGCAGTACGTCGCGGCGAGCGTCGGCGGCAACCCGGCCGGCGGGTTCTATGCGCCGAACTACTCGCGCATGCTGGTGTTCACGCTCGGCGCCCAGGGGAAGCTTCCGCCGCAGATCCCCTACACGCCGCGCAAGCTCGATCCGCCGCCGGCGACCGCGCCTTTGAAAGTCGTCCAGAGCGGCGCGACGCGCTATGGGCAATACTGTGCGGCCTGCCATGGCCAGAACGGGCAGACTCGCGGGGCGAGCTTCCCGAACCTCACCCGCTCGCCGCTCCTCGACAGCCAGCAGGCGTTCGACGCCGTCGTGCTGAAGGGCGGTCTCGCCTCGAAGGGGATGGCCTCGTTCGCCTCGGTGCTCGACGACGCCGGGGCCCGGGACATCCGCGCGTACATCATCTCGCGCGCCAATGCGCTATTGAAGGCGGCAGGCGCGGGAGGCCACGCGCAGATCGAGGGTCTGCACGCGAGCGCGGGTCACAATTGAGGGCGGTATGACAGCCGCGGGAGGCTCGACTTGCTGAGTCGCCGGCGGCTGCTCGCTACCCCCAGGGTGTCGCGCGTCCTCGCGCTCACGCTCGCCTGCGCGGCCGCATCGCTCGCCGGTGTGAGCGCCGGCGCGGCGGCGGCGGGCAGGGCGGCGGCCCCGCGCAAATCGAGCGTACTCGACGCGCCGGCCAATTGGCCTGCGTACGACCGGACGCTGGCGGGCGATCGCTACGCGCCGCTCACGGAGATCTCCCGCGCCAACGTCGCGCGGCTGCGCCTGGAGTGCACGTACACGCTTCCCGAGGTGGGTGCCTTCGAGACGGGCCCCATCGTCGTCGACGGCACGATGTACTTCACGACGGACGAGCGCTCCTTCGCGATCGATGCCGCGACCTGCAAGCCGAAGTGGACCCACTTTCGCCGCAGCTCACGGCCGAGTCTGCTGCACGTCGATCGCGGTTTTGCCTACCTCGCCGGACGGCTGTTCCGCGGAACCTCGGACGGCCATGTGATCGCGCTCGAGGCCTCGACCGGGCGGGAGCTGTGGGATCACACGATCGAGCCGAACGGACCGGGCGTCTCGATTCCGATGGCGCCGATCGCGGCGGACGGCAAGGTGTTCGTCGGCAACGCGGGCGGCGACAACGCCGGCGTCACGGGCCACGTCTACGCGCTCGACGCGCGCGATGGGCATCTCCTGTGGAGCTTCGACGTGGTGCCCGCCAGTGTGCGCGACAGCTGGACCAATACTCGCCTACCCATCACGGGCGGCGCCTTCTGGACGTCCTTCACCTTCGACCGGGCGAAGGGGATTCTCTACGTTCCGGCCGGCAATCCCGCGCCGGATTTCGATAGCCTCGATCGCACCGGCGCCGATCTCTACAGCGATTCCATCATCGCGCTCGATGCCGCGACGGGCCGGATGATCGCGTACAACCAGCTGGTGAGGCACGACAGCCACGACTGGGACGTGGACAGTCCTCCGACGCTCGTCACCACGAAGTCCGGCCGCGAGATCATCGCATCGGCCAACAAGGACGGGCTGCTCTCGATCCTCGATCGCGGCGGCGTCGAGCTCGCGATGCCCGTGCCCTCCGGAGGCGGCACCACGGTCATTCCGCTGCTGTCGCAGACGCCGACGACGACGCGCACGAACGTGAGCGAGTCACTCTCGAGAAGCCGGGCCGTGCGCTTCTGTCCGGGCATCATGGGCGGCGTCGAATGGAATGGCGCGGCGTACAGTCCGCTCAGCAACTCCCTGTTCGTCGCCGCGGTCGACTGGTGCGCGCGCGTCCAGATCGTCCGCCATCTGAAGGTGCCGCCTCGGGGCCAGATCTGGTTCGGCAGCGCCATCCCCATGGCCAAGATGTTCGATCCGGCGAGCGCTGCGCGGGGCCGTATCAGCGCATTCGACGCGGAAAGCGGCTCGCTGCGCTGGCAGCTCGAGACGCCCCACCCGATGCTCGCGGGCGTGACACCGACGGCCAGCGGCCTCCTCTTCGCGGCGGATCTCGGCGGCGTGATCTACGCGATCGATCAGCGGTCCGGCCGCGTGCTGTGGCAGGCGAGCACCGGCCAGGCGGTCGGCGGCGGCATCATTTCCTACGAGGCGGGCGGACACGAGCGCATTGCGGTCGCGTCCGGCATGAAATCCTCCACCTGGCCGGGCGCCGCGGCGCACAGCCGCATTCTCGTCTACGGCCTCGAGTGATCCGCGTGGCCCAGGATTCGGGCGAGCGCGTCCTCGAGCGTGCGCTGCGGATCCGGCACTGCCTCGGCGCTGCGCCAGGCAATGAATCCATCCGGCCGCACGAGCGAGCAGCCCCGCTCGGTGAGGCCGAACGCGCTCGTGAACCGGCCGTCCGGGTCCTCGAGATCGCGCCCGATGCAATGCGCCTCGAGCGGCAGATTCCGGAAGGCGCGGGCCGCACGCTCGCCGGCACGGACCCACTCGGCGCCTTGCGCGCCCGCGAGCAGCACGAAGTGCCCGGTGAGATCGATCGTCGAGAGCCGCTCGCCAGCGCGCGTGAGCCACAGATGCGGCGCCCGGGAGCCCGGCATTCCGGAGGTGGTGCCGAGGTCGGCATGCACCCCGAGGGGTGAGCCGTAGAGATAGCCGAGCTCGATGTCGAAATCCGGCGCCGGCGTCTCGATCGTCTGGCTCGATTGCAGCCACGGCGCGGTGCGTAGGACGTAGCGCGCGAACGCCTGCTCCACCGTGAAGCGCGCGACGGGCTTGCGCTCGCTCTCGTAGGTCTCGAGCAGGCGCGGGTGTGCATGCCCCCCGAGCACCAGCGCGAGCTTC
>JBOHZT010000163.1:0-7524 GCA_050738535.1 Steroidobacteraceae bacterium
TTGACGACCGCATGCCTGGCGCGCGGGGAGCGTTTGCCGCTCCCAGCCGTGAGGCTCGTTCGAAGCACGATAGGAGCGATGGCTTGAGCTGTCAACGTGACGCCGAGGGCGCAAGCGCAGCGCCCGTCCCCCGCCGCATGGCATGTCTCGTGTCCTGACGGACTTGCCACGCTGACCGGGGGGACCTTGGCGCCATCTCGATTCTTGATCCGCGCTGTGGCGTGCGTGAGTGTCTGCGCGGCGCTGCCGGCGCTGGCTCACCTGCCTGGTCCGACCGGCACGGTATCCGCGGGACTCGCGCAGGGGAGCCGAGCCGGGGCGGGTTCGGGCGGGGCGCCTGGACCGGCCGCGCGCTCGATGGTGCCAGGCTCGGCCGCACCGCCGCCAGAGGCGGCCCATGGCCTGGCGCCGCCGCCGCTCGGTTCCGATCAGATCGTCGCGTACATCCGGCAGACGCTCGACTGGTACCGCGAGGCGCAAGCCATCCAGAACCTGCCCGAGCTCGCTCAGGATGTCGTAGCTCGGGATCGGCTCCAGCAGTCGGCGCTGCGGGCCGTGCAGCTCGCGTTCGGGTTCGGTCGCGCCGGGGCGGCCTTGATGGTCGGCTCCTCGCAGGCGGCGACCAAGGGCGCCCACAGCAGCCCGCACACCCCGGCGGGAATCGACCAGGCCGTCGCGCGCGCAGCGCAGCGCGTCGCGGCTCTCCGGCTCGAGATCATGCAGGTCGACGCGGCCATCGCGCGGGCGCCGGCACGCTCGCGCGCCTCGCTCAGGGCGCGGCGCTCGAGCATCACGGCGGCGCTCAGCCTCGAGCGTGAGGTCGAGAGCACGCTCGAGGCGCTGCAGCGTTTCGAGTCCTCGGCACAGGATTTCCAGGCGCGAGGCACTCGGGACCTGCTCGGCCGCATCGAGGATCTCGAGCGGTCCGTGCCCGAGGCCCGTCGGAGCCCATCGGCGCCGAGCGGTGGCGTCACGGTCGGCGGGGTCCCGTCGAGCGCTTTCCGCAATCCGCCTCGTCCGACCGCGGGCGTCAACGCGCGGGGGGCGGTGCCGACCCTTGCCGCGGCGGGCTTCCGGCCCGAGTCCGCCGGCATTCTTACGCTCATCGGCGAGTGGTTCTCGCTGCAGAGCGATGGCCGTCAGCTCGGAGGCGGCATCGAGGCGACGGGCGCGCTCGCGAAGAGCCTTGATGCGCTGCGGGCGCCGCTGCTCGGCCAGGCTCGCAATCTCGTGCGGGACGATCTGGCGGGCATCGATACGACCGATCCGGCGAAGCTGCAGGATGCGCGCCGGACGTTCGAGCGCGCGACCGCGCGATTCAAGCAGCTCGCGGGCCTTTTGGTGCCGCTCGGCGAGCAGCAGTTCATCCTCGACGATGCGCGCAGCGCGCTCTCCGAATGGCGCGATACGCTGCATGCGCGCCTTGCGACCATCACCCGGCTGCTCTTGACGCGCGCCGCGTTGCTGGTCGCGCTCATCGTCCTGGTCTTGATCGTTTCGGAGGTCTGGCGGCGGGCGGTATTTCGATACTTTCACGACAGCCGCCGCCGGAGCCAGTTTCAGACGCTGCGGCGGGTCACCATCGGCATCGCGCTCGTCGTCATCATCATCTTCTTGCTGGTGTCCCAGATCGGGTCGCTGGCGACCTACGTCGGGTTCCTGACGGCAGGGCTCGCGGTGGCCTTGCAGAACGTCATCCTCGCGATCGTGGCGTATTTCTTTCTCATCGGGCGCTACGGCGTCCAGATCGGCGACCGGATCACGCTGGCCGGGGTGACCGGGAACGTCGCCGATATCGGGCTCGTCAGGATTTACCTGATGGAGCTCGCGGGCGCGGATCTGCATGCGACGGGGCGCATCGTGGTGATCTCGAATGCCGTGCTGTTCCAGCCGCAGGCCCTGTACAAGCAGATCCCCGGGGCAGATTACCTGTGGCATTCCATTGCCATGACGCTCTGCGATACGGTCGACGTGCAAGCGGCGCAAGAGCGCTTGAAGTCCGCTGCGCATGCCGTGTACGCGCACTACCGTCCGGCGCTCGAGGCGCAGCATGCGACGATGCAGCGCCTGGTCGATTTTGAGACCGCCGTGCCTTCGCCGGAGGTGCGAGTCCGGTTCGCGGAGATGGGGCTGAAGTTCGAAGTGCGCTATCCGGTGCAATCGGACGACTCCGTCGCCATCGACCAGAAAATGTTAAAGGCGCTGAAGGCGGCGCTGGGACAGGAGCCGCCGATGCAGATCGTCCCATCGGGGGAGCCGGCCGTCGAGAATACCGAGACGTGATCCCGGCGGGCTCACTTGCGCGCAGCTCGATCCCACCCCGACAATTGCGCTCGAGATGGAGCTGCTCGCGAATCTTTGGAAGCATCGCGCTCGTCAGCGGGAGACGGCGGTCCGGCGCGCGGTGGCGCGCCTCGACGATCCCCGGGCGCTCGAGCATCTGCTCGCCGGATTGCCCGAAGCGGAGGATCTGCGCTCGCGCCTGCACGGTCCGTTCTTCGCCAGGGCCTGGGATGTCGAGGCACAGCTCGATCACTGGATCGAGAGCGATGGTGCGCGGGTGACGTGCTACACCGTGAGCGGTCTCAGCTTGCCGCAGGCGGCCGCGGTGCGCGTGCGCTGGGACGCGCTGCGAGGGCGCGCCGAGCTCAACGAGGCGCTGCTCGCGGACCTGATCGCCCGCGAGACCGGCAGCGCCGTGACGCTGGAGGGCTGATCGTGCTCGCCTGGCGCCGCTCTTCGCCGCAACTCGCGGCCGCAGCAATGGCATGACCCGAGCCCTCTGCGCTCTCGCGCTCTCAGGAGGGATCGGCGGTGTGAAGCTGGCGCTCGGGCTGCAGGGGGTGCTCGCGCCGGGGGCGCTCACGGTCGTCGTCAATACCGGCGATGATTTCGAGCATCTCGGACTCGCCATCTCGCCGGACATCGACACCACGCTCTACACACTCGCCGGGCTCTCGAATTCCGATCTCGGCTGGGGCCGTGCCGGCGAGACTTGGCAGTTCATGGCGGAACTCGAGCGTCTGGGCGGGTACACCTGGTTTCGGCTCGGCGACAAGGACCTTGCCGTTCACGTCGAGCGCACGCGCCGGCTCGCCGCGGGCGAATCGCTCGAATCCATCGTGGCGGTGTTTGCGAGTCGCTTCGGTCTCACTACCCGCGTCGTGCCGATGACGAGCGACCGCGTCCGCACGCTCGTCGATACGCAGGAGGGCACGCTCGGCTTTCAACACTACTTCGTGCGCCGGCGCTGCGAGCCGGCCATCCGCGCGGTGCGTTATGAAGGTGCCGAGCGTGCGAGCCTGCCCGCGAGCGTGGCACAGGATCTGCGGATGGGCGCGTTCGATCTCATCGTGATCTGCCCGTCGAATCCCTACCTCAGCATCGATCCGATGCTCGCGATCCCGGCGTGGCACGCAGCGCTGCGGGCTTGCGCGACGCCCGTGATCGCGGTCACGCCGATCATCGGCGGCGCGGCGGTGAAGGGGCCCACGGCGAAGATCATGCGCGAATTGGGGCTCGAGGCTTCCCCGCTCAGCGTCGCCCGCCACTACGAGGAGATCATCGACGGATTCGTGCTCGATCGCGCCGACGCGCAGCTCGCACCCCGCTTTACCGGACCGGTACGTGTGACGGATACCCTGATGCGCAGCCGCGAGGACAAGGAGCGGCTCGCGCGCGAAGTGCTCGAGTTCGCGCGGGAGTTGCGCGCGAATCGCGGCTGACTCAGCGCCGCGTCAAGAGGTGCACGGCGAGTGCGATCGCGACGGCGACGGCGCCGCCGGACATGACGAGCACCGCCGCGGCCGCGCAGTCTTTCACCACGCGGATCTGCGGGTGCACCTCCGGGTGAAGGTGATCGGCGAGGTGCTCGAGCGTGGTGTTGAAGAGCTCGGCGCCGATGACGCCGGCGCTGGAGAGCAGGACGAGGCCCCACCACAGCGCCCCTGGGTGCAGGACGATGAGCGCAATGACGACGAGCGCGAGGATCGTCACTTGGATCCTCAAGCTGTGCTCCGAGCTGAGCGCATGCCGCAGTCCCGCGAGAGCGAACCGCAGGCGCGTGAGGAAGGACTGGTTCTTGGAGCAGGCGCTGGGGTCCAATCTCGTGGCGCTCAGTGGGTGCCGGCTCACGCAGCGCCGGCCGCGCGGGACCCCGGCTCGACGAGCTCCCGGCCGATCAGCATCCGGCGGATCTCCTGGGTGCCGGCGCCGATTTCGTAGAGCTTCGCATCGCGCAGCAAGCGGCCGGCGGGATAGTCGTTGATGTAGCCGTTGCCGCCGAGGATCTGGATCGCCTCGAGCGCAGCGCGAGTCGCGTGCTCCGCGGCGAAGAGAATGCAGCCGGCGGCGTCACGCCGAGCGATGCGCTTTTCGTCGCACGCGCGCGCTGCGGCGTACACGTATCCGCGGCTCGCATTGAGCGCGGTGTAGAGATCGGCGAGCTTGGCCTGGATCAGCTCGAAGCTTCCGATCGGCTGACCGAACTGGCGGCGCTCGCGGGCATACGGCAGCGCGAGATCGAGCGCCGCGGCGGCGAGCCCGAGCGGGCCCCCGGCGAGCACCACGCGCTCGAAGTCGAGCCCGCTCATCAACACACGCGTCCCCCCGTTCTCGGCACCCAGGACATTCTCCGCCGGGACCTCGCAGCCGTCGAGGACCAGCTCGCAAGTGCTCGAGCCGCGCATGCCGAGCTTGTCGAGCTTCTGCGCCGTGGAGAACCCCTTGAAGCCGCGCTCGATGATGAAGGCGGTCACGCCGCGGGACCCGGCGGCGGGGTCGGTCTTCGCATAGACGACGAGAACCTCCGCTTCGGGGCCGTTCGTGATCCACATCTTGCGGCCCGTGAGGACGTACCGGTCGCCGCGGCGCTCGGCGCGCGTCTGCATCGACATCACGTCGGAGCCCGAGCCGGGCTCGGACATCGCGAGAGCGCCCACGTGCTCGCCGGTGACGAGCTTCGGCAAGTACTTATCGCGTTGCGCGTCGGAGCCGTTGAGGCGCAACTGATTGACGCACAGGTTGGAGTGCGCGCCGTAGGAGAGGCCCACGGAGCCCGAAGCTCGCGAGATCTCCTCCATCGCGACGACATGCGCGAGATAGCCCAGGCCTGCGCCGCCCCAGCGCTCGGGGACGGTGATACCGAGCAGGCCCTGCTCGCCGAGCAGGGGCCAGAGCGCGCGTGGGAACTCGTTCGAGCGATCGATGGCCGCCGCGAGCGGCGCGATGCGCTCCTCGGCGAGCCGCCGCACGGTGCTCCTGACTTCCGAGAGCGTGGGACCCAGGCCGAAGTCGAGCTCGAGGGATTCGAAAGGCGTCATGGCACCACCGGATGCTCGCGGGGTTACGGATCGTCCGACAGTCCGGCTGTCGGGCGCAAGGGGTACACTCGGCGCACCGCAAGGCCGAGCTCGTCCGCGCCGTGTTCCGCAAGCTGCTCATCGCCAATCGAGGAGAGATCGCCTGCCGCATCGCCCGCACGGCGCACCGCCTCGGCGTCGAGGTGGCCGCGGTCTACTCCGAGGTCGATGCCGGTGCGCGCCACGTGCGGCTCGCTGACGAGGCTTGGCCGATCGGCCCGGCACCGGCCTCGCAGAGCTACCTCGACGAGGAGTCGATCCTGCGGGTCGCTTGCGAGTGCGGCGCGGAGGCGATTCACCCGGGCTACGGTTTTCTCGCGGAGAGCGCGGCGTTCGCGGAGCGCTGCGCGGGCGCTGGAATCGTCTTCGTGGGACCGCCGGCCGCGGCGATCGCTGCCATGGGCGACAAGGCTGCGGCGAAGGATCGCATGCGGCGCGCAGGGGTTCCGGTCCTGCCCGGCGCCGAAGACGGAGACGCGCCGCTAGCGGGATCTGGCGACGCACCGTTGGCGCGATCGCGCGAGGCGCGCGCCTCTCTCGATCGGCTCGAGCGGCGCGGGCAGGCGCTCGGATTCCCTCTCATGATCAAGCCGGTGAGCGGGGGCGGTGGCAAGGGCATGTCGATCGTGCGCGGCCCGGGTGAGCTCCGCGCCGCGCTCGAGGCCTCGCGCCGCCTCGCGGAGAGCGCCTTCGGCGATGGTCGGCTGCTCCTCGAGCGCTACCTTGCCGATGCGAGGCATGTCGAGGTGCAGGTGCTGGCAGACCGCAGCGGTCGCGTGCTGCACCTGCTCGATCGGGATTGCTCGGTGCAGCGCCGCCATCAGAAGCTGATCGAGGAAGCGCCGGCTCCGGAGCTCGATCCGCCAGTGCGTGCAGCCATGGCCGCTGCGGCCTGCGCCGCCGCGCGCGAGGTGGCCTATGTCGGCGCGGGCACCGTGGAATTTCTCGTCGAGCGCGGCAAGTTCTTCTTCATGGAGATGAATACGCGGCTGCAGGTCGAGCACGGCGTGACCGAGGCCGTCACCGGGCTCGATCTCGTGGAGTGGCAGTTGCGCATCGCCGCGGGTGAGCCGCTGACGCTGCGCCAGGACAGTATCGCTGCCGTTGGCCACGCCATGGAAGTCCGCGTGTGCGCCGAAGACCCCGCTCGGGACTTCATACCGGGGGCTGGGCGCCTGCGCCTTGCCGCGTGGCCCTCTGCGGAGTCGGGCATCCGCGTCGATGCGGGATTCGAGAGCGGCGACATCGTCCCCCCGCAGTACGACTCGCTACTCGGCAAGATCATCGCGCATGCGCCGGGTCGCGCCGAGGCGATCGGCGCGCTGAGCGCGGCGCTCCGGAAGACGCGGATTGCCGGCGTCCCCACCAACGGGGGATGGCTCGCGGCGGTGCTCGAGAGCCCGAGTTTCCGTGCAGGGCCGGTCGGAACGGCGTTCGTGAGCGGCCCCGAAGGGCAGGCCGTCTCGGCGAGTGCTCGAGCCGATCGGAACCGGCTTGCTCGGTTTGCGGCGGCCGCCAGGGTGCTCGCAAACCTGCACCCCGCCGGGCACGGCCCTCGATCGCCGTGGGCCCTGGCGGACGGATTCCGAGTCGGTGCTGCGGAGCCGATCGAGGTGCGGTTGCGCCATGGGCTGGATCTTCTGGTCGCCGCGGTGAGGGTTCTCGGGCACTCGCATGTCGAAGCATCGCTCTTGGGCTCAGGAGCGGATGAAGCCGAAGTCATCGAGCTCGACGCGGCGGCCGAGCGCTTGCAGAGTCTGCGATCGATGCACGGAGGAGCGACCGTGCACGCGCTCGTCGGAGAAGAGTGGATCGACGTCTGGCGCTGTGCGCAGCACGTGGAATTGCGCGTCGAGCCGAGGACTTCTTCAGGCACCGCGGCGCGGCCGCTCGGCAATCTTACGGCGGTGCTGCCTGGCGTGGTCGTCGCCGTGCAGGCATCAGCGGGCGAGCCCGTCGAGGAGGGGCAGCCGCTGCTCGTCGTCGAGGCGATGAAGATGGAGCACACACTGCGGGCGCCAGCCGCAGGCAAGATCGGCGAGGTGCGCGTGCACGTCGGCGATCGGGTCAGCGAGGGCGACCTGCTCGTGACGATGGCCGGCAATTGAGTCGGCGATAAAGTCGAGGAAAGGGGGGCGATTGAGTCAGGTCATCGACGTCGACG
>JBOHZT010000164.1:0-7513 GCA_050738535.1 Steroidobacteraceae bacterium
CGGCTCGATCGCGGCCGGCGATCGAGTGGTCGTCGCGGCGTCGGGGCGCGAGTCGACGCTCGCGCGAATCGTGACCGCCGATGGCGACCTGCGCGAGGCGCACGCCGGCGCGGCCGTGACGCTCGTGCTGACGGAGGAGATCGACATTGCGCGCGGCGATCTGCTCGCGCGCGCCGATTCGCGCCCGGAAGTCGTCGATCAGTTCGCGGCGCACATCCTGTGGATGGCCGAGGAGCCGATGCTGCCCGGGCGGTCGTACCTCATGCGGATCGGCACGAAGTACGTGCCGGCCCGCGTGACGACGCTCAAGCACAAGATCGAGGTCAACACGCTCGAGCACATCGCGGGCAAGACCCTCGGGCTCAACGAGATCGGCTTGTGCAACGTCGGGACCGCGACGCCCGTCGCATTCGACCCTTATGCCGAGAACCGGGAGACGGGCGCCTTCATTCTCATCGACCGATTCAACAATGCGACCGCTGGCGCCGGCATGGTGAGCTTCGGCTTGCGCCGCGCCACCAACGTGCACCGCCAGAGCCTCGCGATCGACCGCGAGACGCGCGTGCGGCGCAACGGCCACAAGCCCGCCATCCTGTGGTTCACGGGTCTCTCCGGCTCCGGCAAGTCGACGATCGCCAATCTCGTCGAGAAGGAGCTCTATACCCACGGCGCGCACACGTACATGCTCGATGGGGACAACGTGCGCCATGGCTTGAATCGCGATCTCGGCTTCACCGATGCCGATCGCGTCGAGAACATCCGCCGCGTGGGGGAGGTCGCGCGGCTGTTCGTGGATGCCGGCCTCATCGTGCTGTGCTCGTTCATCTCGCCCTTCCGCGCGGAGCGGCGCATGGTGCGCGAGCTCGTCAAGGAGGGCGAGTTCATCGAGATCTTCGTCGACACGGCGCTCGAGGAGTGCGTGCGCCGGGATCCGAAGGGGCTCTACGCCCGGGCACGCGCGGGCAAGATCAAGAACTTCACCGGGATCGACTCTCCCTACGAGCGCCCGGAGCAGGCAGAGCTCTTGATCGCGACGGCCGAGGCGAGCGCCGAGGCGGCGGCGCAGCGCGTCATCGCGGAGCTCGAGGCGCGCCGGATCATCGGCTGACGCGCGCGATCTGCGCCACGCGCTCGGCGATCGCGAGCGCTGCCGTGAGTCCCGGGGACTCGATGCCGAAGAGATGGATCATCGGCGTCCCGTGGATCTCCGGACCGTCGATGCGGAAGTCGGCGGCCGGCTCGCCGGGGCCGGAGAGCTTCGGACGAAGCCCCGCGTAGGCGGGCCGCAGCGCTCCCTCGGGCAGCGCGGGCCAGTAGCGGCGGATGGCCTCGTAGAAGCGCTCGCCGCGGCGCGCGTCCACCTCGAAGAGGCGCTCGAAGCCTTGGCCATCCGCGCCGAAGCGAGGCGCGTCCGCCGCCCCGACTGCCGGCGCATCGAGCCATTCAACGTCCGGTCCGAACCGTGCATGCCCCTGGAGATCGAGCGTCAAGTGCACTCCGAGGCCGCCCGGCTCCGGCACCGGGTAGACGAGGCGCTCGAACGGTGCGCGACCGGGGAGCGCGAAGTAGCTGCCCTTCGCGACCTGTGTCCGCGGGATGTGCTCGCGCGGAAAGCCTTCGGTCGCTCGCGCGACGCACGGCGCGTCGAGTCCCGCCGCATTGATGACGAGCGATGCGCGCAGGCAGGGCTGTCCGCCGTTCACTGCGATCGCGGTCGCGCCGTGCTCGAGCGCGAGATGGGTCACGCGGCTTGCATAGGCGCAGAGCGCGCCGCGAGCCTCGGCCTGCCCGAGCAGCGCGAGGAGCAAGGCGTGCGTGTCGAGGATGCCGGATTCGGGGGAGAGCAGGGCCGCCGTGCAGCGCAGCTGCGGCTCGAGCGCGAGCGCCTGCGCCCGGCCCAGTTCCCGGACCGGCGCGCCGTTCGCCGTCGCCGCCGACGCGATGGTCGCGAGCGCGGTGAGCTCGACGGCCGAGGTTGCGACGACGAGCTTGCCGCAGCGGCGGTGTGCGATGCCGTGGCGCGAGCAGAAATCGTAGAGCCTCGTGCGGCCTTCCACACACAGGCGGGCCTTGAGCGAGCCCGGCGCGTCGTAGAGCCCGGCATGGATGACCTCGCTGTTCCGGGAGCTCGCGCCGGTGCCGAAGGTGCGCTCCGCCTCGAGTACGAGAACCTCGTGCCCTCTTTGGGCGAGGGCGCGCGCGATCGCGAGCCCGATGACGCCGGCGCCGATCACTGCGACCTCGATGGACTGCATCGGGCCTCCGGCCTCAGGCCTCAGGCGGCTCCGGCGCCCCGCCGGACCGTCGCACGGGCGATGCCTGCGCGCCGCCGAGCCGCCGCGGACACCGTGGAGACGAACGCGGAATCCTGGTCGAAGAAGCGCCACGGGCGGCTGGCCCATTCACCGGCGTAATCGACCCCGATCCGCGGGCTCTTGCCGACGCGGAGCGGACGTTGCCGGCCCGGCGGCCGCTCGATCCACAGTACCTCTGCGCTCAGGTCGGCAGCATTGAGCGTGCGGTCGACATCCATGGCGCGGCAGAGGAGCCCGGGCCCCCACGTGCCGCCCTCGAGGCCGCCCGACACCGGCTCGACGGCGCGGAGCAGCACCGCGTGCGGCACGCCTGACGGGGAAGTCACGACGTTCAAGCAGTTCCAGAAGCCGTAAATGAAGTACACATAGGCATGTCCAGGCGGCCCGTACATCACCTCCGTGCGCGCCGTGCGCCGGCCGCCGGCGGAATGCGCGGCGAGATCCTGTGGACCCATGTAGGCCTCGGTCTCGACGATGCGGCCGACGCGCCGCACCCCGCCGACGCAGTGGATCAGATGCAAACCGAGCAGGTCGGGCGCTACGCAAAGCGCCGGACGCGCATAGAAGGAGCGCGGTAGCCTCACGGCGCGGCTCCGGAGCTTGGCGCGCGAGCGGAGTTTGGGTTGTGAGCCGCGCTCGAGTTGTGAGCCGGGCTTGGATGATGAGCGTCCGCGACCTCGAGCCGATCATCGACGCTCGCCACGCCCGGGACTGCGCGCGCGGCCGCGACGGCGCTGCGCGCCATGGCGGCGCTGTCCACCACGCCTTCGAGCACGACCGTGCCCTGGCTGGTGTGGACGATGATCTCCCGCGCATCGACCTGCGGGTCCGCGACGAGCGCGATCAAGACATGCGCATTGAGGCCGGCGTCCCCCACGAAGGCCGTCGGTGCCGGATGCTTTGCGAGCAGGCGACAGCCGGACAGACCGAGCAGCGCCGCGGCGGCGAGAGTCAGTGGAACCCGTGGGCGCATGGACGTAGTGTATCGGCTTCGGATCGCCCGTCGGACGGCGTCCCCAAGGAGCGGAACGAGATGCTCGCCATGCGCGCCCATGCCCCCGGGGCAGCGCTCCGCGCGGAAGAGGTGACCGCGCGCAAGCCCGGCCCCTGGGATGTCGTCGTGGAGGTGCTCGCCTGCGGCGTTTGCCGCACCGATCTGCATGTCCTGGACGGCGAGCTGCCGGACGTGCCGTACCCCGTCATTCCCGGCCACGAGATCGTGGGCCGGATCGTCGAAGTCGGCCGCGACGTCTCGGGGCTCGGCATCGGGGATCGGATCGGGATCCCGTGGCTCGGCTCGACCTGCGGGGTTTGTGAGTACTGCCGGCGCGGACTCGAGAACCTGTGCGAGCGCGCCCGGTTCACGGGCTACACGCTTCCCGGCGGCTACGCGCAGCTTGCCGTGGCGGATTCACGGTATTGCTGCGAGATCCCCGCGCGCTACTCCGACGCCGCGGCTGCCCCGCTGCTGTGCGCGGGGCTCATCGGTCACCGAGCCTACCGCGCGGCCGGCCCGGGAACGCTCGGCTTGTACGGATTCGGTGCCTCGGCGCACCTGCTCGCGCAGGTCGCGCGGGCCGAGGGCCGCAGGGTGCTCGCATTCACGCGCCCGGGCGATCTCGAGGCGCAGGCGTTCGCGCGGCGCCTCGGTGCCGTCTGGGCCGGCAGCTCGGAGGAGCCGCCGCCCGAGCCGCTCGATGCCGCGATCTTGTTCGCGCCGGTGGGTGCGCTCGTTCCGGCCGCGCTCAGCGCGGTGCGGAAAGGCGGCCGCGTCATCTGTGCCGGCATCCACATGAGCGATATCCCGAGCTTTCCTTACCGGCTGCTGTGGGGCGAGCGATCGGTTGCCTCGATCGCGAACCTCACCCGCGCGGATGCGGGCGAGTTCATGCGTGTCGCGGCATCGGTGGCGCTGAATCCGGAGGTCGCGACGTTCGCTCTCGGCGAGGCAAACGAGGCGCTGCAGCGCCTGCGCGAAGGGCGTGTGCAAGGGGCCGCCGTGCTGGTGCCGACGCGGGGCTAGCCTGCGGAGCCGTGCGCCTCGGCGTAGGCGAGCGCCGCCTCGGCGAGCGTGCGCTCCTCGTCCGGCGGGAGGACGCGGATGCCGATGGGGCTTGCGGGTCGGCTGATGCAAGCCTCCCCGCCCCGAGCCGCCTCGTTCGCGCGCGGGTCGAGCTCGATGCCCGCCCAGGCGAGCGGCGCAAGAATGCGCTCGCGGATCTGCGGCATGTGCTCGCCCACGCCGCCGCCGAACACGATGCCGTCGCAGCCCTCGAGTGCGGCGAGGTAGGCGCCGACGAGCTTGCGTGCGCGGTAGCAATAGAGCTCGACGGCGAACTGCGCCGCTGGGCGCGAGTCATCCACGAGCCTCTTCAGATCGCCCGTGGAGCCCGATATCCCGAGCAGGCCGCATTCGTGATTGAGACGCTCCACGATGGTGTCGGGCGAGGCACCGAGCTTGCGCGCGAGATAGGCCACCGCGGCGGGATCGACGTCCCCCGACCGCGTCGCCATCACGAGCCCCTCGAGCGGCGAGAATCCCATGCTGGTGTCGATGGGGCGGCCGCGATCGATGGCCGCCATCGAGCAGCCGCCGCCGAGCTGGAGCGTGATGAGGCGGCCGCCTTCTTCGAGCTGCGAGTGGAGCTCCCGCCAGCGCCGCCACATCGCCTGATGCGCGATGCCGTGAAAGCCGTACCGGCGCACCCCGAGGTCCTCTCCGAGCGCGCGCGGCAGCGCGTACTCGGATGCAGTCCGCGGCAGGCTCGCGAAAAAAGCGGTGTCGAACACGGCGACCTGCGGCGTTTCGGGACCGAGGGCTGCCCGCGCGGCGGCGAGCCACTCGAGCGCGAGCGGATTGTGAAGCGGCGCGAGATCCGAGAGCTCGCGCAGAGCGGCCTCCGTGCCGGCATCGATGCGGCGCGGGCTGACCATGCGCGCCCCGCCGTGCACTACACGGTGGCCGACGGCCGCGACCTGCGAGGATCCCAGCTTGCGCAGAAAGGCCCGCAGCAGGGCCACGTGATCGGCGAGTGCCGCGCTGCCGGAGCGCAATTCGCTGCGCTCGTCGGGAACGACTCGCACGAGCGCACGAGAGCCGCTCGTGCGCGCGAATGCCGCGAGCTTCACCGAGGTGCTGCCGCCGTTCACCGTCAAGATGAGCATGGCGGCGCGGGCGCAAGAATTGCTCCCATCGGCGCCGCGATCTCGTGGCGCGCGCCGGCTACCTCGCTCAGCCACTCGAGGACCTTACCGAGCGGCGCGCGAACCACCATAATCCTCTCGTGCGCGGGTCCGAGGCTGGGACTGGCAGGGAATTGGAGGTGAGCATGGACGGAAATCCGTTACTGAGACTCCGCGACCGCGGACAGAGCGTTTGGCTCGATGACATTCATCGGCGCATGCTCGCCGATGGGACGCTCGTGCGGCTGGTGGAGAACGACGGCTTGTCGGGCCTCACCTCCAATCCCGCCATCTTCGCGCGCGCCATCATGACGCACGTCGAGTATCAGCCCGCCGTGGCCGAGCTCGTCCCGAAGGTCGCTCACGGCACGGAGCTCTACGAGCACCTCGTCCTCGACGACATCAGGCGCGCCGCCGACGTGCTGCGTCCGGCGTTCGATCGCGCCGAGGGAGCCGACGGCTTCGCATGTCTCGAGGTCTCGCCCCATCTGGCGAGCGATGCGCGCGGCACGGTCGCCGAAGGGCGGCGGCTCTGGAACCGCCTCGAGCGCGCGAACGTCATGATCAAGGTCCCGGCCACGGCGGAAGGGGTTGCCGCGATCCGCTCGCTGATCGCCGCGGGCGTCAACGTCAACGTGACGCTGCTGTTCTCGCGCTTGCGCTACCGCGAGGTCGCCGAAGCCTACATGGCCGGGCTCGAGGAGCGGGTGGGGCGGGGCGCCGACATCGGCAGCATCGCCTCGGTCGCGAGCTTCTTCCTGAGCCGCATCGATACGCTGACGGACCGGCTGCTCGACGAGCATGCGGGACAGGGCCGAGGGGAGGCCCGCGCGCTTCGCGGGCGTACGGCGACGGCGCTTGCCGCGAGCGCCTACGACGAGTTCGAGGATTTGACGCGCTCGGAGCGCTGGCGCCGCCTGGCCGCTGCCGGGGCGCACCCGCAGCGGCTGCTCTGGGCTTCCACATCCACCAAGGATGCGCGCTACAGCGACCTGAAATACGTCGAGGACCTCGTCGCCCCGGACACGGTGAATACCTTGCCGATGGAGACGCTGGCGGCTTTCCGCGATCACGGCAAGGTGGGGGCGGGTCTCGCGGCCTTCAAAGAGGACACGCCGCGGGTGCTCCGCGAGCTTGCCGCGCTCGGCATCGACGTGGAGCAGATCGCGCGGCAGCTCGAGGCGGAGGGCGTGCGCAAGTTCGCCGAGCCGTTCGACGAGCTGCAGCGCTGGCTCGCGGAGCAGCGCGGCAAGTAGTTTTCGGGCGCCACGCGCTCGCTGCGCAACTCTTTGCGCCGGCCGCGCAACTTTGCGTGGACAGCGAGATCACAGGGTGTATCCTCAAATGTTGATTGCCCGGCGGGAGGCTGGGAGTGGAGGTGGCTCATGCAGCGGAACGGCGTGATTGCACTTCGACCGGTGTTCGTCTGGTGCTCTCGGGAGGCCGTCGGCATCGAACCGGAGGCGGCCTTCGGGTGTGTCGACTGGTACCCCTATCCCGATGCCAGGCTCGCCCCCTGCGCGGCCGTCCGCGAGCAGGCGCCCGGAGTGGATCCGTCCAGGCTGCACAAGCCCGCCCCCAACGAGGCGGACGGCGCGGTTCCGCGTCTCGGCGTCTAGGCCACCCGCCCGGCTGACTGCGTTGCAAAGGACCCCCGGCCGTGGCCCACCACGAGGCCTCGGCCTCGCCATGAGCACCCGAGCCCTTGCAACGGCGTGGGCGTGCCCTCATCAGTCGAGTCATACCGCACCGCTGCCGCCGGAATGAGGAGAGGCCGTGAGGTCGATCAATCGCATCGCCTGGATGTGGGACGAGGCCCTGCACGCGCTCGAGCAGGCCGAGCGGCGCCAGCGGCATTTCTGTGCGCTCGGCGGGCCCGCGGCGCAGCCGCTGTGGGAGCCGCCGGCCGATGTCTTCGAAGGCGAGAAGGAGATCGTCATCTGCATCGCGCTGCCCGGCGTGCGGTCGGAGAGCGTGACGGTGCAGATCGTTGCGAACGCGCTCGTCGTGAGCGC
>JBOHZT010000165.1:0-7444 GCA_050738535.1 Steroidobacteraceae bacterium
GTGGACGGGGACGGCGACCGGCTCATCATGGTCGACCACCTCGGGCGGGTGCTCGACGGCGATCAGCTGCTCTACGTCATCGCCTCGGCGCGCAAGCGTGAGGGCACGCTGGCCGGGCCCGTGGTCGGCACGGTCATGAGCAATTTCGGGCTGCAGCTCGCCCTGCGCGAGCAGGGCATCGAGTTCCTGCGGGCGGCGGTCGGAGACCGGTATGTGCTCGCGCTCATGCGCGAATCCGGTGCCAATCTAGGCGGGGAGACCTCGGGCCACATCGTGCTCACCGACAAGACCACCACGGGGGATGCGCTCGTCAGCGCGCTGCAGGTGCTTGCGGTGATGCGGCGCAGCGGCAAGACGCTCGCCGAACTCGCGGCCGGCATGCGGAAATTTCCTCAGGTCCTGCTCAACGTCAAGGTGGGCAAGCGCACCGACCCGCTGGCCGCTCCCAAGGTCGCGGCCGCCGTGAGCCGTATCGAGTCGCAGCTCGCACGAGAGGGCCGGGTCGTGCTGCGCCCCTCCGGCACCGAGCCCGTGATCCGCGTGATGGTCGAGGGACGGGACGAGCAGGCGACCCAGGCGTATGCGGCGGAGCTCGCCGCGATCGTTCGCGCGGAGCTCGAGTAGGGCGCAGCGCACGCGAGGGTGGCCGCGGCGGCGCGAATGCGGCTATCATCCCGCGATTTTTGGTGGGCAGCTGCCGGCACTCGAGATGAATCGGACATCCCTCGTCGCGGGAAATTGGAAGATGCACGGCTCGCGCGCCGAGAACGCGAGCCTGGTGGCTGCGCTCGCCGCGCAATTCCCGGCGGAGCCCGTGGCACAGTGCGCGGTGTGTCCTCCGTTCGTCTATCTGCAGGAGGTCGCGCGGTTGCTGCGCGATGCGGAGATTCCCGTGGCACTCGGCGCCCAGGATCTCTCGGCCGAGAGTCAGGGCGCATACACGGGCGAGATCTCGGCGGCGATGCTGAAGGATGTCGGGTGCGAGTACGTCATCGTCGGGCACTCCGAGCGGCGCATCTTCCACGGCGAGAGCGCGGAGCTCGTCGCGCGCAAGTTCGCCACGGCGCAGTCGAAAGCGCTCGTGCCGATCCTGTGCGTCGGCGAGTCGCTCGCGGAGCGCGAATCGGGCCGCACTCACCCAGTGATTTCGCAGCAGCTCGACGCGGTGCTCGAGCTGTGCGGCGCCGAGTCGCTCGCGCGGGCAGTCATCGCGTACGAGCCCTGCTGGGCGATCGGCACCGGCCGCAACGCGACGCCGGCCCAGGTCGAGGACGTGCATCGCTTCATCCGCGGGCGCGTCGCCGAGCGAGATGCTAGAATCGCCGCCGAGGCGCGGATTCTCTACGGCGGCAGCGTCAAAGCGGGCAATGCCGCGGAACTGTTCACTCTGCCCGACGTCGATGGGGGCCTCATCGGCGGCGCCTCGCTGAAGGCCGACGAATTTTTGGCGATCCTGGCGGCCGTCCGCCGCTGAAGGCTGCGCCTCGCATCGAGACATGCTGCACATTGCACTGACATTCATATTGATCGTCTCCTCGCTCGCGATCATCGCCCTGGTGCTGCTACAGCGCGGGAAGGGCGCGGAGGCGGGAGCGGGCTTCGGCGCGGGCGCCTCCGGGACGGTATTCGGCGCGCGCGGCGCCGGCACCGCGCTCTCGCGCGCCACGGCGATCTTCACCGCCGTGTTCATGCTGAGCGCGCTCGCGCTCGCGTACGTGGACGAGCATGTGAAGGCGCCGAAGACGATCTTCGATACCGCCGGCCAGCTCGCCACGCCGCAGCGCTCGAATTCTGCGGCTGGAGCAGCGCCGTCCGCGTCCGGCGCAACGGCGGCGAGTGGAACGGCGCAGGGCGCGGGCCCGTCTGCGGCGGGAGCAGGCACCGCATCCGCATCGCCGAACGCATCGCACGCACCGGCGGGAGAGTCGCAGGCGGCGAAGTCGCCCACGCAGATCGCGCCCGGCGGGATTCCTCAGCCGGCGCCCGCAAAGGGCAAGTGAGCCGGAACGACTGCTGAGCGAGCCGGAACGGCTCGCTGCAAAGACGACGAGCATTGCCGACGTGGTGGAATTGGTAGACACACTAGCTTGAGGGGCTAGCGCCGCAAGGTGTGCCGGTTCGAATCCGGCCGTCGGCACCAATGAGGTTTCGTTATAATTCGTTATAATAGGGCATGCCTGCGAATTACCTTCCAGTCCTGATCTTCCTCGTGATCGCCGCAGCGCTCGCCGGCGTACTGCTCGTCCTCGGCACCGGCCTCGGCCGCTACTTCGCGCGCTTCCCCGAGGACCGCGACAAGCTCTCCCCGTACGAGTGTGGCTTCGAGGCGTTCGAGGACTCGCGCGTGCGCTTCGACGTGCGCTACTACCTCGTCGCCATTTTGTTCATCGTCTTCGATCTGGAGATCGCGTTCCTGTTCCCGTGGGCCGTGGCGCTCGGCAAGATCGGGCTCTTCGGCCTCATCGCCATGGGGATCTTCCTTACGATCCTCACCATCGGGTTCGTCTACGAGTGGCGGAAGGGGGCGCTCGAGTGGGACTAGAGCCGGACGCGCAGGAAGGCTTCGCGCAGCGCGGATTCCTCACCACCCAGGTCGACCATCTCGTCAACTGGGCGCGCACCGGCTCGCTCTGGCCCATGACGTTCGGGCTCGCGTGCTGCGCCGTCGAGATGATGCACGCGGGCGCCTCGCGCTACGATCTCGACCGCTTCGGTGTGGTGTTCCGCCCGAGCCCACGGCAGTCGGATGTGATGATCGTCGCCGGCACGCTCGTCAACAAGATGGCGCCGGCGCTGCGCAGGGTCTACGACCAGATGGCCGAGCCGCGTTGGGTGATCTCCATGGGCTCGTGCGCGAACGGCGGCGGGTACTATCACTACTCCTACTCCGTCGTGCGCGGCTGCGACCGGATTGTCCCCGTCGACGTCTATGTGCCGGGCTGTCCGCCCACGGCCGAGGCGCTCGTGTACGGCATCATCCAGCTGCAGAAGAAGATCGCGCGCACTTCGACCATCGCCCGATGACGAGCACGCAAGGCATAGAGTCACTTGCTCAGCAAGTGCAAGCGCGGCTGCCGGAAGCGGTGGCGCGTGCGCCGGCGCTGCCCGATGAGCTCTGCTACGAGGTGGAGCCGCAGGCGCTCGTCGCGACCTGCACCGCGCTGCGCGATGCGCCCGAGCTGCGCTTCGAGATGCTGATCGATCTGTGCGGCATCGATTATCTCGAGTTCCGTGAGGATGGCTGGCAGACGCAGGCGGCGACGCGCACCGGGTTCAGCCGGGCGCGGCTGGCTCACGAGGAGCTCGTCCCGCCTGCGCCGGCGCACGGCTCCCGATTCGCCGTCGTGTATCAGCTGCTCTCCATCACTCACAACCGGCGCTTGCGGCTGCGCGCGCGGTGCGAGAGCGATGCGGAGCCGGTCGTCGACTCGGTGACCGACGTGTGGGCCGCGGCGAACTGGTACGAGCGCGAGGCGTTCGATCTGTTCGGCATCCTCTTCCGCGGCCACCCGGACCTGCGGCGGATCCTCACGGACTACGGCTTCGTCGGCCATCCGTTCCGTAAGGACTTCCCGCTCATCGGCAACGTGGAAGTCCGCTACGATCCGGAGCGGCGGCGCGTCGTGTACGAGCCCGTGAGCATCGAGCCGCGCGTGTTGGTGCCGAAGGTCATCCGGGAGGACAACCGCTACAACCCGGCGCTCAAACAGCCTTCGGCCCCACGCCCATGAACGACGCCTCGCCAGCCAGCTCGCCGCCTGGGATCACGGAGATCCGCAACTACACGATGAACTTCGGGCCGCAGCACCCGGCGGCGCACGGCGTGCTGCGGTTGGTGCTCGAGCTCGACGGCGAGGTCGTCCAGAAGGCCGATCCTCACATCGGGCTGCTGCACCGGGGCACCGAGAAGCTCGCCGAGTCGAAGCCGTTCAACCAGTCGATCGGGTACATGGACCGGCTCGACTACGTCTCGATGATGTGCAACGAGCACGCGTACGTGAGCGCGATCGAGCGGCTGCTCGGGGTCGCACCGCCCCTACGCGCGCAGTACGTCCGCGTGCTGTTCGACGAGATCACCCGCATCCTCAATCACCTGATGTGGCTCGCGGCGCATGGGCTCGATATCGGCGCCATGACCGTGTTCCTGCTGTGCTTCAAGGATCGCGAGGAGCTCATGGACGTGTACGAGGCCGTCTCGGGCACGCGGATGCACGCGACGTACTACCGTCCTGGCGGGGTCTACCGGGATCTCCCGGACGCGATGCCGAAGTACCGCGCCTCGAAGTGGCACTCGCAGAAGGCGGTGGACCGCCTGAACGAGGCCCGGTCCGGGTCGATGCTCGACTTCATCCGGGCTTTCACCGAGCGCTTCCCGAGCGCCATCGACGACTACGAGACGCTGCTCACGGACAACCGCATGTGGAAGCAGCGGACCGTCGACATCGGTGTCGTTTCGCCCGAGCGCGCTTTGCAGCTCGGGTTCTCCGGCCCGATGCTCCGCGGCTCGGGGATCGCGTGGGATCTGCGCAAGAAGCAGCCGTACGAGGTCTACGACCGCATGGATTTCGACATTCCGGTCGGGGTGAACGGCGACTGCTACGACCGTTACCTGGTGCGGGTGGAGGAGATGCGCCAGTCGAACCGGATCGTTCGCCAGTGCGTCGACTGGCTCGCGGAGAATCCCGGGCCGGTGATGATCGACGATGCCAAGATACGTCCGCCCCGCCGCGAGCGCATGAAGAACGACATGGAGTCGCTGATCCATCACTTCAAGTTCTTCTCTGAAGGCTACGGCGTGCCGGAGGGCGAGACGTACGCGGCCGTCGAGGCGCCGAAGGGCGAGTTCGGCATCTATCTGGTGTCGGACGGTGCCAACAAGCCCTACCGGCTGAAGGTCCGCGCCCCGGGATTCGCGCACCTCGCCTCTCTCGACGAGATGGTGCGCGGACACATGATCCCCGACGTGGTGGCGATCATCGGCACGCAGGACATCGTGTTCGGCGAGGTGGACCGATGAGCCCCGCCGCGGGCGATCCAGCGCTCCTCACCGAGGAGACGCGCCGGGAGATCGACCACTGGGTCGCGAAATTCCCGCCGGGGCGGCAGCGCTCGGCGGTGCTCTCGGCGCTGCGCGCCGCGCAGGAGCAAAACGAGGGCTACCTCACCACCGAGCTCATGCAGGCGGTCGCGGCCTACCTCGGGCTGCCCGCCATCCAGGTGTTCGAGGTCGCGAGCTTCTACTCGATGTTCGCGCTCGAGCCCTGCGGACGCCACCACGTGAGCATTTGCACGAACATCTCCTGCATGCTGCGCGGCGCGGAGGACATCGTGGCTCATGCGGAGCGCAAGCTCGGCATCCGCCTCGGGGAGAGCACCGCCGACGGGCGCATCTTTCTGCAGCACGAGAACGAATGCCTCGCGGCTTGCACGGGCGCTCCGATGATGATGGTGGACCACGTCTTTCACGAGAACCTGACGCCCGAGAAGGTGGACGAGATCCTGGACGGTCTAAAGTGAGTGACATCCTGAAGTGAGCGACGTCGCCGAGAAGTACCGAGAGCGGATGAATCTCACGGTGTTCGAGCCACTCGGGCTCGAGCGCTCCTGGACGCTGCCCGTCTATCGCAGCATCGGGGGCTACGAGGCCTGGGAGAAGATCCTCCGGGAGAAGCCCACGCGCGAGAGCATCATCGACGCGGTGAAGGCCTCGGGGCTGCGCGGCCGCGGCGGTGCCGCCTTCCCGACCGGCACCAAGTGGAGCTTCATGCCGCGCAACGCGCCCGGGCAGAAGTACGCTGTGTGCAACTCGGACGAGAGCGAGCCGGGCACCTGTCACGACCGGGACATCCTGCGCTTCAATCCGCACTCGGTCATCGAGGGCATGGCGATCGGCGGCTACGTGATGGGCGCGACGGTCGGCTACAACTACATCCGCGGCGAGTTCCTGGGCGAGCCGATCCCGAGATTCGAGGCGGCGCTCGCGGAGGCGTACGAGGCCGGGCTCCTCGGCAAGAACATCCGCGGCTCCGGCATCGACTTCGACCTGTACACGTTCGTCGGCGCGGGCGCCTACATCTGCGGCGAGGAGACCGGACTCATCGAGTCGCTCGAGGGTAAGCGGGGCATGCCGCGCTTCAAGCCCCCGTTCCCCGCGAACTTCGGCCTCTACGGCGCGCCGACCACCATCAACAATACGCAGAGCTACGCCTCGGTGCCGACGATCCTGCGCAAGGGTCCGGAATGGTTCACCGGCCTCGGCCCGAAGAACTCCGCGGGCACGATCATCTTCTCCGTCTCCGGCCACGTCGAGCGGCCGGGGAACTTCGAGCTGCCCCTCGGCGTCCCGTTCGCCGATCTGCTGGCGCTCGCGGGCGGCGTCTGGAAGGGACGCAAGTTGAAGGCCGTGATCCCGGGCGGAGCCTCCGTGCCCGTGGTGCCTGGCGAGAAGATGATGACCCTCAACATGGACTACGACGCGCTGCGCGCCGCCGGCTCGGCCATCGGATCCGCCGCCGTCATCGTGATGGACGAGACCACCTGCATGGTGCGCACGCTCGAGCGGGTCTCGCGATTCTTCATGGGGGAGTCCTGCGGGCAGTGCACGCCGTGCCGCGAGGGCACCGGGTGGCTCGACCGCACGCTCGAGCGGATCCTCGCGGGCAAGGCCCGGCGCGAGGAGCTCGATCTGCTGGTCGATGTGGCGAACCACATCGAGGGCCACACGATCTGCGCGCTCGGCGATGCCGCCGCCTGGCCGGTGCAGAGCTTCATGAAACATTACCGCCACGAGTTCGAGTACATGATCGAGCACGGCGGCCGCAGCATCGTCGAGTCCCAGGGACTCGCCGCCGCTTAGGCGACCCATCATGGCCGACGAGTTCGTCAACATCGAAGTGAACGGCGTGCCGATGAAGGCGCGCAAGGGCGAGATGATCATGCGCGTGACGGACGCGCATGACGTCTACATCCCGCGGTTCTGCTACCACGAGAAGCTCTCGGTCGCGGCGAACTGCCGCATGTGCCTCGTCGAGGTGGAGAAGGCACCGAAGCCGCTGCCCGCCTGCGCGACCCCGGTCGCCGAGGGCATGAAGATCTTCACTCACTCGAAGCGCGCGACGGACGCGCAGCGCGCGACGATGGAGTTCCTGCTCATCAACCATCCGCTCGACTGCCCCATTTGCGACCAGGGCGGGGAGTGCGAGCTGCAGGACCTCGCCATGGGGTTCGGGCGCGACATCTCGCGCTTCAGCGAGCGCAAGCGGTCGTTCAAGGACGAGAACCTGGGTCCGCTCATCTCGACGGACATGACGCGCTGCATCCAGTGCACCCGGTGCGTGCGCTTCACGCAGGAGATCGCGGGCATCCAGGAGCTCGGGCTCATCGGGCGCGGCGAGCGCGAGATCGTGCGCTCGTTCGTCGCGAGCACCGTGGATCACGAGCTCTC
>JBOHZT010000166.1:0-7410 GCA_050738535.1 Steroidobacteraceae bacterium
CTGGCCATCGAGCCGGCGATCTTGGCTTCAGAGATCGAGCGCCTGCCTGATCTCCAGGGTTTTCTGAAGCTTGCGTCGAGCCCCGACTGGCGGCGGGTGAAGCTCACCCTCGAGCGAGGCCAAAGTGAAGGCATGGCCGCAGCCGCGGGCTTCGCGGATAATCTCGGAGTTGATCTCGAGCCCAGGGAGCCGAACACATGAGAACTCGCGGCACACTCGTCCTGCTGATCGCAGCGCTCGCCCCCCTCGTCGCCGTCGCGGCCGATCCGCCCGCGCAGGCGCCGCCGACGGGCGTGTGGACCGGCAAGGGTCAGGTCGGCTTCATGGCGTCCCAGGGCAACTCCGTCGCGAAGTCGGCCAACGCCGCGCTCGCCATGGCGTACCTGACGGGGCCCTGGAAGCACGCGCTGCGCTTCGACCTGCTCTATGCCTCGAGCGCCGGGGTCACCTCGGCCGAGCGCTGGAACGCGCTCTGGCAATCCAATTACAACTTCTCCAGCAACCTGTTCGCGTTCGGCGCGCTGCAATATCACCATGACCTGTTCGACGGCTTCCAGTACCAGGCGAGCGGCACCGCCGGCATCGGCTACAAGGTGTTCGACACGAAGGCGATTCATCTCAGCGTCCAGGTCGGCGCCGGCTACCAGTCGGAGCGGCCGGAGGCCCTGGTGATTTCCGGGGGTGTCGTGACATCGAGAACCGTTTTACCGCGGCAGGGCTATGCGATCGGCACTGCGGGGCTCGACTACTCCCAGCAGCTCACGAGCTCCACCACGCTCTCGGACACGTTCAGCATCCAAGCGGGGTCGGTGAACTCGATCATGGTCAACACCCTGGCGCTTGCCGTGAAGATGTCGACGAGACTCGCGCTCAGCCTCGGCTACAACATCCAGGACAACACCCATCCGCCCGCGAACGTGAAGTCGCTCGACACCGTCGAGACCGTCAATCTCGTGTACGCTTTCTAAGTCCCTTCCAACACTGCGAGGAATCAACCATGAGCATTGCCAGTGAGTTCAAGGAATTCGCGATGCGGGGGAACGTCATCGACCTCGCGGTCGGCGTGGTCATCGGCGCCGCGTTCGGCGCCGTCGTCAGCTCGATCGTGAACGGCATCATCATGCCGGTCGTCGGCATCCTCACGAGCGGGGTCGATTTCACGCACATGGCGGTGCGGATCGGCACGAGCCCGAAGGGTGCGCCGGTCCTGCTGCAATACGGCCTCGTCGTGAACACGATCATCGACTTCCTCATCATCGCCTTCGTGATCTTCCTGTGCGTGAAGGGCATCAACAAGGCCAAGCGCCCCGCGCCGGCGGCCGCGCCTCCCCCGCCGCCTCGCCAGGAAGTCCTGCTCGGAGAGATTCGCGATCTCCTCGCCAAGGAGTCCAAGCGCGCCTGAGGGGTGCCGGGGAGCCGCCGCGGCGCCGGGGCTGCGGCGCGCGCGGCGCAGTGCTCTTGTCTCAGAGCCGCAGGCGTCAGTGCCGCAGCGTGGCGCCGAGCAGCGCGGCGAGCGATTGCCAGTGCCGCTCGGCCGCGGCGGCATCGTAGACCGGCGTGTCCCGGAACACCCAGCCGTGCTTGGCCGGGTAGGTCTCGATCCGGTGGTCGACGCCCGCCTGCGTGAGCGCGTCCTCGAGCCGCTGCTTCATGTCGTCGGGAAACGAGGCGTCCTCGGTCGCGCCCGCGACGTAAACCCGGGAGCGGATCTTCGGCGCGAGCAGGTGCGGGCTGTCGGGCGCGTCCGTCGCAAGCCGGCCGCCGTGAAAGGAAGCCGTCGCCGCGATCCGGTCCGGATAGGTTCCCGCGGCCGTGAGCGACATCAAGCCGCCCATGCAGTACCCGGTCGTGCCGATCGGACCTGGCTTCACGTCCGGCTGAGCGGCGAGATAGTCCAGGAACCCGCTCGTGTCGGACATGATGTTGGCGGGCGTCGCGAGCGCGAAGTATTTCTCCATGAGGATCTTGCGCTTCTCCGGGTCGCTGAACACCGTGTGCGGGTCCATGGGCGCGTACAGTCCGGAGCGATAGAACAGATCCGGCAGCAGCACGAAGTACCCGTAGCCCGCGAGCCGCTCGCCGAGCTCGAGCATCGCCGGACGAATGGCCAGCCCGTCCATGTAGACGAGCACGGCCGGCCACGGGCCGCTTCCCGCCGGACGGTAGACGAAGCTGCGGCAGGACCCCTCGCGGGTCTGGATGGTGATCTCGCTCATGGGGACCTTTTTAGCACACGGGCGTGACCGGCGGTCGGCGCTCGCGCGCCCGAAGTTGCTACCATGCGGCGGCGCCGGAAGAGCCATCCCGGCGTTCGAGGAGAGGCGCATGGCGAATTCCCAAGCCGCATCTGCAGCATCCCCCCAGTCGCGAATCCTGGATCTCATTGCGGGAGTCTGGGCCGGCCGCACCGTCGGCGCGCTCGCCCAGCTCGGCGTCGCCGATCACCTCGCCACAGCCCCGCGAACCGCCGCTGAGCTGGCGCCGCTCATCGGCGCGAACGAGACGGCGCTGCATCGCCTGCTGCGTGCCGCCGCGGGCATCGGCGCCTTGACTCGCGAGGCCGGCGGCCGCTTCGGGCTGACGGCCCTCGGCCAATGCCTACGCTCCAATGTTCCCGGATCCATGCGCGCCGCGATCGCCTCCGAGGTGGATACCGTCCACTGGTCGTGCTGGGGTCGGCTCGATGAGTGCGTCCGCACCGGCGAGCCCGCCTTCCAGAAGATCTTCGGTATGGAGAATCCCTGGGACTACTACCGCGAGCGCAATCCCGCCGAGGGACGCCTGTTCTCGCAGAACATGACGGACATGTCGGGATCGGAAGTACGCGCCATTCTCTCGGCGTACCCCGTCGATGACGTGCGCCGGGTCGTCGACGTGGGGGGAGCGCACGGGGCATTCCTCGCGGGGGTACTCGCGAAGGCGCCACAGGCGCGCGGTGTGCTGTTCGATCGGCAAGACGTGGTCGATCTCGCGCTTCCGAGCCTCGAGGAGCAGGGTGTCGCGAATCGCGTCGAGCGCGTGGGCGGCAGCTTCTTCGAGTCGGTGCCGGCAGGAGGCGACCTCTACCTGCTCAAGCACATCCTGCATGATTGGAACGACGAGGAATGCGTGCGCATCCTGCGGTGCGTCCGCACCGCAATGGCTCCCGGCGCGCGCGTAGCCGTCGGCGAGATGCCGATCGTCCCGGGCGACAGCTCCCCCTTCGCCGCGCTGCTCGACATCAACATGCTGGTGTGCCTCACCGGCAAGGAGCGCACGCTCGAGGAGTATGCCGAGCTCTTCCGCCAGGCAGGGCTCGAGATGGCGGGCTACACCCCGACCGAGACGCCGATGGGGGTGATCGAGGCGCGCGCCGCCCGAGAGGCGTAGCCGCGTGCGGTCCGGCGGCGGGTCACAGCCGCATATAGTTGTAGCCCTGCGCGCCGTAGCTCGCAAAGTCCGTGAGCGCCGACAGCGTGATGTGGACGTTCGGAGAGACGTCGGCGTCGGCAATGCCGTTCTCCGCCATCGCCTGCGAGCACACCATCAGCTCGACGCCGGCCTGCCGCAGCTCGCGCAACAGCGGCAGGTTCGGGTTGTCGACGTGGAAGCGCTTGCGGTAGGCCGCATTCGAGAACGCCGCGAATCCGGCCGGCCCCTCGATCACCGCGGCGATGTGGACATGGGCACGCGGGACGCCGGCGTAGGCGAAGAGATTAACGAGGCGCGCGAGCCTCTGGAGGCCGCGCGCGACCTTCTTCGGATCCTTGTTGCCCTGCGTGATATCGGCGATGACGCGATACACGCCGCCGGCCGCCACGCCCGGCAGATCGGGCCGCGGATGCACGCCACCGTAGCCCTTGATCACCGGGAAGATCCAGAGCGTCGCCGGCGGCGCCGGAGCAGCGGCGGCGATGGTGGCCGATCCGAGCAACGCGGCAGCCGCCGCAGCCAGCGCCCAGCGGGTGAGGATGGCATGGATCGAGAGCTTCTCGGGCATCGTACTGTCCTCGGTTGACGTAGCCGACTATCATCTTTGGCGGATACGGCGTCCAGCACGCACCGCACCGAAATCCCGTGTACCTACCGAAGATTTTCGAGGAGAGCCGCCTCGACGTACTGCACCGGCTCATCCGGACACACCCGTTCGGGACCCTCGTGATCGCGAGCGGCGGCGAGCTCGACGCCAACCACGTGCCCTTTCTCATGGTCCCCGATGCCGGACCGTTCGGCACTCTGCAGGCGCACGTGTCGCGCTCCAACCCCGTTTGGGAGCATCTCGACGGCCCGCTGGAGGCGCTCGCCATCTTCCAAGGACCCGACGCGTACGTCACGCCTTCGTGGTATCCGAGCAAGCGCCTCGACGGGAAAGTCGTGCCGACGTGGAACTACGCCGTCGTGCATGCATACGGGAAGCCGCGGGCCATCGAGGAGCCGGCGTGGCTCGAGGAGCACGTCACCCGGCTCACCGCCCAGCAAGAGAGCCGGCAACTGCATCCGTGGCAGGTCTCGGACGCACCCGCGGGATTCGTCGAACGGATGATCTCCCGGATCGTCGGCATCGAGATCCCCGTCGCGCGAATCCACGGCAAGTGGAAGGTGAATCAAAATCGCAAGCTCGCCGACACACTGGGCGTCGCCGCCGGCCTGCAATCGCAGGCGACCGAGAAATCCCGCGCGCTGGCGCAGTTGGTCCTCGAGCGCGCGCGGGAAGCGTCGTCGGAATGAGCGCGAGCCGGCGGCTTAGCAGCCTCGCGGCGCTCCGCCCAGCGGCATCAAGTCAGCGGTTCCGAAGACGCAGGGCCACCTCATTCGACCGTAAAGTCCCAAGTCTTTGAAAGCGGTGGGCCTGCTTGGATTCGAACCAAGGACCAAGGGATTATGAGTCCCCTGCACTAACCGCTGTGCTACAGGCCCGGCGCCCGCGGGATTGTACCAAGCGATCAACAGGCCCGGCCGGCTGCTATCATCCCTGGCGGCGGCCCGATCCGCGGCTGCCGAGGATTGCAGATGTCCGGCGAGACGCCAGCGCGCGCACCCGGTTTGCGGACTTGGAGCCGCAGGGGGGTATTGCTCACCGCACTGGCCACAATCGCCGCGCGTGGAGATGCCATGGCTACGTCGTCGAACACCCAGAAGCAGTACCGTCTCGTCCGCTCCGGAACCCAAGGTCCCTTCAAGTTCGAGCTTACCGAGGCTGCTGTCCGCCAGCCGGGACCGCGGGAAGTGTTGGTGCGGGTGCGCGCGGCTTCGCTCAACCGGCGCGACATCTTCGTTCTGCATGGGCACTACCCGGTCGGCCCGCGGGAGAGTCTCGTCCCGCTCTCCGACGGTGCCGGGGAGGTCGCCGCGATCGGCCCTGGGGTCACGCGTTTCAAGGTGGGCGACCGCGTGGCCGGGATCTTCTTCCAGAAATGGCTGTCCGGGCGGCCAAGCCCGGGATTCCAGGATTCGGCGCTCGGCGGCCAGATGGACGGCATGCTGACCCAGTACATCACGCTCGACCAGCAGGGGCTGGTCGCGTTACCCCGCGAACTCGGCTACGAGGAGGGCTCGACCTTGCCCTGTGCGGGCGTCACCGCCTGGAACGGGCTGTTCACCCGCGGTCACATGCAGCCGGGCGACACGGTGCTGCTCGAGGGAACGGGCGGCGTGTCCTCCTTCGGACTCGTATTCGCCGTCGCAGAGGGCGCCAAGGCGATCATCACCAGCTCGAGCGATGCGAAGCTCGCCGAGGCGCGCAAGCTCGGCGCATCCGGCACGGTCAACTACAAGAAGACACCGGACTGGGAGAAGCCGGTCCGGGAGCTGACCGGAGGGCTCGGTGTCCAGGAAGTGCTCGAGGTCGGCGGCAAGGACACGATCGGTCATGCCCTCGCGAGCCTCGGTCTCGGAGGCCACATCGCGCTCATCGGCGGCCTCGGCGGTTTCGGCGGCGAGGTCCCCGTCATGGCCCTGATGGGCGCCAACGCGACGGTCTCCGGCATCTATGTCGGCTCGCGCGCAGATTTCGAGACCATGAACGCTTTCATCGAGAAGCATCACGTGAAGCCCGTCGTCGCCCGCGTGTTTGCCTTCGAGGAAGCACAGGCGGCCTACCAGCTCATGGAGTCGGACGAGTTCTTCGGGAAGATCGTGATCCGGATATAGGCCCGAGGCCGCTACTTACGGCCCGAGCACCCCGGAGATCGTCATGTGGCGATCGCTCGACGGCTCGACGCGCAGCGGCAGGCCCGCGGCCTCGAGTTGCGCCTGCGCCTCCTCGACGGTGAAGGCTGCGCACAGCGAATGATAGAAATCCTCTTTGAGGATCGGATGCTCGCCGGCGGCGACGCGCTCGACGATCGCGCGCGCCTCGAGCGGTGAGCCGGGGCGCATCAGATCCATCACGTAGACGGCCGCCCGCGGACGGCCGAGCCGCCGAGCCTCGCTCCACAGCGCTTGCGGGTCGGGCAGGTGGTGCAGCATGTCCTTGCAGAGGACGGCGTCGAAGGAGTGCTCTGGCAGCGTAAGATCCGGCAAGCGTCCGAGGTGAAACGTGATCCGGTCCTCGAGACGCTCCGCTCGAACGGCCTCGCGAGCGAGTGCGAGCATCTCCCGCGAGCCGTCGACCGCGGTGATGCGAGCCCGGCTCGCCGCGCGGGCGAGCCTCACGATCACGCCGGCAGGGCCGCAGCCGAGGTCGACGACGCTCGCGAGGCGATCCCCGAACCGCCGGATCAGCTGGTCGACGAACGCCTGATTCGAGTCGGAGAAATCCGCCCGCGCGTAGGCCTCCGCCGCGTCGCGGCCCTCCATGATCTCGGGTTCGAGAATTCTGTCCATCCCCGCGCTCCGGGTCACCCCATCGGGTTTCGACAGCGCCCGACCGGCTCATGGTGCCTGAAATTCAAGCGACACGCCCGGCGGCGGGCGGCTCGCTGTCCGCGGGAGGCGGCCCGAGCGCGGCGAGTACGAGGGTGCGGCGCTCGCGCGCATCCTCCGCCCAGAACGACTTCCCCAGCGCGTCGCGCAGCCGCTCGATCCGAGCCTGCGAGTGTGCCAGCTCGCGCAGCGCGGTCACCGTGTCGCGGGAGAGATGACGCAGAGTATGATCTGGTGGCAGATTGCTCTCGTCCGTTCCGTGCCAGCGAATGAGCTCGTCGAGCCTGCGCGGAGCGATCGTCGCATCGAGCGGGGAGGAATCCATCATTTACTCTCCAGTTGCGCCGGCCTGCCCGGACGCGGTCGCCGCCGCCGCGGTACCCCGTCGCCGGGGAGCGACCGACACGCCCGGATCGCGCGCAAGACTCGGTCCGCGGGAGGACGGCGGGCGCCCCGGAGCGGGCACGGCTCGGCACGGAAAATGCGGCACTGTCCAATTCATCGCAACCGTCGTGAGCGGCTCATGAGGAGTGTCCCCTTTTCATCGGGCGAGCGTGTCCCGGCCCT
>JBOHZT010000167.1:0-7354 GCA_050738535.1 Steroidobacteraceae bacterium
AACGGATTCTTCGGCGCAGCCGCTCTTTATGGGCGGGCGCAGCCCGCCCCCGGCCAGTTACACATAACGCGGATTATGCGGCCTGCGGCCCGCATAATCCTCCCGCGTTATGTTGAGTGGCCGGCTACAGCCCCCGCTGGGGGTTGGGGGCGCACCCACCGGTTGCGCAAGCAGCCGGCAGGTGCGATGAGATAGATTCCTGCACGCGAACTTCAGTTGGCGTGCACATGCTCGTTACGCCAGCCTGTAACGAAGTCGATGCACTCAACGCCTACGCCGGCGCAGCCTGGCGCGGCGCGTGCGTGCGAGCGGCGCCGCGAAGGACGCGCAGCGGCCGTAGCGTTGCGTCCGGGCGCACACCGCACGCGCCGTGACAGGCGGTCGGGAGGCTCAGAGATCGGCGAGGTGGGTCGGCAGTCGTTGCCGGTAGTGCTTGACGGTGAGGATATCTATGCGCTCATCGCCGATCTGGTAGATGATGCGGTAGGGCCGTTCCAGCACTTCGCGCAGATCGCTCTGCTCATACTCGGGCACCTGCCGGCCGATATGCGGATGCTCGCCCAGATTCCCGACGCGATCAAGCAGCCGCTCGACCATTGCATCGGCACGTTCAGGGGCGTCTTTGGCGATGGTGCGCTGGATTTCTCGCAGGCGGGTTTTAGCTTTGTCCGACCAGTTGACCCTCATTCAGGAAGGCCGAACTCGCGTCGGACTTCCTCATGCGGCGTCACCCGCCCGGCGGCGACGTCGGCCAGCCCCGCTTCGATGTCGGCACGCACTTCAAGCGTATAGGCAAGCCGTTCCCAGCTCGCATCCTCAGGCAGAGTGTCGAGCAGCCGGTGTGCCTGCTGCCTGGGCGTGGTGGTCGTTGCGTTTTCCATGGCTCAGTCTCCTTGGTTCAGGTTGATTTTATCCCTCATCGCGCAGCGTTTCCAGCCGCTCGCCTTCCTCGTCGGCTTCGGCTTCGATTGTCTGCCACAGCTCGGCCTCCGTAGGTGCGCTTTCATCAGGCTCGACGGGCTCGCTGCGTTGCCCACGTGGGATGTGCTTCGCCGGATGCGTGCGCGCATAGACTTCCTTCAAGGCGCGGATCGAGACCTGGGTGTAGATGGTGGTGGTCTCGAGGCTTGCGTGCCCGAGCATCGCCTGGATGAAGCGGATGTCCGCCCCGTTCTCCAGCATCAGCGTCGCCATCGTGTGGCGGAAGAGATGACAGGCGCCGGGTTTCTCGATCCCGGCGGCGGTCAGATACGCCCGCACCTTGTCGGAGAGTTGGTGCACGCGGTAGCGCTCGCCGCGATCGTTGAGGAACAGCGCCTGATCGTCGAGGTTGCCGGCAAGCAGGGTTGGGCGCACATCGGTCAGGTAGCGATCGAGCCAGGCCAAGGCCCGCTCGCCGATGGGGAGCATCCGGTCCTTCCGTCCTTTACCTTCGCGCACCATCAGCGTCCCTTGCTCGCGGTCCACATCGTAGAGGTCGAGCATCGTGCATTCGCGCCGACGGATGCCGGTGGCGTACAAGGTTTCGATGATCGCGCGGTCGCGGATGCCGATCTCGCCGTGCAAGAGACACTGGCGGCACACGGCCTCGACTTCGGCGACAGTCAGGATCGCGCGCGGCAGGCGTCGGTGCACACGCGGCAACTCGAACTCGGCCGCCGGGTTCACGCCGATCACGCCCTCGCGCGTGAGATAGCGGCAGAACAGCTTCACCGCCGTCAGGCGGTTGTGTTGCGTCGCAAGCGAGAGCGGCTTTCCGCGCTTGCTGCGGGTGTAGTACAAGTGGCGGCGATAGCGCTCGAGCAGCGGGCGGCTGATGTCCTGCGGCTCGCTCACGCTGCGCTCGGCGCACCAGGCGATAAAGACCTTCAGGCTCGATTCGCGGGTCGTTACGGTGCGCGGGGAGTAGCCACGCGCGAGCGCATCTTCGGCGTGACGCGCGCGCCAGGCGTCGAGTGGACTCATGCCTTGCCGAGGGCGGCTAAGGAAGTAAGGCTATTTCGATCAGTACGACGGTCACGGTACGATGGCGTAGAGATTTTTTCTTTCCTGGATGCGGTTTCGGACGGGTTTTCGTCTCGATCCGCGAGAGCCCTTGCTGCGTCTGCGTTGGCACCGTTTTCACCGACCCGCGACCGGGCCGCGAACCCCCCGCGTTGGGGCCGCGTTGGCCCCGCGAACTCCCCGGTTACCCCCCGCGAGGTTGAGGTCGTAGTTGGGGATTGGAGCCGCTCGACCTCGATCAGACCGGGCAGGAACGTCTGTCCGTCTTTCCCTTCGCCCTCGTAGGCGAGTTCATAGACGAAGCGCTGGCCGCGCGCGCCGTGGTGCACCAGGAGGTATTCGAGGGCAACGAGTCGGCCGAGATGCACGCGGAGCTGCGTGTCGCTCCAGCCGATGGCCTCGCGGATGTCACGCCGGGTGAAGCGCACGTCCTCGTTGTCCGTTCCCTCTTTAGCAGCGCGCTCTGTTACATAGGCATGGATCAGGTGCAGCAGCCGCCTTGTCTGCGCCGGCAGTTCATCGAGTGTGCGCCCGAGCACTTCATTGGCGAGGCGGTTGGCGAGCGCGATGTCGGCCGGCGTCACTTCGATGTAGGCGAGCGTCTCGCCGCCGTGCTCGACGTGCTTCACGTCTCTCTGGTGCTGGTGCAGGAGTGCGATCGCGCGGATCAGCGTGAGGTATTTGACGTGATCGCGGCGGGTGCGCGTCTTGGCATCGAGGAACGTTAACTGTTCGGCGTAGGGATTGGCGACCAGGTAGGGTTTCAGTAGCCGCTGCGCATTGCGGTGCGTATTGAGAACGGCGCTCTTGTCGGCATCGGCGAGTAAGCCTTCGAGCGTCTGGCGCTGGCGCTGCACAACCTGGATCGCGCGGGTCTGCTCGCGCGATTCGTTCACGCTCAAGACGAGGCAACGATTAAGCAGTTCTTCGTCGATCTCGATCGCCGTGGTGGTCAAGAACAACATGACCGGACCTTCCACCCGGTAGGCTTGCGTGACGAGTTGTCCGCTCGCAGGGTCTTTTCCCGTCGAGGCGATGGTTAACACACCTTCGGATTGCAGGAGCTTTAAGGCATACGCGGCGCGGCTCGCGCCTTCTTCCTCGGCGATGGCGAGGATCTTGTGCTTGAGATCGCTCTCACCGAGATAGAACAGACTCTGGCCGGTCATCGCCGAGTAGGCGACGCGCACCTCTTCGGGCATCATCTGCAAGACCGCTTCCATCAGCGCGCTCTTGCCGGCCGCGCTCGTGGACTGGATCAGTACGGCGAGCGGCTTGTCCAGTTGCCGGCTCACGCAGGCGAGGTAGCCGACCAGGAGATTCGTTGCTTCGCCGACGATCCCGCAGCGCGCGAAGTCGGCAACCAGACGCTCGATGAGGTTAGCGTCGCGCAACAGATCGAGGGCGTCCTGTTCTTCTTCCGGCGAGAGGGCAACGGCCTGTTGGTTCTGCGGCTGCTGCGCCTGGTCAATCAGGTTTTCTTGCAGGGCTTCGAGCTTGCGCAGCACCTGGCCGAGATCGTGTTTTATTACGGCGTCCTTGATGCCGAGCTCGACGGCGGCGGCGCGGATGTAGGCGGATCGGTGCTTGGCGCTGTAGAGGTCGAGCGTATCGACATGGAACGCGGCATCGCGGGCGACGAGGATGTTCACCTTCAGCACTTCGTAGCTCAGGTTTTTATCGAGACCGCGCACGCGATAGTCCCGATCCCCGAAGCGCATCAGCACTTCGTGCTCGCGAACCTCGGCGGGCACGTTCGCCGTTGAAGGCTGCGGCATCGGGGTGGCCACCGGCAGCGGTTCGGGCGCGGCGTCCGTCTCAGCGGCTAAAGAGTTAGCAGCTAAAGAAGAAGATGCGCGCGCGGGTGCAGGCGGTGACTTTACAGCAGCGACTTCGACACACTCTTGCGCATTCGGTGACTCGGCAGCACTCATCACGTCGGGCGCCGCGCCGTTGCCCAGCCACTCGGCACGGCGCAGTGCAAGCCCCAGACTCTTGGTCGCCGGCGTGACTTTCAGCGCGTACTCGTTCGCATCCATGCCCTTCGGGAACAGAACACGGAAGCAGGCTAAGCCTTCCGCTTGCAAGCGCTCGGCCAACTTCTCGGCGGCGCGGTTGCCGGCCTCGTCGCGGTCGTAGGCAATCAGGATGCGCTCGATGCCGTTGCGTTTGAACGCTTCAAGATGCTCGTCCGTGAAGCCCTCGACGCCGTAGCTTGCTGTCACGTGCCGATAGCCTGCGCACCAGAACGTGAGCGCGTCGATGAGCGATTCGCAGAGGATGATTTCTTTCGACTGTTCGATAGCAGCCTCGTTGAACACGCCGCGGTGCGGACCGGGCAGATACAGGTGCTCGGGCGTGCCGGCACGCAGGTTCGAGGTGATCTTGCGTCCGTAGACTTCGATCGCATGACCGTCATTGTCGAAGATCGGGATCACCAGCGAGCCGTTGAAGTGCTCGTGGCCGCTGCCGCGCAGGATGCCGATGCGCTGCAAGGCTCCGCGCGCCGCAGCCCCGGCTTTTACCTGGCTAGAGCCCAGGCGGTAACCGAGCGTGCGGTTGGCGAAGCCGAGCCGAAAGTGTTTTATCACCGCATCGCCGGCGAGGCCACGCTTATCGAGATAGGCGCGGGCCTCGGGGCTTTCGAGCAGCGCCTCGTGGTAGTAGCCGATCACTTCATCGAGCAGGACCTGTTCGTCTTCGGCCGGCGCGGACGGGGGGAGTGTTTTACGCGGGGCAGCCGATTTGCGCGGCGCGGCGGCTAAGGGCGGTAAGCCCCGGCGCAGCGTCTCCACCGCGTGGGTGAAGGAGACGTTCTCCCGGCGCATCACCCAGTCGATCGGCCCGCCGCCCGCCTGGCAGGCGCCGAGACAGTGCCACAGGTTCTTCGCCGGCGTCACCACCAGCGAGGGCGTGCGGTCCTCATGGAACGGGCAGCGGCCCACGAGATCGCCCGCCCCGTGCTTCTTGAGCACGATCCCCGCCGCCTCCACCAGGCGCACCACGCTCACCTCGCGTTTCAGCCGTTCCAGCTCGTGTTCAGGGATACGTGCCATCAGCCGCCTCCTGCCAAAATCCTGTCAAGGGGGCAGGCGAGAAAATAACTCGATAGGCAGTATACTACCTATAGTAGTATTGTCAACAGCGCATTGAAAAAGCAGGGTTACCGTGATGGCTGAGATCCACTTTCCAGGAATCGAACCCGTGGCTATCGGCCCCGACGAGAAAGCCTTTTTCGCGCAGCTTGGCGCGCGCATGGCGCGGCTGCGAAAGGAACAGGACATCACCCAAGTGCAGATGGCTGAGTGGCTGGGCGTCTCGCAGCAGACGATCAACGCCTATGAGGTCGGGCGCCGCCGCATTCAGGTCTCGGCACTGCCGACCGTGGCCAAGCTGCTCGGCGTGACGCTGGAGGAGTTGATCGGGGAGAAGCCGAAGCCCGGCAAGCGCGGCCCCGCGCCCAAGCTGCAGCGCCAACTCGAACGCATCACCCAACTGCCCAAGAGTCGGCAGAAGTTCGTGATAGAGATGCTCGATACCGTGCTCAAGCAGGCGAGCTGAACTTTGCTTGGCCTAACTAGCCGCGGCGGCTAGTTAGGCAGGCACTCTTGTAAGTCAGCCTTTTCTCTCAGCGCTTTCTGAAGCGCTTTGAGATAGACCCCGCTCACGTAGTAGACTCCCTTGCCGCTCTGCTTCAAGACTCCCCGCTTTTCCATGACGTTCAGATAGGCGCGCGGTATACCTTGTGCGTCCGCCATGAAGATCGGAGAGTTTAACTTCTGTCGCACCTCATCGGTGGAGACCCCCAAGAAGTCCTGGGGGTAACCCGGCAAGATCAGAGCATTGCCTGCCTTGTCGATCGTCACGGGGGCTACCGCCTCGATAACCCATTTTCCCTGCTCCTTTGTTGCCGAGATCAGCGTGGGAGTTTGTGAAAGGCTGACGGGCGGCTTGCACTCCTCGCTGAGATCACTGGTGACAACCAACGAAGACAGGGCTGGTCCGGCTAACAACCGAGTAACGCTGAACTTGGTTTCTGCTTTCCCGCAGCTATTCGTGGTCGATATTTGTAGGTTGCCGTTGGAGGCCGCCGCCTGCGCCACATATTCGTTACGCGGGTAGAGCTTCGTCCACTCCAGCTTGCCTACGAATGCAATGGAGCCACAACGGGGAGACGCGGCTAAAGCGACCGATGCTACAGCCAGACTCCCAATGAGTGCGATAACAGCTAACTTCTTCATACGTTCACCGTTCTAGGGCAAGCAGTGGCTACAGACAATACGACCTGTAGCGCCTCCTGCTTGAAGGCCAAGTTGTTGCGCTTGGAACTGACCGAGCGGATGATCGAATGCCGGGTTATAGACGATGACATCGCGGTTGGGTGTGCCAACATAAGTAATTGCATGTTGCGCCAGAGCGTTTCCGCGCAATGCTCCTATCTCGACAATATCAGGCGCCGAGAAGCCGTGCTGATCGTTCATAGCCGCCGGGTGAGTATGGAAAATAGCGACCAAGCGCCAATCATTTGGCAATCCAACGCTCATCGAAAACTGACCTTCCTGGCCACGCACCGGGCTGGTGTAATAAAGGCGACCATCTGGAGACTGCACGACAGCGCCAGCATATTCATGACCGGACTGCTCTGTGAGTTTTTCCGCTACCGATAAACCCGCTTGCGCTGGCCCGTCGATCGCCTTTTCTTGCTTATGCGGGTCGTTGCTGTCACTGGCTTTCCACCCGTTCTTTGGAACTCCGTCACCTTTGGAAACAACGTCACTCTGAGGCAGATTATTCTTGATGTCGTGCGTATTCGTGTTGTTTTGGGCATTTGATGACTTTGTACCTTGCCCCACGGCGCTACCGCTTACCGAAATCCTCATCACGCTGTTGTCATCCGTGCTCATGGCAATCCCGCCGCCGGGCACCGATCCCGGCCCGCTGGTGCTGACGTTCGTCACCTTGCCGCCCACCGAGGTCGTGGTCACGTTCGTCTGCTGCGGGATATGCGAGCCCGTCGGCGTATTGGTCACCGTGGTCGTGCTCGTACACACTCGGTTGTCGCCGGTGCCGGTACAGGTTGTATCCGCTTCGCCTGTTGGATCAGTACGATTCAGCGGATTGTTCTCGACGTAGCTGTAGGGGTTGATCCCTTGCGTGGACTCGGGGTGGCCGATGAGGGGATCAACGCTCAGGAACCGCCCGAGCCTGGGATCGTAGAGTCTTGCGTTGTAGTCATCCAGTTGGACCGCATCGAGCGCCTCCTGCCCAGTGTAGCCGCGGTCGCTCGCGGTGGTATTGATGGTGAGCGCCTGGCCGACGCCCATCGCCCCCGCCCAGCCTGTGGTCATGC
>JBOHZT010000168.1:0-7319 GCA_050738535.1 Steroidobacteraceae bacterium
CCCTTGCTGCGCTCTAGCGGCTCGAACGTGATCCAGACTTCAGCGAACTGGCCGGCCCCGCCAGTCTGCTTCTTGTGCACGTAGTGCTCGTCGATCTTGCGCGTGATGGTCTCACGATAAGCGACCTGCGGTTCGCCCATGACGCCTTCGACATTGAATTCCGTGCGCATGCGATCGAGCGTCACGTCAAGGTGCAGCTCGCCCATGCCGCGCAGAATCGTCTGACCGGTTTCGCGATCCGTCTCCAGATGGAGCGAAGGATCGGCACGGACCATCTTCGTCAGCGCGACACCGAATTTCTCCTGATCGGCCTTGACCTTCGGTTTCACGGACACGCTGATCACGGGGTCCGGGAAGCGCATGCGCTCCAGGATCACCGGATTGGCGGAGTCACAGAGTGTGTCGCCGGTTTCCGTCTCCTGCAGGGAGACGAGCGCGATGATGTCGCCGGCGCGCGCCTCTTCGATCGGATTCGCCTCCTTGGCATACATCTCGACCATACGGCCGATCTTTTCGCGCTTACCGCGTGTGGTGTTTTGCACGGAGGCGCCCTTGGTGAGGACGCCAGAGTACACGCGCACGAACGTCAGGGCGCCATACGCATCGTTGATTACCTTGAATGCCAGACCGCTGAACGGCTCGTCGTCCGAGCATTTTCGTTCGCCGATGACGTTGCCATCCTCGTCCAGCGTCTTGATGGCCTCGACGTCCGTGGGCGCCGGCATGTAGTCGACAACGGCGTCCAGCATCTGCTGCACGCCCTTGTTCTTGTATGAAGAGCCGCACAACACAGGAGTGAACGCGCCCGTCACGGTGCCTTTCCGCAGACATTGGCGCAGCACCTCCGCGGAGGGCGCGTGACCGTCCTCGAGGTACTTATGCATTGCGTCGTCGTCCATCTCGAGACAAGTGTCGACGAGTTCCGCGCGGTACTTCTCCACATTCGCGAGGATCTTGCGATCCGTCGGCACATGGATATCGAGCTTGTCGGCGAGATCCGGTGTCACGTCGAGCTGCTGCCACACGGCATCCTTGTCGTCCGAGTCCCACACCAGCGCCTTCATCTCGACGAGGTCGATCATGCCCTTGAAGTTATCTTCGGAGCCGATCGGGATCTGCACCGGCAGCGGACGCGCGCCGAGGCGTTTCGTGATCATGTCCACGCAGCGCGTGAAGCTGGCGCCGCTGCGGTCCATTTTATTGACGTAGCAAACGCGCGGCACGCCATAGTTGTCCGCAAGTCGCCAGTTCGTTTCAGACTGCGGCTCCACACCAGCAACACCGTCGAACACCACCACGGCGCCATCCAGCACACGCAGGGAGCGATTCACCTCGATGGTGAAGTCGACGTGCCCCGGGGTGTCGATCAGGTTGATCTTCTTCCCGCGCCAGAAACAGGAAACCGCGGCGCTCTGAATCGTAATGCCGCGCTTCTGCTCCTGCTCGAGGTAGTCCGTCGTCGTCGACGTCTTCAGATCCTTGGTGTCATGGATGTCGATGATCGTGTGCTTGCGCCCGGTGTAGTACAGGATGCGCTCCGTCGTCGTCGTTTTGCCGGCATCGACGTGAGCGATGATGCCGATGTTGCGGATATCAGAAAGAGCGATCGTGCGGGCCATGGCAAGTTTCCGTTTCGAATCTTCGGTTCACACTGTCGAGCATCCGAGCAGGCATGCTCGCTCGGCTCATGGATCCAAAATGATCTGCGCCGGAGAGAGCAGCGCCCTCCTCGATCCCATGCCTGCTCGTAAAGCCGGGACTCGAGGGTAGAAGGGGCCGGCATCCTATAGAGATCGCATCGGAAGTTCAATCGGAGCACAGCTCCGCGACCACCTGCGGCAGTGCGCCTGCCGGTGGCGAAGGATCGAGAGCGGGTATGAGGACTTCGCCAACGATCTTCCTCAGCGGCAGGAAATATGGTTACATGTATACCATTTTTATGCCATATTGCATGCCATGCGGACCACCATAGATGCCGCCGGCCGAATAGTGGTGCCAAAGGCTCTGCGCCGCGTACTCGATCTCAAGCCGGGACAGGTTCTCGAGATCCGCGCCGGAGACGGGCGGCTCGAGATCGAGATTGCTGCGACTCCGATGACGCTGCAGAAGCGCGGAAAGGGCGTCGTGGCGATTCCCGAGACGGAACTGCCAACCCTCACTGCCGCAGAGGTGCGCGATACGCTGGAGCGTATTCGTCGGTGAAGGCAATCGATACCAGCGTGGTCATCGCGGCGTTCGCCTCGTGGCACGAGCACCACGATCGGGCACGCGCGGCTTTGGATGAGGGGGCCCGCCTGATCGAGCACTGCGCACTCGAGACCTATTCCGTGCTGACGCGGTTGCCGCCGCCGCATCGCAGCTCCGGCGAAATCGTGCGCGATTTTCTCCGGTCGCGCTTCGCCGAGCCCTATCTTCGTCTTGATACCGGCGCCCACAAGGAGTTCGTTCTCGAGCTACCAGAGCGTGGCATCGCCGGCGGCGCATCCTACGACGCGCTCGTTGCCGCAACTGCCGTTGCACATTCCGCGGATTTGATCACCTGCGATCGCAAGGCGGCGCCAACCTATGAAAGCTTCGGAGTTCGGGTCGTTTTCCTCGCCTGATCGCCTTTGCAGTGGCCGACCCGATCCGATCCTTCAGCGACATAGACTCCGCTAACGGGTATCAGTTAAAGCAAGCGCATCAACGCGTTTGTGTTAGAGGCGAGCCACAGCTCACTGCATTGCAGCGGTCACGTGGAATCGGGATAGCTTCGGCGGCTTCACCGCGACCTCGGAATGCGGCACTCCCGGCGGCACCCAGTCGTAAGGGACCGCCTGGATACGATAGATAAACGCCATACGCGCATTTACGCCGGGCGGCGCCGGCGCGACGAATGGCGATACATATTCCCAAACGATCCTGCCGTCCCGTGTCACCTGGATGAACCGCCCCCAGATTCCCTCGTCGATCAAGGTATTCCCGTTTGGAAGGCGCTGTGCGCTGCTGATGAACGGACTGAAAAAGGAGGCTTTCGTACCCGTGTATTGCCACACCACCTGACGAGTGACCGGGTTGATCTCGAGAACTCGCGAGCCGGAGATGGTCGGCAGCGATACCGGCGGATAGCCACCTTCGCCCTCGTTATCGAACACCAGAATGTCGCCCGCCCCCGGCAGCCCCTCTGGAATCATATGAGCATCGTGCTCACCGCTCAGGCGCTCGAGCCGAAAGGGTACCTTCTGCACATCGAGAAGGTGGGCGTACGGGTGCGTACGTGAAGCGAACTTGGGACCCACCCTCCAGACTATCTCGCCAGTGCTGTGGCTGATGATGGCCATCACGTTCGAATTGCGCGACGTGATCAGAACATTGTCCGGCGCAAAACGTGCATCGCCTGATGCCGCCCAATGATTGGGTCCGAGGTCTTGCATGTCATTCATGTGCAAGTAGTCTGCCGCGGCCTCCCGCTCCATGACTTTCAGCCGCGCTGGAGGGAACCCCAGCCCGGGAAGGTGCTGCGACGCCCTCCAGGTCCAGACGATGCGCCCGGTTCTGTTCACCTCGTAAATCACCGGATCGAGCATCAATCGGTGGTGGCCAAACCCCGGCAGCGGTCCGACACGGTTGCCGAGCAGCAGCGTGTCTCCGTTCCGGAGCAACTCCCAGTCATGATGCTGAAACGCCGCTCCGCCCGGGGCCTCAGCCCCCCACTGCCAGACGACTTCACCCTTCCAATTGACGTAGCCGAACGTCTCGTCCGCGAACTCGCCCTTCTGGCCTGGAACCAACGTGATTGCGTTTCCGCCCGAGGGTACGAGTTTCAGCTGCACCCCGATCTCGCCCTTGGCGCCTCCAGTAAGGGACGGATCGAGCATCTTTGCCGGCATTCCGCTGTAATTCCACATGTGCCGGACGTGACCGTCCATGTCGATGAGATAGGTCTTGCCGTCCGGCGCGCTGAAGAGCACGTCGCAATTGTAGGCCGCCGCCGGATCGTAACGAGTCACTCCGGTAGGAAACACGCTCGGACCCGCCCAGGTGATCGCCACGCTCCCCGGCCAAACCGCAAGGGCAAGGCCGATTCGAGCGACGGATCGAAGGCGCAAAGCAAAGACTCGGGATAGCCGGCTCATTGCGGCGAACTCTAACATAGCGCGGCGCGCTCAACCATTGAGCGGTCGTCTCCGGATTGCAGCTCAGAACGAGCGCGATCGGCGCTGCGGCGCTCTCCCGCGCCGTGTTGATGAGGAAGCGCCCGGAGGCTCGCAACCGAACCCAAGCCGCGTCGACGCATTTTTAGTTACGAGTTTATAGAGTCGTGGCGTCTGCACTCGAGTGCGTGTGATAGTCGTGTGAACCCGCTCCTGGACTCCAGGCGGAGCGGGCAATCACGCTCGGCTGACTATCCGGTAGGGGCGACCGTCCCCTACGGTACGAGGTCCGACACCCACGCCTTGCACAGCACTGCTTTCAGACGCCCAAAATCCTTCTCTCCCAGGGTGGCTCTCCATTCGTCCTCGATCTGAGCCAGGATCTGATGAATCTCGCGCCAGGCTGCGCGTCCGCGCGCGGTGAAATGCACCAGTCAGGCCCGTTGGTCACCTGAGGACTTGCGGCGGCAGAGATACCCGAGTCGCTCGAGGCTCCGAAGCAGCTGATTCATGGCTTGCTTGCTCATTCCGGCCCGCTCCGCTAGCTCGCTCGGCCGAGATCCGTCAGGCCCAGGATACTGCAGCACCCCCATGTGGGGCAGGCGCAGATCGCGAAATCCGCAGCGGTGCAATCCTGCGATGATACGGCGGTGGATGGCTTGGCCCGGCACCCGTAGCAGAGCGCCGATCAGAGGGTCGGTCGGAAGTTTGCGGGTTGACATCTATAGTAAACTCCATGTACCGCATGGTAAATGCAGTGTACTTAAAGGTCGCGCGCCGTGGCAAAGTCTGCAGTAAGTACATCGCACGAGATTATCCGGATCGGCCCGCTCGCCATCCGCTTTCTGCTGACGGGCAAGGATACCGGCGGCAGCGTTTCGATGTTCGACGTGACGGTACCGGCTGGGCAGAAGCTCGCGGCTCCTGCTCACAAGAACGACAGTTACGAGGAAACGCTATACGGGACCGCCGGTCCACTCACCTGGACCGTCGACGGCGCAGCGATTGATGTTGGGCCCGGACAGGCGATTTGCATCCCTCGCGGCGCCGTCCACCGTTTTGACAACTTCGACACCGAAGCTGCGAAGCAGCTGTCGATCGTGACCCCTGCAGTCTTGGGGCCGGCGTATTTTCGCGAAGCCGCCGCCCTGATCAATGCCGCCGCTGGGCCACCCGATACCGCGAAAATGGTTGAAATTTTCCGTCGGCACGGGATGACGATTGCAGCATCACCATCGCTGCGCCAGTCCGTAAGCTCGACAGGAGACCAGGAATGAAACGAGGCCTGTCTGATTCGTCAAGCGCGATGAGAAAGAGCAACACGCAGGCCATGCGTCGCACCGGCTGGATCCTGAGCGGCATTGTCTGCGTTTCTGATCGGCGACGCCGGCGCGACGCTCCTCGGGATTGAACCCATCAGGAAAGCGATGCTCGAGATCGGCTATCCGCACGATCTGATGCGGGTAATTGGCGCGCTGGAGCTCATCTGCCTCGTGCTCTACGCCATTCCCGCCACTTCCGAGATCGGCGCCATCATCCTGACAGGATTTTTGGATGGCGCGATCGCGAGCCACCTTCGAGTGGCGGAAGCGCTGACTCCCGTGCACGCCATGTACGCAACCTTCGAGGAAGGCAGCGGGGACTTCAGACTTTTGGGCGGGCAGGCTGCAGTCCTCTGGATCCTCGAGTTTGTGGTCCGAAGCCCAGTTCTTACCCGAGTAGCGGCTGAAGTCCGCCCGGGGCGGTCTTGAAGATCTTCTCGGTAACCACGCTCGTCCTTTCGTTCCAGTGAGCACGGAAACCTACCACACAGCGCGCGGAGCGAAGACGATCAGGGCTTGGGGACGGGGATGTACCCGCGGGTGCACGCCGCCTCGCTGCGCTCGGCACGCGCCCCTCAGGGCGGGCTACACAGAGCCCGCCTGGGCGCGGCTTCGGGCCGCGCGCTGCGGGGACAATCTGCGGTGACCTTCACTCCCTCAGCTCGATCACCCACTCGGAATTGAAGAGAGGCAGATTATTTCACGCTCTTTGGCGCGGCATCGCGCACCGTCTCCAGAAATTCTCGCATCGATCGTGCCGGACGGCCCGTAATCTCCCGGTAGTCGGGGCTCACCACATCGAACTCCGCCGCCTCGATCGCCTGCATCGTCCCGACCACACTCTTCGACAATTCGGGCGGAACGCCCCAGTTCTGCGTCATGTAGTGTGGCCAGTCCTCGGCCGCTACGTTCTGGAACCGCACCGGCCTCGCGAAGACCTCGGACATCAGCGCGGCGATCTCCTCTCCTGACCAGGTCCGCTCCATTGTTTCCGTGTAAGTACGGCCGGACGGCTGGTTGCGCAGCAGGATCTGCGCCGCCGACACGCCAAGGTCCTCGCGCGCAATGTAAGCGCAGCGAGCCCGCCCGCCCGGCCGCCGCAGCATCCCGGATGCCAGCGTGTCGCGCAGATCGCCGACCAGGATGTCGGCGTACAGCGCGTGGCGCAGCACAGTGAACGCAAGCCCGGATTCGCGAATGGCCTGCTCCGTTGGGTAGTGCACCAGGCGACTGTGCTCCACGAGCGCCGACTCAGCATGCAGAAAGCTCGCATAAACTACGTGCTCTACCCCGACGTTCCGGGCGGCTTCGAGCGCGTTGAGGTTCTGCTGCAGGCGCACGTCGTTGGTGTCATAGGTCGGAATGAACAGCGCCGTCTCGACCCCATCGAGTGCCTTGCGCATGAGCTCGGTACGTCGAAAGTCCGCCGCTCTGACATGCACCCCCTGACCGGCGAGCTCCCGCGCGAACGCGGTGCGTACGTCGCGCGTACCCACGACCAGGGATGTTGCTCGCCCCGCCGCGAGCAGGTTTTGGATGACGGCCCGTGCGAACTGTCCGTTCGCGCCCGACACGAAGATCATCGGTTCGTCCTCGAGAACAGCACCGTAAAGCCCAGCGCATGCCCTCCAATCTCTAGACCTCTAGACGCCATAATACTGGGCGGCGACCTTGGCGCAAGCTCGCAAGCCCGATGCCCGGCGTACGCCTCACCCGCTGTCTGCCGTCGCAGCGCGAATCTGAATCTTTCCGCCGTGACGATCGGAGAGCTCCAGGGCGGCATAGACAATGACGCGCACTGAGGATCCGACCAAGCCAGCCGAACTCGAGGCATGGGCCCAAGCGCCGCACGTCGGCCGCTGTG
>JBOHZT010000169.1:0-7318 GCA_050738535.1 Steroidobacteraceae bacterium
CACGGCCTCTCGCGCGAGCAATCGCGCCGCAGCGCACGCTGGGTGCTCGTGGCGTCCCTCGTCATCACGGCGATCCTCATCTGGTGGGCGTTCTTCACCGGGCCGGCGGCGCCATGAGCTGGCGTACGCCGCTCGCTCGTGCCGAGGGCCTGGGCTCCTCGAAGGACGGGGTGGGCCACTGGTGGACGCAGCGCATCACCTCCGTCGCGCTGATCATCCTCGGGGTCTGGTTCGTCGTCTCGCTGCTCGCGCTGCCGGGTCTCGATTACCAGACCGTCGCCGCTTGGATGCGGCAGGGCTGGACCGCGCCCATGTTGATTTTGTTCGTCGTCGTGAGCTGCTGGCATTCGCAGCTCGGCGTCCGGGTCGTCATCGAGGACTACGTTCACGAGGTGGGGATGAAAACCATCGCGCTCGCGCTCGCGAGCTTCGCTCACGTCATCGTCGCGGTGGTCGGCGTCTATGCGGTGCTGCGGGTCGCGCTCGGGGTGCCGCTATGAGCGCTGCTCGGGATCGCACGCGAGCGCGCGGGAGACCGGCGCTGTGAGCGCGTACGAGCTCATCGATCACAGCTACGACGTGGTAGTCGTCGGCGCCGGCGGCGCCGGACTGCGCGCCACCTTGGGTCTTGCCGAGGCGGGTCTCTCGACGGCCTGCATCACCAAGCTCTTCCCCACGCGCAGCCACACGGTGGCGGCGCAGGGCGGCATCAGCGCGGCGCTCGGCAACATGGGCCCGGACGATTGGCGCTGGCACATGTACGACACGGTGAAGGGCTCGGACTGGCTCGGCGACCAGGATGCGATCGAGTTCATGTGCAAGGAGGCGCCCGCGGCGATCATCGAGCTCGAGCACTACGGCCTGCCGTTCTCGCGGACCGAGGAGGGGCGCATCTATCAGCGGCCCTTCGGCGGCATGACCACCGACTACGGCAAGGGCGTCGCGCACCGCACCTGCGCCGCGGCCGACCGCACCGGGCATGCGATGCTGCACACGCTCTACCAGCAGTCGATCCGCCGCTCGGCGACGTTCTTCATCGAGTATTTCGCGATCGATCTGCTGATGGAGGACGGGGCTTGCCGCGGCGTCGTCGCGCTCGACTTGAGCGAGGGCAAGCTGCATCGCTTCCGCGCGCACGCGACGATTCTCGCGACGGGCGGTTACGGACGCGCCTACTTCTCCTGCACCTCCGCGCATTCGTGCACGGGGGACGGGAACGCAATGGTGCTGCGCGCGGGCCTGCCGCTGCAGGACATGGAGTTCGTCCAGTTCCATCCCACGGGGATCTACACGGCCGGGTGCCTCATCACCGAGGGCGTCCGCGGGGAGGGCGGCTATCTCACCAACGCGAGCGGCGAGCGCTTCATGGAGCGCTACGCGCCGAACGCGAAGGACCTCGCATCGCGCGACGTGGTGAGCCGCGCCATGACGCTCGAGATCCGCGAGGGGCGCGGCTGCGGACCGCAGCGCGACCACGTCGATCTGCATCTCGAGCACCTGGGCAAGGACGTGATCCAGGAGCGCTTGCCCGGCATCGCCGAGAACGCGCGCATCTTCGCGGGCGTCGACGTGACGCGCGAGCCGATCCCGGTGCTGCCGACCGTGCACTACTGCATGGGCGGGATCCCCTGCAACCGCCGCGGCGAGGTGGTCTCGCCGCGCGACGGCGATCCGGATGCCGTCGTGCCCGGGCTGTGTGCCGCGGGCGAGGCGGCCTGCGTCTCGGTGCACGGCGCGAACCGCCTCGGCTCGAATTCCCTGCTCGACCTGGTGATCTTCGGCCGCGAGGTCGCGCGCCGCTGCGCGGAGCTCATCAAGCCCGGCACCGCTCACAAGCCCCTGCGCGCGGACGCGGCAGAGCCCGCGCTCGCGCGGCTCGATCGACTGCGGCATGCGGCCGGCACGCGCCCGACCGCGGCCATCCGGCTCGAAATGCAGCGTATCATGCAAAACGACGCCGCGGTCTTCCGGACCGGTGAGACCCTGCGCCAGGGCATGGAGAGGCTCGCCGCCACGTTCGGCTCCATGAAGGACGTGCACGTCACGGATCGCTCCCTCATCTGGAACACCGATCTCATCGAGACGCTCGAGCTCGAGAACCTGCTGCTCCAGGCGACCGCCACGATCAACGCCGCGGAGCAGCGGACCGAGAGCCGCGGCGCGCACGCGCGGGAGGACTTCCCCCAGAGGGACGATGCGAGCTGGCTGAAGCACACGCTCGTATGGGTCGACCCGGACGGCCGGACGCGCTTCGATCACCGGCCCGTGCATTTGCGCCCGCTCACGGGCGAGGTGGAGCCGATTCCTCCGAAGCCGCGAGTTTACTGACCGACGATGCGCCGCGCCTTGCGGCGCGAGGATTCCTAGAATGGCCCAGCTCATCCTGCCGAGAGACTCCCGCGTCAACCCTCATGGACGCGTGCACAGATCCGCGGGGGCATCGCAGGCGGCAGGAAAATTGCGAACGCTTCGCATTTACCGTTACGACCCCGACTCCGGCGAAGGCCCGCGGGTCGACCAGTTCGATGTCGACACGCAGTCCTGCCCCATGGTGCTCGACGCCCTGATCCTTATCAAAGGGAGCCTCGATTCCTCGCTCACGTTCCGGCGCTCCTGCCGCGAGGGCATCTGCGGGTCCTGCGCCATGAACATCAATGGCATCAATCGCCTCGCCTGCACCACCTCGATGGCGGACCTCGAGCGCGAGATCCGCATTTTCCCCCTGCCTGCGATGCCCGTCGTGAAGGACCTCGTGCCGGATCTCACGAACTTCTACGCGCAGTACGCCTCTGTTCAGCCGTGGCTGAAGACGAGCACGCCCGCGCCGCCGGATCGCGAGCGGCTGCAGTCGAAGGAGGAGCAGGAGCAGGTCGACCGGCCGTCCGCGTGCATTCTGTGCGCCTGCTGCTCGACGGCCTGCCCGAGCTATTGGTGGAACGACGATCGTTTCCTCGGCCCCGCGGCACTCCTTGCCGCCTACCGCTGGGTCGTCGAGTCCCGGGACGAGGCCACTGGGGAGCGCCTCGATGCGCTCGATGATGCGTTCAAGCTCTATCGCTGCCACACGATCATGAATTGCACGGACGTTTGCCCGAAGAACCTCAATCCCGCGAAGGCCATCGTGGAGATCAAGAAGCTGCTGGCGACGCGGCGGTACTGAAGGGAGTCGTGGACAGGTCAACGCGGGACCCTATCCTGTGGCGCTGCCGGCGGGGCATGAAGGAGCTCGACGTGCTGCTCGAGCGGTTCGTGAGGGATCGCTACCCCGCCGTCCCGCCAGGCGGCCAGCGGGCCTTTCGCCGCCTGCTCGAGCTGCCGGACCCCGTGCTCGCCGAGCTCCTGCTCGGTCTGCCGGACACGCCGGACACGCCGGACACGCCGGACACGCCGGACACGAATCCCGGCCCGGACCCGGCGAACGACCCGGAGCTCGCGGAGATCGTGGCGCTGGTCGCGGGCCGCCGGTAGACTCAGGTGCGATCCGTGACAGGCTTCACATGCGTCGAACTGCGGAGCGCGCCTGAACTTCCTCGGGCGCCGGCAGTCTATCCAGCTCGCGGCGTGGGCCTCTTCCGGCGCCAGCAAGCGGAAGGGCGCCGATGAGCGTCGCGGATACGAGTGATTTGAGCCTCGTCCGGCGCGTACAGCGCGGGGACAAGGGGGCGTTCGATGCGCTGGTGCTCAAGTACCAGCACAAAGTGGTCAAGCTGGTCATGCGTTATGTACGCAATCCTGCAGAAGCCGAGGATGTCGCCCAGGAAGCTTTCATCAAGGCCTACCGCGCCCTGCCGCAGTTCCGCGGGGACAGCGCCTTCTACACCTGGCTCTACCGCATTGCGATCAACACCGCCAAGAATGCCGTCGTGTCGCGGGACCGCAGCCCGGTCGAGTTCGACCTAGACTCCCAGAACCCCGACGAGTCCTACGACATGCAAAGCCGGCTCAAGGATTCCGAGACGCCCGAGGGACTCGTGCTCACCGACGAGATCCGCGGCACCGTCAATTCGGCGATCGATGCCTTGCCCGAGGACTTGCGCACCGCGATCATCCTGCGCGAGCTCGAGGGCCTTTCCTACGAGGAGATCGCGGCGACGATGGGATGTCCGGTGGGCACGGTCCGTTCGCGGATCTTCCGGGCCCGCGAAGCCATCGACCGGCGCTTGCGGGAAGTCTTCGAAGGCGGTCTCGGACGCGCGGAGGAACTGGGATGATGCACGACGAGCTCGACAGTCAACTGTCCGCGATGTTCGATGACGAGCTGCCCGCAGCGCAATGCGAGCTGCTTGCCCGGCGGCTCTCCCGCGACGGGGAGCTCAAGGCGCGCTGGGGCCGGTACGCGATGATCGGCGCCGCGATCCGCGTGGAAGGCGGCGTGCTGCGGCTTCACGGCCAGCTCGCGGACCGCGTCGGCGCCACGATCGCCGCCGAGCCGGCACCGAGCACGGGCGGCGCCAAGGGGGGAGCCGCAGCGCTCGCAAGCCCCGTACACCGATGGTGGCAGCCGCTCGCCGGCGCCGCGGTCGCGGCCGGCGTGGCGGCCACTGCGATCTTCCTGCTTCGCGACGGTCTCGGCGCCGCCCCGATCGTCGCCGCGGCCAACATCGCGCCGGGTCGGACGGTCCTCTCCGCGGCGGCAGCGGTTGCGAGCCCGGTCGCGAGTGCGGCCGCGTCGGACAGCTTCGTCGTTCCGCCGCCCCTCGAGCCCTCCTCGTTCGCGCCGCCCATCGAGCTCGCGGACTTCGTGGTCGCGCACAGCCAGTTCTCCATGCCGTTACTGCGCCGCAGTGCCCTCTCCGCGCTCGTTGCGGCCGAGACGGTCGCCGACGTGACTCCCGCGGGAGCGCCGGGTCCGGCGGCGAACGGCAGCGCCGCAGCGGCGCGGGGCAGCGCCGCTGCGCCGACCGCCAGGATGACCCATGCAGCTCAGTCGCACTAGCGAGCGGTTGACGTGGATCATTCTCGCGCTCGCGTGCGCGAGCGCCGCCGCGGCCGGCGAGCCCCAGAAGTGGCTCGAGCGCATGAACCGGGCGCTCACCACGCTCAATTACGATGGCGTCTTCTTCCACCTGCAGGCCGGCCGGGTGGAGACCCTGCGCATCATCCATCGCGTGGAGAACGGCACCGTCACCGAGCGCCTGATGTCGCTCGACGGGTCGGGGCGGGAATTCATCCGCAAGGGCTCGACGCTCGCCTGCTATCTGCCGGACCAGCACCGGGTCCTGGTCGAGCACGAGCCTGACTCGAGCCTGCTCCTCGGGAGGCTGCCGAGGTTCGATGCCGCGACGAGCCGCTATTACGCCTTCAAGGCGGTCAGGCAGGCGCGCCTCATCGGCAAGCAGACCCAGCTCGTCGTCGTCACGCCCAAGGACCGTTACCGCTACGGCTATCGGCTGTGGATCGACGAAGCGACGGGGATGCCGCTCAAGACCCAGCTGTGCGATCCGCGCGGCCGGGTGCTCGAGCAGGTGGTGTTCGCGAGCATCGCAACGCCCGCTCACATTCCCGACACGGCCTTCGAGCCCGGCATCCCGACCACGGGTTTCACCTGGGTGCGGCAGCTCGCCTCCGCGTCCGCGGAGAGCGCCGCCGGCGCTCCCATGCCGTCGTGGAGCGCATTGAAGCTGCCTCCCGGCTTTCACATGTCCGTGCGGGCGATGCAGATCATGCCCGGCACCACGGGCCTGGTCGAGCATCTCGTCTACACGGACGGCATCGCCTCGGTCTCCGTGTTCGTCGAGTCGCACATGCACGCGGACCACAAGCTCTCCGGCAGCGAGCAGATCGGCTCCACCTCGACGTTTGCGACGATGGTCGACGGCCATCCCGTCACGGCCGTCGGCGAAGTGCCGCCCGAGACGGTCAAATTCATCGCCAAGTCCGTCCAGGCCCAGCCGGCACAATTGGAGTTGCGCTCGCCTCGTCCATGACGGAGTCCCGGATCACGGTCGTTCATCGCGCGGGCTGTGAGCTGTGCGATGAGATGCTCGCGGACCTCGCGCGGCTCGGCCGCTCGCTGCCGCTGCCAGCGGTCGAGGTCCTCGACGTGGACAGCGACCCCGACGTGCAGCGGCGTTACGGACTGCACGTACCGGTGCTGCTCCTCGATGGGACGGTCGTGTGCCGCCATCGGCTCGATGCGGAGGAGCTCGCCCGGCTGCTCAAGGGCGCGCCGGATTCGAAAGCCGTATAGAATCCGCCCCGATCGGCCGCACGCGGGCCCGAGAGGCGGAACCCACATTCGATGCGGCTCATACGTAACTTTTCCATCATCGCGCACGTCGATCACGGCAAGTCGACCCTGGCGGACAGGCTCATCCAGCTCTGCGGCGGCCTCGAGGCGCGGGAGATGCAGGCCCAGGTGCTCGACTCGATGGAGCTCGAGCGCGAGCGCGGCATCACCATCAAGGCGCAGAGCGTCACGCTCCACTACGACGCCGCGGACGGGCAGCGCTACCAGCTCAACCTGATCGATACCCCGGGGCACGTCGACTTCTCGTACGAGGTGTCCCGTTCCCTCGCGGCCTGCGAAGGGGCGCTCCTCGTGGTGGATGCCTCGCAGGGGGTCGAGGCGCAGAGCGTCGCGAACTGCTACACCGCCATCGAGCAGGGCCTCGAGGTCCTGCCCGTCATCAACAAGATCGATCTGCCCTCCGCTGACCCCGGGCACGTCGCCCAGGAGATCGAGGACATCATCGGCATCGAGGCGAAGGACGCCGCCCGCGTGAGCGCCAAGACCGGAGAGGGCGTTCCCGAGCTGCTCGAGGCGCTCGTGCAGCGGATCCCGCCGCCGCGAGGCGATCCCGCCGCGCCGCTGCAGGCGCTCATCATCGATTCCTGGTTCGACAACTACGTCGGCGTCGTCTCGCTCGTGCGCGTCGTCAACGGGACGCTCGAGACCGGCGGCAAGATTCGCGTGATGTCGACCGGGCGCAGCCACCACGTCGACAAGCTCGGCCGGTTCACGCCGAAGTCGATCGCCGAGCGCTCGCTCTCGGCCGGGGAAGTGGGCTTCATCGTCGCCGGCATCAAGGAGATCGACGGGGCGCCCGTCGGGGACACGATCACGCTCGATGCGCGCCCGGCGGCCGCGCCGCTGCCCGGATTCAAGGAGATCAAGCCGCGGGTGTTCGCGGGACTGTTCCCGGTCAACTCGGAGGACTACGAGGCGTTTCGCGACGCGCTCGCGAAGCTGCGGCTCAACGACTCCGCGCTGCACTACGAGCCGGAATCCTCCGGAGCCCTCGGGTTCGGCTTTCGGTGCGGGTTCCTCGGGCTCCTGCACATGGACATCGTCCAGGAGCGGCTCGAGCGCGAATAC
>JBOHZT010000170.1:0-7311 GCA_050738535.1 Steroidobacteraceae bacterium
GGATTCGGCGGCTGCGGCGGTGCCGCTCGCCGCGCCGGCCTTGCCCGGCAACGCCGGCTGCTTGAGCGAGAGCAGGTAGGCGACGAGAGCCTGCGCCTTGGGAGTCGGGATCACGACGCCGTGCGTCGGAGCGAACGCCGCCGGGATCGGCACCGGCGTCACGCCGGCAGGGGCGGCCGCGACGACCCGGAACAGCCACGCGAAGGACGGCATGATCGATTCCGGCTCGACCGAGCGCGGATCGTAGAGATGCATGTATTGCCAGACGGCGCTCCCGCGCCGCACGCCGACGTTCGTAAGATCGGGGCCCGTGCGCTCGGAGCCCAGGAGCTCCGGCGTCTGGTACGCAAAGTCCCCCGGCGCGGAGGGCCGCCCGAAGACCTTGTCCTCAGGCAGTGGGCGCACCTGCTGGGTGTGGCAGTAGCTGCAACCGTTTGCGACATAGACGGCCCGCCCTTTTGCCTCGATCGGCGTCAGCGGCTTCACGTTCGGCCCCGGCGGAGTCCGCGAGAGCTCATAGCCGGGGATGACGGCCATGAGGAGCGCGAGGACGAGATAGACCAGCGTCGACGAGCCGACGATCGCGAGGAGCTTCCTCATGCGAGCTCCTCCTCGATGACCGGCGGCCGGGCGGCCGCTGCGGCCGGCGCGCGTGTGCGAGCGATCATCCGCCACACGTTCCACGCGAAGACGAGATGACTGAGGAACATGAGCATCCCGCCAATGCCACGCCACACGTAATACGGGCTCATGTCCACGACGGACTGGATGAACGGCCGCCCGTGACTCCAGTCGAGCCCTTGCACGGTGCCGCCGATCGAGAGCGAGATCACGTAGATGAAGCAGCCGACCACGGCGAGCCAGAAGTGCGCCCCCATGCCGAGGCGGCTCGCCTGCTTGCCGGTCGCGAGCGGCAGGAGCGCGTAGATACCGCCCCAGAGCCCGAAGGTCACGAAACCATACATGGTGAGGTGCGAGTGGCCGACGGTGAAGTTCGTGAAATGCCACACCGTCTGCAGCGAGCGGAACGCCTCGAAGGTGCCCTGCGTCGAGCCGATCAGGTATCCGAGCACGCCGACGAGGCAGAAGGCGAGCGGATAGGAATGCAGCACCTCGCCCGCCCGGCCGCGGAAGGTCAGCAGGAAATTGGCGCTGCCGCCCCAGACAGGCACCAGCATGGCGACCGAGAACACAATCGCGGTCGTCTGCAGCCACCACGGCAAGGGGCTGAACAGGAAGTGGTGCGCGCCGATGATCGGATAGAAGACGAGGTTCGTCCAGAAGGCGAGCACGCCGAGCGCGTAAGAGTATATGGGGCGGCCCAACAGCTTCGGCAGCGCGTAGTAGAAGATCCCGAGCACCAGGGGCGTGAACCACATGCCGACCGCGTTGTGCATGAAGTAGCCCGACACGGCGACCTGGCCCAGCCCATACTGGTACCAGGGCAGTATCCCGACCGTCGCGATGATGATGGTCCAGAGCACCGCCCCGGCCGTGTACCAGTTGCTGAGATAGATCTCCGCGGTTCGGCGGCGCAACAGCGTCGCGAGGAGGTTGTAGCCGGTCACCACGAGTGCCGCCGCGAAGATCAAGCGAATCGGCCACGGCCACTCGCGATACTCGAGGTCGCCCGCGTTGTAGCCCATGTCGAGCGCAGCGGTACCGAGCAAAGCCGCGAGATTGAAGAGCGCGAGCCCGATCCAGGCGAGCCGGGCGCTAAAGAGCGCAGTGCGGCAGCTGCGCGCGGCGACGTAGTAGGCGACGCCGACGAGGCCGATGCTCGCCCAGCCGTAGAAGGTGTCGTTGGTATGGATCGGCCGCAGCCGCCCGAACGTGAGCCAGGCGCCCTTCCCGAAATCCGGCGCGCCGAATTTGTAAGCGAGGACCAGGCCGATGAACGTGGCGAAGACGAGCCACACGGTGGCGCTCAGCGTATACGCCGCGAACAGCCCCGAGAGGCTGCGCTCGTCGAGAGGCTCGCCCGCCGCCCGGACGCCCTGCCCGCTCGATTCTTGACGCCCCCGCAGCGCCGTGTCCTCTCGTCTCAAACCCATTGGCGATTCTCCTGGCACTTGCGAGACTCTAGCGGTACGGCTCGGGACAGCAATTGACCGGCGTCAAGGCTGGTTTGCAGGCAGGCTCGTAGGCTTGCATTCCCCGATGACCGCTCACCGAAGAGAAGGCCTGTGCCGGAGCCTGAACCCCTGACGCTCGATGTGCGGGCAAGCCTGCGCCGCGGCGAGGAGCCGCTCGCGCGGATCCTCGAGACCGTGGCGACTCTCGCGCCTGGACAGAGCCTGAAACTCCTCGCGACTTTCGAGCCGTTGCCGCTCTACACGGTGCTCGCCCGCAAAGGCTTCGATCACAAGGCGCAGCAGCGCGGCCGCGGGGATTGGGAGGTCGTGTTCTCTCCGTCTTCCGCCCCACCGCCGGTAGAAAAGGCGGCGCGCGGCGCCCACGATGCAACGGACACGCGGGACTGGCCGGCGCCCCTCGTGCAGCTCGACAACCGCGGGCTCGGCCCCCCCGAGCCGCTGGTGCGGATTCTCGAGGCCCTCGAGCAACTCCCGGCGGGCGGGGTGCTCGAGGCGATCAACGAGCGTGAGCCGGTATTCCTCTATCCGCAGCTCGAGCAGCGCCGTGCTCTCATACGGACCGAGCCGCAGCCGGACGGCACGGTGCGGCTGCTCATCCGCCGCGGGCCGCAGTCATGAGCGCGGAGAGCGGCGGCGTTCCGGGGCTGGTCGATGTCCTCGAGGCCATGCGCGAGGTGTTCGACCCGGAGCTCGGCTGCAACATCGTCGATCTGGGACTCATTTACGGCATCGGCGTCGATGGAGAGGTGTTGTGGCTGCATCTCACGATGACGACGCCCGGCTGCCCTGCCCAGGAATACATCCAGAACGGCGTCCGCGAGCGAGGCTTGCGCATTCCGGGAATCCGGGACGTAGACATCGACCTCGTCTGGGAGCCGGCGTGGTCGGTCCAGAAGATGTCCGACGCGGCCCGCGACCAGCTCGGGATCCAAGAATCCCGATGAGCATCGAGCCCGCCGCAGACTCTCCGAGGGAGCCTACCAAAGAGACTATCGCAGACCCCGCCTCGGCGCCTGGCGCAGGACCTGCTGCAGCCCCTGCTGCAGACCCGCTCGCGGCGCTCAGTCGCCTCTTCGTGTGCGCATTGATCGCGCTCGGCGACGCCGGGCGCACCGAGGAGGCATGCCAGCTCGCCGCAGCCGGCTGGAGTGCGCTTCGCAAGATGCGGCCGCGCGAGGCCGAGCGTTTGAACGGCGTGCTCCACTCCCTCACCCGGGCGAAGCACCCTCGGAGCGCGGCCTCCCAGGGCGAAAGCTGAGGCGCACCGCACCGCCAGCGCCACGAGCGCTACAGCACCCCGCGCCGCCTGCTTCCCCCGGGTCCTCCACGTCTCCCGGTCCTCCGCCTTCCCCGCGCCTTGTCGCCCGCACCGGATTTGGCTAGCCTTCCGCGCTGGCCGCCGCGCCGCGCGCCGAGGGTCTACCTCGGCTCGTCGTGCGTACGAGCGGCGCTCCCACCCCTTGCGAGACGGAGTCCGACATGAAGCTGATCGTGAGCGGCGCATCCGGCAACTACGGCCGCCTTGCGGTCGAGGAGCTTCTGAAGCGCGTGCCGGCAGGCGACCTCATCCTGATGAGCCGTCGTCCCGAGAAGCTCGCCGCTTTCGCGGCGCGCGGCGCCATCACGCGCCAAGGCGACTTCGATGATCCGGCGTCGCTCCTCTCGACATTCGCGGGCGGCGAAAAGCTGCTGATGATCAGCACCGGGCGGGTCGGCAAACGCCTCCCGCAGCACCGCAACTGCATCGATGCGGCGGTCCGGGCGGGCGTGAGGCACATCGTGTACACCTCGTTCGTCAATGCCGGCCCCGCGAATCCCGCGCTCGTCGCGAAGGAGCATGGCGCAACCGAGGACATGCTCCGGGAGAGCGGCGCGGCCTGGACGGCGCTGCGCGACAGCCAGTACGCGGATGCGATGCTGGAGGTGGCGGCCCCGCTCGCAATCGCGAGCGGGCGTTGGCTCGCGAGCGCCCTCGAGGGCAAGATCGGTTTCGTCACACGCCGCGACTGCGTCGCCTCGGCGGTCGCCGTGCTCACCAGCGCCGGGCACGAGAATCGCACTTACAACATCACCGGCCCGCAGCTGTTGTCCTTCCGCCAGGTCGCCGCCCTCGCCTGCGAACTCTCGGGCCGGCCGATCGAGTACACGCTCGTGGACGACGAGGGGATGTACCGGATGTTCGATTCGCTGGGGGTCCCGCGCGAGGCCCTCGACGATCACGTCTCCAACGGGGTCCCCTGGTCCAGCAACGACATGGTCTCGTTCGAGCGGGCGATCCGGGAAGGTTTTCTCGAGGTGCTCTCGGATGACGTCGAGAAGCTGACCGGACACAAGCCGCAGTCCTTGCGGAGCTTTTTTCTCGAGCATCGGGAGACCTTGCGCGCCGTGGAGCCCCGGCCAGCGGCATGATCGCGTGCCGTGCGCGCCAACGCTGCGGGCCCGGCCGCTCACCCTTTCGCCACGAATGAGTGAGTTCTCACTCATTCGTGCTATGCTGCGCCGATGGGCTCTCTCGCGCAAACCGCCACCGGCCGGCGTGCCCGCCCCCTGCCGCCGGGCGCGCGCCGGGCGGCGCTGATCGCTGCGACGCTCCCCCTCATCCGCAAGCACGGCATCGAGGTGAGCACCCGGCAGATCGCCGAGACGGCGGGCGTCGCCGAGGGCACGATCTTTCGCGTCTTCCCCGACAAGGACAGTCTGATCCAGGCATGCATCGACGCGGCGTTCGATCCGGCCCCGGTGGTCACGGCGCTCGAGGAGATCGATCCCTCGCTGGCGCTCGAGCCGCGGCTCATCGAAATCGTGCGAATCGTGCAGCGCTGGCTCACCTCGGTCATCCATCTGATGATGGTGCTGCGCGGGACGGGGCCGTTGCGGGACAAGCCCCACTTGAGGCGCCCGCGCCCCTCGGAGATCGTCGGCGCAGCGATCATCCGGCTGATCGAGCCGGATCGGGACGCGCTGCGAGTCGCGCCCCCCGAGGCGGAACGGGTGCTGCGTTATCTGCTGTTCTCCGGCTCCCACCCAGGCATCACCGATGGGAAGCTCCTCACGCCGGAGGAGATCGTCGGCGTCATCCTCGACGGGGTTCGCGCTCGCGCCGGCGAGCGCTCCTCACGCCTTGGCCGGGACCATGCGCGCCCCGGCGAGATCTCTAGCCGCCCCGCCGCTCGCTCGAAAGGCCGCACGCCATGCTGATCCGCCTGCTCCGCGAGTACCTTCGCCCCTACGGCCGCTGGCTCCTCGCGATCGTCGCGCTGCAGCTCGCGAGCACGATCGCCTCGCTCTACCTGCCGAATCTCAACGCGGACATCATCGATCTCGGTATCGCCAAGGGGAACACCGGCTACATCCTGCGGACCGGAGGCTGGATGCTGATCATCAGCTTCGCGCAGATCGCGTGCTCGATCGCGGCGACTTACTACGGCTCCCGCACTGCCATGAGCCTCGGCCGGGACCTGAGGGCGGCGATCTTCCGGCGCGTGAGCGAATTCTCGGGGCGCGAGGTGGCGCGCTTCGGAGCCCCCTCGCTCATCACCCGCGACACGAACGATGTGCAGCAGGTCCAAACACTCGTGGCCATGACCTGCACCTTGATGATCACCGCGCCCATCATGTGCATCGGCGGCATCATCATGGCGCTGCACGAGGACATCGGCCTGTCGTGGCTGGTCGGCGTCAGCGTACCGCTCCTCGCGATCATCATCGGGCTGGTGATCCAGCGCATGGTGCCGCAGTTCCGCCTCATGCAAACCTGCATAGACGTGGTCAACCGCATCTTGAGGGAGCAGATCAGCGGCATCCGCGTCGTCCGCGCGTTCGTCCGCGAGGCCGTCGAGACGCAGCGGTTCGCCACCGCGAACGTGGCGCTCACCGACACCGGGCTGCGCGCAGGACGCCTGATGGTGCTCATCTTCCCGAGCGTGATCCTGCTCCTGAACGCCTCGAGTGCCGGCGTGATGTGGTTCGGAGGCCTGCGAATCGATGCGGGACAGATGCAGATCGGTGCGCTCACGGCCTTCTTGGTCTATCTCACGCAGATCCTCATGTCGGTGATGATGGCGACCTTCATGATCATGATGATCCCGCGTGCCGCCGTGTGCGCCGACCGCATCTGCGAGGTCCTCGACACCGAGTCCTCCGTCGCCCTGCCCGCTCATCCGGTGCGCGTGGTGTCCGCGCGCGCCGAGGTCGAGTTCCGAGCGGTGTGCTTTCAGTACCCCGGCGCGAGCGATCCCGTGCTGCGGGACATCTCCTTCCGCACGCGCGCAGGTCAGACCTTCGCGATCATCGGAAGCACCGGAGCAGGCAAGACGACGCTCGTGTCGTTGGTCCCGAGATTGTTCGACGCGACGCTCGGCGCGGTGCTGGTCGATGGCGTCGATGTGCGGCAGCTCGATCCGGATCTGCTGTGGACGCGGATCGGGCTCGTGCCCCAGCGGCCGTACCTGTTCTCCGGGACGGTCGCGAGCAATCTGCGCTATGGTAATCCGGACGCTTCGGACGAGGATCTCTGGGAAGCGCTCACGGTGGCGCAGGCGCGGGATTTCGTCGAGGCCATGCCGGACGGTCTCGATGCGCCGATCGCGCAAGGCGGCACCAACGTCTCGGGCGGCCAGCGGCAGCGGCTCTCGATCGCCCGTGCACTGGTCCGCAAGCCCGAGATCTACTTGTTCGACGAGTCGTTCTCCGCGCTCGACCTCGGCACCGACGCGCGGCTGCGTGCCGCGCTGCGTCCGGTCACCCGGAACGCCGCCGTGATCATCGTCGCACAACGCGTCTCGACGATCATGCATGCCGATCAGATCGCCGTGCTCGATGGCGGGAATTTCGTCGGGCTCGGCCGGCACGAGGAGCTGCTGCGCGGCTGCCGCACTTACGCGGAGATCGTGGCATCGCAGCTCTCCGTCAAGGAGGCCGCATGAGCGCGCGCGATCCGCGGCCGGGCGCAGGCCGCCCAGGCGCCGGACGGCCAGGCGGCGTGGCCAAGCGGCTGCCGCCCGCCGGCCAGCCGACCGGCCGGGGACCGGCCTGGATGAACGTCGGACGACCGGCCGAGAAGTCGATGACTTTCTGGCCCTCGGCCCGCCGCCTGCTCGGACACCTGCGCCCCGAGCGCTTCCGCGTCGTGTGCGTCATCGTCCTCGGCGTGGTGAGCGTCGCGCTCTCGGTGATCGGCCCGAAGATCATCGGACGAGCCACGGACATCATCTTC
>JBOHZT010000171.1:0-7262 GCA_050738535.1 Steroidobacteraceae bacterium
TCAAGGACGGCCGCCAATGGCGCCGCCGCGCCCGCGCGCAGCGCCGCTACGACCGCTATTGCGCGCGCCAGTTCCGCGCGCGAGCCCGGCAGTTCGGACGCGGCCAGCGGTGGCAGCAGCGCTGGCACCCGGAGTCGTCCGCACCGCCGCCCGCGTGGGACGGACAGGCGCTGGACGCCGGCTATGCCGCCCACATCCTGGGCGGCATCGTGATCTCGATCGCGGCCCTCTTTGGCGCGCTCCTCTTCATCGCGCTGGTGCTCGCGATCGGCTCGCTGGTCGCGACTCACGCCCTCTTCGGCTGGGGCCTGCCCCGCCAGATCCCGCTCTGGGCGGGCATCGTGATCCTCATCGTGCTGTACTTCGCGGTGTCCTCGCCGCTGCACGCAGCACACCGCATAGGGCACTACGACCCGTTCCTGCAAAGCTGGACGGCGCTCTGGGGCACGCTGCTGTGGATGGGATTCGTGATCCTGTGCGGCTGGCTCGCCTGGCACCACTGGCCGCAGGTGCACCACTTCGTGCTGCAGCTGCAGCTCTATCTCGAGCGCATCGGCGCAGGCTCGCAGGGCACACCGGTCTGAGACGAGCGCTTCCCTACCAGCGCGAGCCGAGTCCTCTGCCGAGCACCCGCGCCGGCATGAAGAGCGCCAGTGCGACGAGCGCGAATACGGCCTCGAATGCAATGCCGAACAGGCGCAGCGGCAGCGAGATCAGCCAGACGATCGGCCAAACGAAGAGCGCGAGCAGCGCCAGCGGCCAGCAGAGCACGAGCAGGATGAGCCAGAGAAGCAGCTTGACCACCGCGCGACGCTAGCTCGCCCGGTCGCTCGACGCAACTCCCATTTGGCGGTGCCCGAGGAGCCGAGTACACTGCGCCGCTTTCCGGCTTGACACCATGAGCAGAGCAGCCGAGGCGAGAGAGGATTCCGCGCTCGAGATTCGGTTCGGACCGCTCGACCTCGCACAGGTCCGCGTCCGCACCATCGACGCGGGCGCCATTCTCGACGAGCTGACCGGCCGGGTCGCGACGGCGCCGCGCTTCTTCGAGCGCGCGGCGGTGTGCCTCGACCTGAGCTTGCTCGGACAGGAGCCGGCCGCGACCGAAATGCGCGCCGTGCTCGATGCGGTGCGCAGAGCCGGCATGCTTCCGGTCGGCATCGTCAGTGGGCCCGCGTACGCCGAATCGTTGGCGCGCGCGCTCGAGCTGCCGGTGCTCGCGCAGTTTCGCGCGCCGAGCAAGCCGCCGCCGGTGCTGCAGCCCGTCGCGGCCGCGGAGCCCGAGACGTTCGGCCAGCTGCACACGCTCCCGGTGCGGTCGGGCCAGCGCGTCTACGCCCGTCAGCGCGATCTCGTGGTAACCGCCAGCGTGGGCGCGGGCGCCGAGGTGATGGCGGACGGCTCGGTGCACGTGTATGGGGCGCTGCGCGGACGCGCGCTGGCGGGCGCGCACGGCGCCACGTCGGCCCGGATCTTCTGCCAGGAGTTCCATGCGGAGCTCGTCTCGGTCGCCGGCGTGTTCCGGATCTTCGAGACGCTTCCGGCGGAGCTCGCCGGGCGCGCCGTGCAGGCATGGTTGGACGGCACCGAGCTCAAAGTCGCGCCTTCGGGATAGGAGATCGAGCATTGACGGAAATCATCGTGGTCACGTCCGGCAAGGGGGGCGTGGGCAAAACGACCACCTCGGCGAGCATCGCGTGCGGACTCGCCCACCGCGGCAAGCGCGTGGCCGTGATCGACTTCGACATCGGCCTGCGCAATCTCGATCTCATCATGGGCTGCGAGCGCCGCGTGGTGTACGACTTCGTCAACGTGATCCACGGCGAGTGCACCCTCAAGCAGGCGCTCATCCGCGATAAGCGGATCGAGAATCTCTATGTGCTCGCGGCGTCCCAGACCCGCGACAAGGACGCCCTCACGACGGAAGGCGTCCAGCGCGTGCTCGACGAGCTCAGCGCCGACGGCTTCGATTTCGTCTTGTGCGACTCCCCGGCCGGGATCGAGAAGGGCGCGCACCTCGCGATGTACTTCGCCGATCGTGCCATCGTGGTCGTCAATCCCGAGGTGTCCTCGGTCCGCGACTCGGACCGGATCCTCGGCCTGCTCGCAAGCAAGACCCGCCGCGCCGAGAACGGCAACGGCGGCGTGCGCGAGCACCTGCTGCTCACGAGGTACAGTCCGCGGCGCGTGGCGGCCGGCGAGATGATGAGCGTCGCGGACGTGAAGGAGATCCTCGGGCTCGACGTGGTCGGCGTCATCCCGGAATCCACCGATGTGCTCAGCGCATCGAACTCCGGCACGCCCGTCATCCTCAACGATCAGAGCATCGTGGCGCACGCCTACCAGGACGCCGTCGCGCGGCTGCTGGGGGACTCGGTGCCTTTGCGCTTCACGGATGAGCCCAAGAAGGGCTTCTTCGCCCGCCTGTTCGGAGGTTGAGATGCGGCTGGCCGATCTCTTTCGCCGCAAGCCGCCGTCGGCGCAGGTCGCCAAGGAGCGGCTGCGCATCATCGTCGCCCAGGAGCGCTCCGCCCGCGGCGGCCCCGACTACCTGCCGCTGCTGCGGCGCGAGCTGCTCGAGGTCATCCGCAAGTACGTCAATGTCGACCCGGAGGCCGTGCACATCAATTTCGATCGCGCGGCCGGCCACGAGGTGCTCGAGCTTTCCGTCGCGCTGCCGGAGAAGTGAGCCGCGGCCGGTGGCAGCTCGCGGCCAGGGCGCACCGCAGCTCACGGGTGCTGCGATCGGCCGACCCCGGTCACATCCGCTCGAGCGCGAGCGCGATCCCCTGTCCGACGCCGATACACATCGTGCACAGCGCGCGCCGCGCGCCCGCCGTCTCGAGCTGATTGAGCGCCGTGGCGACGAGGCGAGCACCGCTCGCCCCGAGCGGATGGCCCACGGCGATGGCGCCCCCGTTCGGATTGACGTGATCGGCATCATCCGGCAGACCGAGCTCGCGCAGCACGGCAAGGGACTGCGCCGCGAACGCCTCGTTGAGCTCGATCACGTCCAGCGCGGCGAGCGTGAGCTTCGCTCTCGCGAGGAGCTTGCGGGTGGCCGGGACGGGCCCGATGCCCATGATACGCGGGGGGACGCCGGCGACGGCGCTCCCGACGATACGCGCGCGCGGCGTCAAGCCGTGACGCCGCGCGGCGGCCTCGCTCGCGATCAGCAGCGCGCCGGCGCCGTCGTTGATGCCGGAGGAATTCCCCGCCGTGACGGAGCCGCCGGGATGCACCACGCCCGGAAGGCGCGCGAGCGCCTCGAGGCTCGTGTCCGGCCGCGGATGCTCGTCCGCCTCGACACAGCGCGGCGGCGCCTTCGGCTGCTCCATCGCGACCGGCACGATCTCCCGCCGGAAGAATCCCGCCGCCCGTGCCCGCGCGTAGCGCTGCTGGCTGCGCAGCGCGAAGGCATCCTGGTCCTCGCGTGAGATGCCGCGCTCGGCGACCAGGTTCTCCGCCGTCTGCGCCATCGAGTCGCTGCCGAAGCGCGCCTCGATGAGCGGGTTCACGAAGCGCCAGCCGAGCGTCGAGTCCTCGAGCCGCGCGCCGCGCGCAAAGGCCCGGCCGGCTTTCCCGATGACGTAGGGCGCGCGCGTCATGCTCTCGACGCCGCCCGCCACGACGAGCTGCGCCTCGCCGGCCCAGATGGCGCGCGCCGCCGCAGCCGCCGCATCGAGGCTCGAGCCGCAAAGCCGGTTGAGAGTCGCTGCCGGCACCGTCTGCGGCAGCCCGGCGATGAGCGTCGCCATGCGGGCGACGTTGCGGTTGTCCTCCCCGGCCTGGTTGGCGCAACCGTAGATCACATCGTCGAGCTGCGCCCAGTCGACCTGAGCATGGCGCTGCATCAGCGCACGCAGAGGGACCGCTGCGAGATCGTCGGCGCGGATCTGCGCGAGCGCGCCGCCGTAGCGGCCGAACGGCGTGCGAATGGCATCGCAGACAAAGGCCTCGCTCATCCGCGACCCCGCTTGCAAGCCGCCGCGCCTGGCCAAGCTCGCGCCGCGGCGATCATCGCGCGCCAGCCTCGAGCGCCTCGGCGAGCGCGAGGCAATCGGGCGTCTCGAGGTCCGGCCGGCCGATCTGCGGCGGCCATGGGCGTCGGCAGCGATTGATCCACGCTGCGCGCAGGCCCGCCGCGTGGGCGGCTTCGACATCGACGCGAGGATCGTCTCCCACGTAGAGAATCTGTGCCGGCGCGAGTCGCAGATCGGCCGCGAGGCGCTCGAAGCACCTCGGGTGAGGCTTGGCGGCGCCGATGAGCCGGGCATTGAGGGAAACCGCGAACAAGTCGTCGAGGCCGATCCGGTCGAGGTCGGCATTGCCGTTCGAGAGCGAGGCGAGCACGTAGCGCCCCTTCAGCCGCTCGAGCGCAGGGCGTACGTCCCGAAAGGGCTCGAGCTCGTTGCGCGCGGCATAGAAGACCTCGAACGCCCTGCGGGCGATCTCGGCGTCGTACCCGCACTCGCGCGCATGTCGAGCGAGCGACTCGCTGCGCAGATACGTGAAGTCGTGCGACCACTCGGGCTGCTCGAGGGCGAGCCGCATCCGCGCCGCCCGCATCTCCTCCGGCGAGACACGCTCGGGAATGCGCGGGCAGTGCTCGCGCATCCACTCGAGCAGCCGCCGCTCGGCGCGCGCGAGCACAGGCTCGACGTCCCAGAGGGTATCATCCAGATCGAATGCAATGGCGCGGACGCTCTCGAGCATGGTTCGCCGGAACGAAAGCACCCTAGATTCTAGCATTGCCCGCGCCCGGCCGGACGAGCCGCCCGCGGCCGCCTGAGCCGTCGCAGGGCTGACGAGCCGACACCGTGCCGACCGAAGTCGCTGCCATCGCCGTGTTCGCGCTGACGTACCTCGCGATGGCGCTCGGGGGAATTCCGGGCTTGAGGCTCGATCGCGCGGGCGCGGCGCTCGCGGGCGCCGCGGCGATGGTGGCCTGCGGCGCGCTCTCGCTCGATGAGGCGTATCGCGCCGTCGATCTCGGCACGCTCACGCTGCTTCTCGGGATGATGATCGTGGTCGCGAGCCTGAAGCTCTCGGGCTGCTTCGAGATCGTGGGCGCTTGGACCGCGGCACGCGCGCGCTATCCGCTGCTCCTGCTCGCGGCGGTGGTGCTCGTCGCGGGCTTTTTCTCGGCGTTCCTGGTGAACGACGCGGTGTGCCTCGTCATGACGCCGCTCGTCTACGAGCTCACGGTGCGCTTGAAGCGTCAGCCGGTCCCGTACCTGCTCGCCGTCGCGATGGCGGCCAACGTCGGGAGCGTCGCGACGATCACCGGCAATCCGCAGAACATCATCATCGGCAGCGCCTCGGGAATCCCGTACGCCGCGTTCGCGGCCGCCCTCGCGCCGGTCGCCGGCATCGGCCTGCTCATCACCATCGCAGGGCTCGCGCTCGGCTTCCGGCACGAGTTCTGGTCCTGGGAGCCGCTGCGCGCCGAGCCTGCAGCCACGCGTGCGCAGGCGCTCGCGCCCGAACGGCCCTCCCTCGGCAAGACGGCCGTCGTAACCCTTGCGATGATGGCGGGATTCTTTGCAGGGCTCCCGCCAGCGGCCGTCGCGATCGGCGCAGGCGCGCTCATGCTCATCACGCGCCGGGTCGAGTCGCGGCGCATCTACGCCGAGATCGATTGGCCGCTGCTCGCGATGTTCGCAGGACTATTCATCGTCGTCGCCGGTCTGCAGAAGTGGGTGATCACCGGACAAGCGCAGTCCATCATCGGCGCGCTGCGGCTCGAGCGAGTCCCCGTCCTCGCCGCGATCACGGCCGTACTTTCGAACCTGGTGAGCAACGTGCCGGCGGTGCTCGTGTTGAAGCCGTTCATCGCGGCGCTGCATGACCCCCGGCGCGCCTGGCTCACGCTCGCCATGGCCGCGACGCTCGCCGGCAATCTCACCCTCGTCGGCTCCATCGCCAATCTCATCGTCGCGCGCGGCGCGCAGTCGGCAGGCGTGCGGATCGGCTTCTGGACGTACTTGAAGGTCGGTGCGCCGCTCACCGTGCTCACGATCCTCGTCGGGATCCTGCGGCTCTAGGCCCTCTGCTGCAGCGCAACTTGCGGACGAGGGGGCGAGGCGCCTATAAATGGGCGGCCGACCCGCCTCAAGACGAAGAGCAGCCACCAGCGCCCGCAGGACAGCCTCGTGCACAAGGATGCGTTGACCCACATTCGGTACCTGGCACCCGCGCGCCGCCGCCGAGGGATCCACTCATGCTCATACTGACACGCCGCTCGGGCGAGACCGTCCACATTGGCGACGATGTGATCGTCACCGTGCTTGCCGTCAAGGGCAACCAGGTGCGCATCGGGATCGATGCACCGCGGAGCGTGGCGGTCGACCGCGAGGAGATCTACGAGCGCAAGCGCAGCGAGGGCACGTTCAAATCCGCCGCGGCAGCGGCTCCCGCACAGAGCGTGCCGGCCGCCGCCGGCAAGACCTGAAGGAGCGCCGCGCGGCCGTCGGATCGCGGCCAGTGGATCTTAGGAGCATCACCGATGTTCCAGGGCCCCGGGATCGCCGCACTGCTGCACGGCTGGTCCGGGCTCGCGCTCGCCTACGGCTGCGTGGGAGTGCCGCTGCTCGCCGGTCTCATCCGCGGCCGCGCGCCGCTCTCGCGGCTCATCGCCGCGCCGGCGCTCGCCGTGCCGGTCACCTTCCTCACCTGCATGATTCTGGCCGTGGCAGCGACACTCGCGCACGGCCTCTCCTTCACAGGCCTCGCGGCGACTCAGCTCGCCGTCGGCGCCGCGGCGGCCGCCGCGCTGGGCTACGCGAGCGGCTGCAGGCTGGCGCGCATCCCCTCCAACTCCGGATACCGGCGCGGTGCCGTCGTCTCGGACACTCCTGCCCCGCGAGAGCGCCGCGAGAGCTCCACCCGCGCCCGGACCTCGGCGCGAGCCGGACATGCGGGACAAATCCGGCTCGCGGGTATTCCCGTCGCCGCGCAGGACGAGACCAAGCACTTCAAGCTCATCGGCACCACCGGCACCGGCAAGAGCACCGCGATTCACGAGCTGCTGCGCAGCGCGCTCGCGAGAGGTGATGCCGCGATCATCGCGGATCCCGACCGCGGATACTTGCGGCGCTTCCATGACCGCGAGCGCGGAGACGTGATCTTGAGCCCGTTCGACGCGGACTCCCCCCAGTGGGACCTCTTCGGCGAGATCGCGAGCGACCACGACGCGGATCAACTCGCGCGGTCGCTCATCCCCGACCACGGTGAAACCGACCGCAGCTGGTCCGAGTACG
>JBOHZT010000172.1:0-7247 GCA_050738535.1 Steroidobacteraceae bacterium
CTTCTCCCCACCTCGATGAACCGCGCCCTTCTGCATCGCCTGCTCCAGTGATGGACCAAGCCGGCGATTGTCCGGACTCCTGCGAGCCTGGGAAGTACGCCGCGGGCTTACCGGTTACCTCTGCACGACCGCCCGGCTCGGGGTAGTTTCACCGCCCATGAACAGCGAGATGCCGATCAGGCCGTCATTGCCCGCCACGGAGATCTCCGCCGAGGCGCCGTCGTCGAGCACATACAATAGCGACACGATGGAGTCAGTCGGAAAATAGACATGGCGCAGCACGTCGCCGGACTCGTACAAGACCTTGCCGAGCGGCATGGGGACGAGCCGCAGGTGAGGGTAAAGTCGCGCCCGCACCGCGGCCGAGAGCATAGCGAGCAGGCGATTTTGTTGCGGATTAGGGACAGAATTGGTCATCAAACCGTCACCGTGACCACCAACGGCGCAGTTTCTCGCCGATATGGAGCAAATCATCCTCCGGGCCGCAATGCCACGATGGTGGTCACCGCGTACCCGAAGGTGAGCGAGGCAGCGGTTTGTCCGCCGATTGCGTTCTGGCCTAGCCGCGACGGCAGCCACTCGGCTGGCGCCCAGAGCACAGATTGATGCCTCCCGAAGCATCGTCATGACTAGTTTCGATGCGCGAAAGTATAGCCGAACCGTCACCCCAATGTGCGATAGCGCACACAGCCCTCATTCCCCTCCGCCTTCGCGGAGCGATCAAAAATGGGCTCGTGTCCTGACTAACTCAGCATCCGATCATACGTGTCCTTGTCCGCCGCGTAGCACTCGCACGTTGCGGCTTCAAGGCCCAGTGTGTCGAGGATCGTGAGCTTTCCGCGGCTGTACTGGATCAGCTTGCGCTTGCGCAGAAGCCCGGCGGCTCGAGTGACGCCGGCGCGGCGCACGCCCAGCATGTAGGCTAGGAATTCATGCGTGATGCGGAATTCATCAGCATGCGCGCGATCGCGGGTCATCAACAGCCAGCGGGCGAGCCGCGCCTCGACGAGATGGAAGCGCGTGCAACCGGCCGTCTGGGCGAGCTGGTTCATAGTGACATAGAGGTAGCGGTTCAGGCTTCGTTGCAGTGTGGCACTCCGTTTGAGCTCGCGGTGGAATGTTGCGGACTCCATTCGCCAGGCGGCGCCGGCGCCCTGCACAAGCGTGCGCACGGGTGAGGTATCCATGCCCATCAGCACGGAGACGCCCACCATGCCTTCATCACCGACGAGGCCGACTTCGAGATCGCCGTGACCGTCGACGGGACTGATCAGAGAGACGAAGCTTTCAGGTAACTACTCACCCGATTTCGCGTACAGCTGACCGGAGAGAGCCATTTGGATAGCGACCAGGGGATTGTAGCCGCGATTGGCCATGCTCTGAAGGTAGCTGGAGATGCGGCAGTAGGCCTCGGCGAACTGGGTCTTGCGGAAGCAGCCGGAGACTTGCTGTTTCACCTTGCTCATGCGCAGGTCGCGTTCTGCGCGGTTATTGGTGAAGGGGACGTTCGGATCCCTGGCGAACAGCAGCACGGCGGTCTCGTGTTCCTTCAAGCGGTCCCAGAGGTTATGGGCATCAGACTTGGCTAGCCGGCCGCGTTTGCCGTTTTGGCGGGTAGGGATGGGCGGCAGCTCGCGCGCGGCGCGAGTGAGGATGTTGCGGTATCGTTTCTGGAGGTTCTCGTATTCGCGCGGGCTGAGCCGCTTTCTCTTGCGCTTCGTGACTTGCGTGCAAGTCTGCTGCAGCAGGCGCTTCATGTTCTTCGCCCAGGCGAAGCCGTTGGCCTCGACGATGAAGGTCAACTCGCGCAACAGGTGCGCACCACACAGCCCATGGCCGCAGTGCTCGTAGGAGAGATAGGACGCCCAGCAGTCGTGGACGATCACCCCTCCATAGCGGGGGATGATGCCGATGGCGCTCATCGCTTCCAGCCCGCGTTTCCCATGGACGAACTTCAGGGTGATATCCCCTGCCGAGCAGACGTGGATCCAGTGGTTGTGCTTCTCGACGCGGATAGAGGTCTCATCGACATGCATTGCCGGCTGGGTGAGGAGCCGCTCGATGGCCATGCGCTCCCAGCGGGCCAGCGCCAGGTGCAGCTGCAGCACGTACTTCAAGATCGTGGCCTCGGAGATCGCCAGGCCGATGAGGCTTTCGATCGAGTCCTGCACGCGCTTGAGGGAGATCATCTGGGCGATGAGGAGATTCAGCGCGTACGCCTTGATGCCCGTCCCGTACTGCACGGGCCCGGCGAACGCCTCGGGGAACGGCGCGCGGTTCTCCGCGCCGCAGTGCGGGCAGGACTTGATCTCGGCGTCGACGTGGCTTGCGACCTTCTCGAAGACGATGTCGATCTGGGTGCGCCGTTCGTGACCGTGGGGCCGCAGGTCGCGCAGATCCTCCCCGCATTCCTCGCAGGCGCTGACCTTGGAGATCCTCACCGTCTCCACGGTGCGGGTGTTCGCCGAGCGGCTCGGGTCGTACGCTTTGCCCTTGGTATGGGTGCCAGCGTGGTCGAGCGCGCTCTCGTCCTTCGCAGTCTGGGAAGAGGGCCGGCTGGAGTTGGCGCTGGTCTTCGGGGTGTGCTTCTCCATGAACACCGCCATCAGCACCTGAAGCAGCATCAGGAGGGCCTGGAAAAGGGCGCGGTTCTCCCCGCTCATCTGCCCTTCGGTGCACTGTTGCTCGACGCTCCTTGAGCGCGGCGAACTCCTCGCGCAGGGACTGCCGGTTGACGCTCGGCACGAGGGGCGGAGGGGTGGATTACGCGCCGGCCTCGATGGCCATCAGCCCCGAGAGCACGGCCAGGCGTTCCCCGGGCGGCAAGTCCCGGTAGCGCTGCGCCCAGCTTTGCGCCTTGCGCCTGATGCGCTGCCGGTCGGTGTGGTCCTTACCGGCGTAGCGCGCCCAATGGGCCCGGTCGGGGCTGAAGTTGAACCACACCTTCTCGGTACGCACGCCGCCCTGGTTCATCACTTGAAGCTCCAGGCTCCTCCAGTCGACCAGCTCCTGCTCGTACAAGGCCGACGGATAGCCCGAAAGGATCACCTGACACGGCAGGCTGCGCAGCAGCCGCAGCAGCTCCCGGTGATCGCGCTCCTCGTACTCGAACCGGTAGCGCCGGTCCGAGGAGCGCATGCAATGCAGGTACGGCGGATCGCAGTAGACGAGCTCCCGGCCCCGATACTCAAAGTCCGCCAGGAACCGGTGCGCGCATTCGTGCACCCGCTCCACCGGATACTCGCACTGAAATCTTTCCAGTGCGCGCTCGTTGAGGTCGACGCCGACGTTGCGCAGCGCCGGGGGCTTGCGCTTCATGATCGCCCCGCCGCCGAGGTGGCTCTCGATATAGGTGTCGTGCGGGGGCATCAGCGCGATGATCGGCTGGCACAGCCCCGAGGTCGCCTTCGATCCAAAATACGCACCCATCGCTGTCTCACCCGGCCTATTGGAGGAAACCAGGCGCAGCGTAGTAGCCGCTATCTACATTGTCAAGCCCAGAACCGCCGATCCAACAGGGGTCGGGGCGTGAGTAGTTACGCTTTCGGAAGGGAAAAAAATGTGTCGACATAGGCTCCCCGGGCTTGCAGAGCACCTCGAGAAAGCGGAGCTCGACTTGCTCGCAACGTGCGAGCGGACGGCGGCGATCGTGGTCGGGCAAAGCGGCAAGCAGGTGGTTTTTCGCGGTGGACCTCGATGGTTGTAACACGAACGCTCTCCAGCGGTGTTCCAGCATGGCCGGCGGCCGGTTAGCGGTCTGTTCGGTGCATCACCTACCGTCTGTCCTTGCACAAGGAGCTTCGGTTTCCTGGCCGATTCGCCGCACTCGGATCTACCGGCCAACGCGTGTCAGCGTACCGACATTGAGCGCGCGTACCCGTACCGGCATAACGCGACGAAATGACTATGCTCGCCACCGTACCGACGGGTTGCGCGCGTTCGTGCATCGTCTGGCAGGCTTGAGTCGGAGTAGGAATGCCCATCGCGGCACCCCCTTCCACAACATCTCGCCGGCTTAAACCGGCGCGCGGAGACTCGCATGTCGAACGAATTGGTTGAGACCGGCTGGAAGCGCTTCCTCGACAGATTGAGGCGACTTTGGGGGAAATCCCGTGGCGCGGACGTTCCCGCAGCGGCTGCCATTACTGCGATCGCAGGAACGAGTGGGACCCGTGCGCCCGGGGAGTCTCCTGCTCCGAGCCCGGCAAGCCTCTGATCGTCCAGGAGGTGGCAGGTCGTGCCGCCACGGCCCGCAGGCCCACCGGCATCGCGAGCGTGGGGCGGCAGCTCGTTCAGGGCTGCGGGCTTTCCGGCAGGGAGATCTCCAGTAGAGTCACGGGACTCGGCGTTTGGCAGCGGCACGCTCCGATTTCACCGGGCAGCAGCAGTACCTCACCCTTGCGGAACGTGAATTCCGCCCCGTCATGGACCAGGGTCGCCTACAACGAATGTGGTTTATACCTGCGGTGCCATGCGTCACCACGACCGCATCATCCTGCCCTACGCGGTCTGCGACACGTTTTGCAACTTCGCGACGCTGGACACTGCCGCGTTGCTGCGTGCGATGTAGTGCACGAGCGGTCGGCGGCCTCGAGATAGCATGAAGAGCGGGATCTACTTCTCCGGCGCCGGACCGCCGATTGCCTGATTCGCATCACGGCGGCGAGCGCGGGCTGCGCTTTGAGCAGCGCGTTGTCCATAACGACGACTACTCTGCAACGAGACCATGCCGGTCATCCGTCCGAGTTCTTCGTCCCACAGCTTCAGGCGCGCGCACTTGAAGCTGGCGCGCAGAGTCAGCTTGCGAGGGCCTTGCAGCACGGAATTGGATTGGAGCGCCGCACGCAGGCGGTAGTTCGGGATGCGCGGCGCCAGATGATGGATGTGGTGATAGCCGATGTTGCCCGTGAACCAATGCAATACTCGCGGCAGGTCATAATAGGAGCTGCCGACAACCGACGCTCGAGTGTGATCCCAGTCTTGCTGGCGAACCCAGTAAGCGCCCTCGAATGTGTGCTGGACATAGAATAACCAGACGCCGAATGCCCCGGCGATCAGCAGGACCGGCAGCTGCACCCCTAGCATCGTCAGCAACACGACGCGCCACCCGAGCAGCCACGTGAGGAGCGCAGCGATGAGCAGCAACATTACATCATTCAGCAGCACACTGGCCCATTCTGTCTTCCAGGACAACGGTAGATCGAAGGGAAACCTGTGCTTGATCAGCAATTGGTAGAGCGGCCCGATTCCGAGCATCAGTGGCATGCTGCGGTAGCAGCGGTAGGCCAAGCGCTTCCAGCGGGGGCTTGCTAGATACTCGTTTACGGTCAGCGTCGTGATGTCACCGAACCCGCGGCGATCCAAATTGCCCGACGTACCGTGATGGACGGCATGGGTCCGTTTCCAATAGCTGAAGGGAAACAGCGTTATCAAGCCGAGGCAGGCGCCGACCCATTGGTTGGCCCGTCGCGAAGCGAAGTAGGAGCCGTGTCCGCAGTCATGCTGAATGATGAACAGCCGCACGTACAATCCGGCGGTCGGCAACGCCAGCAGTTCGGTCAAGCCATGGCCCCAGCCGAATTCCAGGCTCCACGCCATGAATAGCCACAGGAGCCCGAATGTCGGTGCGGTGTTGGCGAGCTGCCACAGGGCTCTGAATAGCGATGGCTTCGCGAAGCCTGCGCATAGGTGCCGCCGGTCGAGAGCAGAAATGGACGAAGGTGTCACAGCGATCATGCTGTGCGGGATGACATTATCAGTTCGATGTACATGTATGCGTGTGCCGGTGGAACCGGGGACGCGCAAGTAGCCGCGTGCTGCTCAAATCTCCGTTCGCACCTCCACCCGCCGACTCGCCCGCGCATGGTAACGAGAGAACTCAGGTCAGGAACAGTCATGACCATACCTGCGCCGCGGGAACGGTCTGTGCGCTTGCGCACGCATGGGAGAACGGGCGCTCGCGCCGTGCCCCGCTCGGGCTTGTTGTAACGCAGTGGCTACTCCGCCGGAGATAAGCCGCCCGTGCCCCGGACGTGCCCGCCGAGCTGGCGTGAGGTGAACAAGCGCTCGCCGATGTACGAGCCGACCTCGGGTGCGGGCGGAACGAAAAAGACCGCTGACCCGATATGGGAGATGTATTCGTTGAGCGCGTCGGCCGCGCCGAGCTTGCTCTGGAGCGTCTCGAAGTGAGCCGGGTCGTTCATGTAGCAGATGAACAGCAGGCCGGCATCGAGCAGCCCGACCTGGTTGATGCCGCTCGTGTAGTTGTAGGAGCGGCGCAGGATCTTGATCCCGCCGTTGTTCTCGTGGGCGGCCAGCCGGATGTGAGCGGTGGCCGGGATCACCAGTTTTCCATCGGGGCCGGTCCGGGTGAAGTTCGGCGTGTCGAACTCCGCGTGTCCGGTGAGGGGAGCGCCTGAGACTTTGTGGCGCCCGAAGACGTCATCCTGATTGCTGACGCGGTCGGTGTCCCAGTTCTCGATGTGCATCTGAATCTTGCGCACAACTTGATAGGAGCCGCGGCGCTGCCAGGCGGGACCGTCCTTGACCCATACGAACCGATCGAAATCGACATCCTCTGTGATGTTCCGGGTGCCGTCCTTGAAACCGAGCAAGTTGCGCGGCGTGCTCTGGCCCTTGCCGGCCGAGGCACGCCCGAACCCCATGACGGCCCAGCGAGTGGCGGCCGTGCCCGTGTCCTTGGCGATGCGGGCTAGATCCCGGATGGCGTGGTAGGCGACCTGGGGATCGTCCGCGCACGCCTGTAAGGAGAGGTCGCCGCCGGTGTAGCGGGGCTCGAGCGCGTCGCTCGGGAGCCGCTTGAGCTCGCGCAGCAGGGCGGGCTTGGCGTGCGCAAGCCCGTATCTCTCGGCAAAGACGTTGGGACCGAGCCCCACGGTCACCGTGAGGGAGGCGGGGCCGAGATTGAGCGCCTCGCCGGTATCGAATCCCACGGCGCCTGGGCGGGTTGGCTCGACCTGACCGATGGTCTCACCGTTCACGAGCTGGGCGATCGCGGCCGACCAGCGCGCGAGCAGGACCTGCAAGTCGCGGCGCAGCGGGGAGGTGAGATCGAAGGTCATGTAGAGGACGAAGTGCTGCGGCGGCGTATGGATGCCGGCCTGCTCGCCGTGGCCGTAGAACGTGTGCTTGCGGCTCAAGTCGATGGTGGCGCTCGCGGACGGCGCGGCCATGCAGGCTGCTGCCGCGGACGCCGCCTGGCTAAGCCCGCTCGCGCCGAGCGTGCC